>JABUSB010000003.1 GCA_021444005.1 Malacoplasma sp.
CTGTTTTAAATGAGTAGTAAACTGATGCTGTCGTAAAGTGAAAGTGTAATTCTCAAATTTTGTTATGCAATGCTAAAATTAGAAAAAGATTATAGTTTTTATAACAAAAACTAATACTGATAACTTTATTAAGGCAATGAATAATGAAAAAAATTGACAGAGTTCGTAAGAATAATGTGTATTTTGCAGATTTCGAAACAACATCAGCATATACTGATTATTTTAAATGTGAAAATAATACCAAATTGTTATGTTTTTATATTGAAAATTTAATAGATTCAACAAAAAATTATACTAATTTAAATTTAAATCAATTTTTTGAATATTTAAGTTGTTTTAAACAAAACTCTAAAATTTATTTTCATAATTTAGATTTTGATGGTGATTTTATTTTGAAGTTTTTAGCTAAAAATCACTATAAAGCTGTTAACAACATTGATGGAGTCAATCAATTTAGTTTTTTAAAATATGGAGACAAAATTTATAAAATAACTGTAAACATCCTTAATATTGAAAACAAACCAATAACTATTTATTTTTATGACTCTTTAAAAATGTTTGTTTTTGGAGTTAAAAAATTAGGTGAAGCTTTAGGAATCAATGAACATAAACTAGATAAACAAGAAAATACCGAATTCTATAATCTTGAACCAGTAGATTCAATTGAAAAACTACCACAAGAATTTATTGAAAGCTGTAAAAAAGATGTAAAAATTGTTAAAGCATTCTATCAAGAATTTGAAAAAGTTATAAAGAAAATTGTAAATAGTAAAAGCCTTTTCAATGATAAAGAAATCAATTTTTATAATTATTTAACAATTGAAAGTTTTCTTTATGATTTACAACTTTATTTTACACACTTTCCCCCAGGTTTTGAATGTAAAAGATCTAGTTGATGATGGATAGACCACTATCATTTTTCTGAAATATCTCAATTAAACCCTGTTTATAAAAGAAGAAAAATTATTAAATGTGAAAAAGGATTAAAAATAAATATTAACCAGGACGAACTTCCTTTTTTATTAGAAACATTACCTTTTGGTGATTTACATTTTTATTGAGATAAAAAGCCACATTATAAAAAAGTAATAAACTTATTACAACTTAGAATAAAAAGTGCTAGAGCCAAGACAAATCATATTCCTCTTTTAGCAGATTGAAACAATTATTTTAAGATTGAAAGAGGTGAAATAACTCTTGAACAGACTGTTAATAGTCTTGATGATTTTGAATGTTATTATTTTGAAGAAGAATTTAACTTTCTAAAACAATTTTATGATTTTCAAGGTGTGGAATTGATTCATAAAGAGTGAGTAGCATCAGATAGATGATTGTATCCATTTGCTAACAAAATTATTAATTTTAGAGATCAAGCCAAAATTGGCCAAGATAAAGTTAGTAGTTTGATTTTTGAAACTATTAGTCAGTGAGGATATGGAAAATATATTGATACTAAATATTATGATAATTTTTATATTTGTGCAGATGAAGAAGAATACAAAAGATTATTAAAATTTAAAGAACTTCAATGAAAAAATAGAATTTGAAGGGTTAATGAAACAACTAAAGATAACCAATTACCACATACATTTACTTTAAAGTTAATTCCTGTTTGATATATGGCAAATGGTTCATACAATAGAGTAGTTGCATCATATATCGCAATGCTTAAAAGAATGAAATTATTTAAAGCTATTCAAGCGTTAGGTATGGAAAATGTTATTTATTATGATAATCACAGTATTTTTTTAAAAGATTATAATGAGAAAAATTTAAAACAATTTTTGAATAAAAACCAAGATTATATAGAAAAAATAGAAGAATTTGATGTGTGCTACATTAGAGACAATAAAGCTTATCTTTATAAAGAAAATCAATATGATCCTAAAACTAAACCTTGCGCAATTAATCAAAGATATATTACATCCAACTTGACATATACTAATTTTTATAGAGAAGATAGCTGATATGCTTTGCCAATAGAAAGTGATTTCAAAATTTGCAAATGCGAAAGTGGAACGATACTACAATGAAAAAATTTTGTAAATAATAATAATAATAAGAAACGCAAATCTAAAAGAAAAAAACGTATTAAATAATTTTGGAATAAAGTTGCTTTTACAAAGTTAATCTTTTTAAAAAATTAGAAATGAATAATGCAATATAATTTTATATTTCTATAGTTTTTATATCTCAAGCCATTTAACTTTCTCACTAATTTTGTATATCATTATTTCATACTTCATAAAAATTAATTATTGGAGCAAATAATGAATACAATTTTTTATTCAACCCAACTATTCTATGAATATTATGAAATGTGAATTAAAGTTTACAAAGAAGGTGCAATTAAAAAAGTAACTTTGAATAAATATTACTTAACACTTAGATGAATTAAAAGAATTGTACCAGATTTAAAAGTTTGTGAATTAAATAGACTAAATTACCAAAACCTTTTAAATGAATATGCTTTAATTCACGAACGCCAAACAACAAAAGATTTTCATCACCTTCTAAAAGCTGCAATTAAAGATGCGGTTTATGATCAATTAATCTTAAAAGACCCCACTAGAAAAGCAGTTATTAAAGGTAAAACTCCAAAAGATAAAAAACCTAAATACTTATCGCATTTCGAATTGCAAGCATTAATTAAAAACCTTCATTTAACCAATCATATCTCATATGATTGGTTAATATTGTTAATTGCCAAAACCGGAATGAGGTTTTCAGAAGCTTTAGCTATCACTCCCAAAGACTTTGATTTTAACAATAATACCATCACGATTAACAAAACTTGGGATTATAAGAATGGTACTGGTTTCTTACCAACTAAAAATACAACATCTATTAGAAAGATTCAAATTGATACTAAAACCATTAATCAATTTAAAAGTTTAATTAAAGATTTACCTGAAAACCAAGCTATATTTGCAAAACATAAAGTATATAATTCTACAATTAATGACTTACTAGAAAGATTATGTGAAAAAGCAAATATTCCAATTATTACAATTCATAGTCTGAGGCACACTCATGCATCACTGCTATTATATTCTGGAGTTTCAATTGCAAGTGTTGCTAAAAGATTGGGACACTCGAATATCACTACAACCCAAAAAGTGTATTTCCACATTGTTGCAGAATTAGAAAACAAAGATAAACAAATTTTATTAGAAACACTATCTTTAATTTAATATAAAAAAATATCTTCTGAAACCAGAAGATATTTTAATTATTATACAAAGTGAATTAAATTGAATTATGTTTCAACTTCATCCACAATTCCTGATTTTGATTGGTTTAATTGGTAATAAAATCCTTTTAAATCCATTAGTTCATCGTGATTACCATATTCGATTATTTCACCAAATTTAATCACGATTATCTTATCTGCATTTCTAATAGTAGATAAACGGTGTGCAATAATAAATGCCGTTTTTTGCGCAATCAATTTATTCATTGCATCTTGTACCACTCTTTCAGTTCTTGTATCAATACTACTTGTAGCTTCATCTAATATTAGAATTGAAGAATCTGATAGCATTGCCCTTGCAATTGCAATTAGTTGTTTTTGCCCTTGTGATAATTCAATTGCATTTTCTGACAATACCGTATCATACCCATTTTCTAATTGGTTAATAAACGAATCACAATTGGCAATACTACCAACTTTAAAGATTTCCTCATCCGTTGCGTCTTTTTTAGCAAATCGAATATTTTCTTTAATCGTACCACTAAACAAATATGTATCTTGTAACACGATTGAAACTTCTTTGCGAATACTTTCTTTTTTGATATCTTTAATGTGGTATGTATCATCAAATACAATATCACCATCACTAATGTCGTAAAACTTAGTTAATAGATTAATTAGTGTTGTTTTACCACTTCCTGTGGGTCCCACAATTGCAATCGTGTTTTGGGGTTGTACTTCTAGATTAATGTTTTTTAAGATTGTTTTATTTGGTACATAACCAAAACTTAAATTATTAATATTTACTTTACCAACAAGTTTTTGCTTAATTTCCACTTTTTCATTTCTTAAAGCTTCATTATCTTCTAAAAAGACTTCTGATGTTCTTCTCGCCCCTGCAAAGGCTTGTTGAATTTGCGAAATCATTGCAACAATGTTATTAATTGGTTGTGTAAAGCTTCTTAAAGCTACTATGAATGTATTAATAACAGCAACAGCTACGATAATTCTTTGGTTTGACATTGGAGCATATTGTTCAAAATTACCAAATAAAGTACTTCCAAATGAAACATTTTGAATTACAAAGATAGTTGCTACAATTGCAATGATAACGGTTGAAAAATTATTCAAAAAGTTCATTGAAGGAATAAATAACCCCGAAATTGTTTGTGCTTTTTGAGATTCTGCACATAATGCTTTATTGTATTTTTCAAATTCTTTTTCAGTTAATTCTTCTCTTCTAAAAAGGTTGACAACATTTTGTGCAGAAATAATCTCTTCTATATAACCGTTTAGTTCACCTAATTTCTTTTGTTGTTGAATAAATCTTTTTTCACTCATCTTACTCAAGATTTTAGTATAAGAAGTTAAGATAATCACAATTCCAATTTCAATTAAAGCAAGGTATGGTGAAATTAGAAACATTACAATTGTCATCCCTAAAATTAACGCAACTGCTTGCACAAAGTTTCCAAAGTTTTGCGAAATAAAGATCACAACATAAAAGACATCGTTTGATAAGATACTCATTGTATTACCACTTTCATGAGTATCAAAGTATGAAAGTTTTAATAATTGGATTTTATTAAACAAATCCATTCTTAAATAATAGCCAATTTGGTTAGCAATCTTGGTTAATATAAAGTTCATTATAAAAACAAACAAACCTAAGAAGAAATAAAGTCCTAATAATACACCACCCATTATTAATACTTTATAAGTATCATCTATTAGGATTGAATTGCCAAAGACATTTACAACTTCGTTTCGAGTTGTGAATAAACTATCTAAACTTTGGGTAATATAGTTGATTCCAAGCAACACAATAACATTAACAAATGTTGCCATAAAAGCAGAGGTTAGGGCAATAATGAAAGCAAAGCGAAAGTGTTTAACATACTTAAAACAAATTTTAGTACCAATCTTTAATGAAGAAAGTTTATTATTTGCATTAATTCTTTCTTCTAGTGTTTTAAGATACTGAATTTCAATCTTTGTTTTTTTAACTTTAATTGTTTTTTGTCTCTGATTCATAACTATTCACTAACTCCTTGAGATACTGAAATATCTCGATATAGCTCACAGTTTTTTAATAATTCACTATGGTCTCCAAAACCAACCATTTTTCCTTGGTCTAAAACGATAATTTTGTCAGCCCGACTAATTGCTGAAATTCTTTGCCCTACTAAGAATGTTGTCGTATTTTCTAATTTGCGAATGTTATCTTGTACTTTTGCTTCGGTTATCATATCAAGTGCACTTGTAGAGTCATCTAAGATTAAAATTTTGGGTTTTTTAATTAGTGCACGCGCAATTGATAACCTTTGCTTTTGCCCCCCTGATAAATTTGTCCCTCTTTGTTCAATTTCATAATTGAATTTATTTTCCTTCATATTAATAAATTCAATGGCTTGTGATTGGTTTGCAGCTTCTAACATTTCCTCATCGGTTGCATCAATCTTCCCAAACCTTAAGTTTGATGCAATAGTACCAGATAAGATAACACTTTTTTGGGGAGACACCCCAATCGCATCCCTTAATGATTCATAATTAATTTCTTTAACATCAAATCCCGAAATTTGAATGTTTCCTTCTGTGGCTTCTAGAGTTCTTGTAATTAAATTAACTAGTGTTGTTTTCCCACTTCCTGTGGGTCCTATAATTCCAATCATTTCACCGGGATTGGCAACAAAAGAAATTTGCGATAATGCATTTTCTGCATCTGATGCAGAATTGTATTTATAACTTACATTATTAAAAACAACTTGTGAATTTGAGATAAAGTTATTTGATTCACATCTTAGAATTGATGGATTAGTATCAAAGATTTGATTAATTCGGTCACATGAAGCTTTTGTATATGACAACATAATCAAAACTGTACTTGCTAATACAAATCCCATTGATACCATACTAGTTAATTGAATAATTTGTAAAATAAAAGTAACTTGGTAATTAATGTTTTGGTTACTACTCACTTTTGCTAAACACATAATTACAATAACTGTTGCTGTTTGGACTAAGAAATAAATAATGGGAATAATTGAAGTTGACCATCGGTTTGCAGTTGTAGCAATTTTAGCAAAACTTGAGTTTTTATTATCAAACTTTTCAATTTGGTCTTTTTGCAAATTAAAAGCTTTAACAACTCTTACCCCTAATAGGTTTTCCCGCATTACCCAATTGATTTGATCCATTCCTTTTTGTTGTTTACGATAAATTGGTACGGCTTTTTTGAGAATTAAAAAGATTGCTAATGACACTGTTAAGATAATTGCAAAAAAGATGGCCCCAATTCAAGCTAAATCTAATTTTGCACCAATAACAAAAGTAGCTATCACACCACCAATTACTAAGAAAATTGATCGGAATGCCATTCTAATTGACAAAATTACCGCATTTTGATAATACAAGACATCATTTGAAAGTCTTGTAATCAAAGAAGGGGTTGTTAATGTATCAATTTCTTTAAAAGTTAATGTTTGAATCTTTTTAAATGCATTAAACCGGACGTTATTTGCAAGCCGAACCCCAACCCGAGCACTTGTAACCACTCCAATTCCTTGGAAAATGACTGAAATGATAACACATCCAGCCATTATTCCAACAAGGTTTCAAAATTGTTGTGGTAATGCTCCAGAATTGGTATTACTAGAAATTAGATCTAGTAAATTAGCAATCAAAAAGGTTAAAGTAATATCAGCAACTGATTGAATTAAGATTAAGATAATACTCACAATTGCTAACGCTAAATCTCTGCCTTTTAGAAAGCGGAATAATTTAAACATATTTAACTTTTGCTCCTTTCTATAAATTAATCAATATTAATCATTAAAAAACCTTAAATCTAATCTATAAAATTAAATTAATTTATTTAAATGATTAAAAGTATAAAGTTTACTTTTTCAAATAAAATTATACTTTTATTAAAATAAGCAAAATTATTTTTTTAAATAAATTTGTTATAAATCACTTGCACTTTTAAATAATTCACATATACTTATTTAGTCCTTGTTTATTTATTGTTTAACCTCCTTTAATTTTGGTAAATAAATGGGGACAAAAAAAGTACTAATTCCTTTTTGGGAATTAGTACTTTTTTATTGTCCTTTTTTCTAATTTTAGTTTTATGCAAGTATAATATTGATTGTATTGTTAATGGAGACGTACTCAAGTGGTTAAGAGGGCACCCTGCTAAGGTGTTAGATCGGTTTCCGGTGCATGAGTTCGAATCTCATCGTCTCCGCCATTTGAATCATAAAAAAGTGTAGGAATTACCTACACTTTTTGTTTCTCATTAAACCTTATTTTTTAGCAATTAATTCATTAAAGATTTTGTTTACAACATTCGGATTGGCTTGTCCTTGTGTTTCTTTCATTACCATTCCGATAAAGAACTTTTCAACCCGTTCTTTTTTTGTTTCGTATTGGTCTACCATTCTTTGGTTTTCTGCAATTAGTTTTACAAGAATTGGTTTCAATATTTTTTCATCTGTAATTTGCAAGAAGTTATTTTCTTTAATAATTAAATCAATCTCCTTATTAGTTTCAACTAATAGCCTCACAATTTCTTTCCCTTGCTTTGCATTAATGGATTGGTCTTTAATATAAGTTATCAGCTTTGCTAATTCTTTAATTTGAAAATCAGATACCGATTCGATTTTGGCATTATTTTTTTTAATTCAACCCATAAACTCAATGCATAGTCATTTAATCACTTCTGGACAATCATTAACAATGTTATTGATATAAACAAACTTTGTATAAAGCTCATAGTTGTCAATTAAGAGATTAATAAATTCATTTGAGACTTGATTGTCTTTTAAATCACTTACAATTTTTTCAATATCAACATAGTGCTTTGCAATAATGTTGATAATAAATGCATCATCAATTACCTTGTAATAGATGTTAGGTTCTTTCATATAGTGGTAATCAGTATTTGTCGTTTTTTTACGCATAAATTCAGTTTGCATTGTTTTATCATTAAATCTTTTAGTAGCCATTACAACCGGTTCATTTCTTAATATCTGGCTAATTTGAAACTGAATTTCATACTCAATTGCTTTTTCCACATTTGAAATGGAATTGATGTTTTTGATTTCAACCCGAGTCCCGTATTGCTTAGCCCCTATTGGGTTGACTGAAATATTAACATCAACCCGCATTGAACCCTCTTCCATCTTGGCATCTGAAATTTGGTTAAATGTTAATATTCTTCTCAATTGTTTTAAAAACAAAGCTGCTTCATTAGCTGTATGCATACAAGGTTTGGTAACAATTTCAATTAAAGGCATTCCAGAACGGTTGTAGTCTAAAAGAATCTTATCTTCAAAAATAAATTGCTTTGCTGTGTCTTCTTCCATATGGATTCTTTCCACATCCACGAATTGATTATCACCGATTTTGATTTTGCCATTTTTACCAATTGGATTAAATTGTTGGGTAATTTGGAATCCCTTTGGTAAGTCTTGGTAGAAATAGTTTTTGCGGTCAAAACTAATTTCGTGCTCAATTTCCATATTAAGTGCTTTTGCTAACACAATTGCTTTTTCAATACACTTTTGATTTGGTGTGGGCATTGTACCAGGGTGCCCTAAATCAATTGGGAAGATATTTGTGTTTTTAGGATCATTGTGCACACTTTTAGCAGGGGAAAACATCTTTGATTTTGAATTAACAACAGTGTGCACTTCAATTCCAATAACTGCGATAAAATTAGTTTCCACTATTTTCCTCCTTTAATAAGCAAATCAACTTGTTTTGCAAATGCCAACAATAGTGCATCACTATTAACTTGTCCCATAATATTAATCCCGATTGGTAACCCATTAATTTTTGCATTTGGGATGGTAAGGGATGCAAAACCACCAAAATTCGCAATTTGCAAATAATTATCAACTGCATTTGCAAATGCTTTATGGTTTTTAACGTCTTCGATTTTTGGTGCAACACTTGAAGATCCTGGCATTATAAAAAAGTCACATTGATTTAAAAATGCATTAGTTTTATCAACGATTAAACGTCTGATTTGTTTACAACGGTTTAATAAATCCTCATTGCCTTGCAGTGTGGTAAAAGAGCCTAAGACAAATCTTCTTTTTAATTCTTTACCAAAGTTTTGGCTTCGTGTTTCTTTAATTTGGGCTTCAAACCCTCTTTTGCTACCTTTTTTACCAAATGTAATTCCCGTTATATTTTGGTAACAACTTACTGCTTCACTATAACTTAGAATTTCATAAACAACTGGAATTAAATCAATTAATTGTTTATCAAAAGATAATGATACTACTTCATATTTTTGTTTCACTTTATTTAAGGTATCAAAAAAGATTTTCTTTTCTGATGTGTCTAACAACTCCACAATATTTTCAAAATAACCCACTTTAAGAATTGGATTCACATTATCAAAGTTTTTTAGAAAATCTAATTTAACATTTTGACTTGTAAAATCGTTGGGGTCATATTGATTCACACAATCCATCACAATTGCAATATCAGCAATTGAATTAGCAAATACCCCAACGTGATCAATTGAAGGAGAATATGGGAATACCCCAAACCGTGAAATAATCCCATAACTTGGTTTAAACCCATATACTCCTAAATAACTTGCAGGCATTCGAATCGAATCTCCCGTATCTGTGCCTAATGCAAATACAACAGTGTTAAGAGCAGTTAACACAGCACTTCCACTTGAAGACCCTCCGGGAATGCGTGTTTTGTCAATTGGGTTAATTGTATCCCCATATCCACTAAAAAGACCAGTGCCACCAAGTCCGAATTCATCAAGGTTGGTTTTGCAAACTGGAATTGCTCCACTTTTATCAAGCTGTTCAATTACAGTTGCAGAATATGGACTTTTATAGTTTTCAAAAAACAAAGAGCCCCCGGTTGTAATTGTGTTTTTAACATTAATGTTGTCTTTTACCGCATACAAAATGTTGTTTAATAATGAGTCTTGGTTTTCACTATTAAACTCATAATCTTTAATAATTGATAAAATGGCATTTAGTGGTTTTGTTTTTTCTAAATTTAAATAAGTTTGTTTTAAATATTGATTAAAAACACTTTTGTTTTCACAAAGTTTTTTTTGAATTTTAATAATGTGACTATCATCTAATAGTGGATTATTAAATAAACTAGACTTTGATGTATCCATCTTCAATTTCTCCAGCTAATTCAAGTAATGCTTTTTTATTATCAAATTCTTGGGGTTCATCTTTTCTAAATTCCCCTTCAAATTTAATTGTGGGATAGTGCATTGGTTTCACATCACTAAAGTCTAAGTTTTTAATAGTATTGATTTTATTAACTGAGTTTTCAATTAATTTAGTAATGATTTCAATTTCTTGTTCACTTAAATCAATCATTAAGTTATTACAGATCTCTTGCATAATTTCTCTTGTTAGTTTGACCATAAATTTACTCCTTACTACTTAATCAAAAATGGTGTATTATAATCCTCTATCAATTCACTTTGGTAATTTCAAGACACGATTGGTGAAATTACCACATAGACCGGATAGATAATAATGAAGTTAAATACTACCATTGGGATAAAAGCTAAAATTCTAATGAACAACCAATTATCATATCCTAATGTACTTAAATCGGCATCAAAGAAAGGCATTAGTAAGACATTAATTAAAATCTCGGTTGTCATTGCACATATAATTATTAAACAAAAGTTATTAAAATAATCTTTTTTATATTTTTGTTTTGTACCGAAAGTACGTCTTCGGTAGCGGTTTGGTACAATATTTTTATTACCAAAGATTTTACTAAACAAATATAAAAATCAAATTAATGCTGTTGAGAATGCTAAAAAGCCCCCAATGATCGCAGCTAATGTTGATTTACTAATTAAATCACTAATAAATGGGAATATCGTTTGTAATGCACCCTCTTTGCCTTGGAAAAAATAGAAGATAAATGAAATTGATAGGGCACACGAAATGATTGATATTATGGTGGCAGTTAATGCATATCACGATTTTTTTTGATCAGAATATGAAAATAAGGTTCTAATCAACCCGGCTAGCAATCCGTAAGCCATTGCCGATATAAAATAACCATAGTGGAAAATCCCAGCAGTCATAATAATTGATAATAAATCAGTAATGGCCCCAACAAACATTCCAATAAAAGGCCCAAATAACAACCCCCCGATTTTAATTAGAATCCCCTCGATAGTGACTCGAGTTCCTGGAAACGCACGAAACAATACTGAAAAAAGGTTTGCAGTTACAAAGGTTAAAATCAATAATACTGCAACCGATAATGCAATTACCATTGAGATATTGGAAATTCCCTGCACTGAAGGACGGGGAATAATGTAATATCTTTTTTTATACTTAAAGTAGTAATAGATTTTTTTTAATGAAGTAGCTAAAATGATCGCAATAAAAAAAGCTAAAAAAATTAATACTGCACTAAAAGAATTTAAAGGTCCTTGTTGTGACATTAATAGTACTCCAAGAAATTAATAATATATTTTATCATTTTAGTTTTAATAAAAATTGCAATTTTATGGAATAAAAAAATATATTTTTTAAAGCTTTAATAGTGCTTTTTAAAATATATTTTAAGGTTTTGATTAAGATTAAAGTTTTTTAGTAACTTCTTCAAAATCAAATTCAACAATGTTATCGTGATCTAAAGTTTCAATTAAAACTTTAACCTTTTTGTTTTCAACATCGACCTCTTTTACAATTCCTTCATCGTCTTTTAGAGGTCCACTCACAATTGTTACTGTGTTACCAATATCAAAGTAAGGGTTTTTCTCTAATGCTTTCCCCGATTCAAAAAATGATTCGAATTCAGTTTCATTAGTAGATTCATTATCTGATATTGTTTGTTCATCAATTTCGGTGTTTTCCACAATTTGGACGTGATCTTCAAAATAAGCATTAGATTCTTCATTTGCTTTTTCATTTTTCTCAGAAGAAAGCGTTTTTGTATCTGATAAAAATTCAAAGGTTTGTTGTTTAGTTTCATTCTCTTTACTAATTAATGAAGAATCAAAAAAACCATCACTATCAGTTGTTGATTCTTCATAGACTTGGTTTAAAAACTCAATGTGTTTTTCAGGCTCAACATTTTTAGAAATATTAGTATCAACATAAACATCTGGTGTTTTGTTGATGACAATATCTTTATTCATTTCCGGGTCAAACAAATTTTTAACTTCAATATCTGACATTGGAATTGGTTTTGCACCTTTACCAGAAGACCCTACAAATCCAGTAACCCCAAAAGTATTTCGAATGATATACCAAGCTTGGTCATTCATTATCATTTTGATATAAATGTAACCTGGGAAGCGGTTAATTTGTCTTACTCTAGTTTTTTTGTATCGGTTACCAGGTAATGTTTCTCAAGTAATTGTTTTCGTATTGCGAAATCGAGTTGGAGGTGGGTTATTAATTGGGTCAAAAACCTCAATTGTAATCTCCCTACTTTTTAGTAATCGAATTTCATGAACTACCTCTTCTAGTTTATAAGCTCTTACCTTATCTTCAATACTTTGGTATACGGTATCTTCATTCCCAGTAATTGAAGTGACAATATACCACTTTGATTCTTCTTTTAATTTTTCTTTTTCACTTTTTTGACCTCCATCATTGATTTGGTCATCTATTAATATTTCTTTATTTTCTTCCATCATTTACTCCAAGTTAAATACTTGTGACTCCCACACTAATTAAGGTAAAAATAATTGCGAAAAAAACGACAACGACAATTGTGATTAAAAACCCAAATGCAAGTTTTTTTCTTGAAGTTCACGTAACTCTTTCAAACTCTTTACCAATTCCTAAGAAAAACTTTTTAAAAACATTACTCTTTTGAGTTTGATTATTTTTGATTTCCTTTGCTTTTTTGTTTGTTTTTTTTGCTTTGTTTTGTTTTGCAACTAAAACTTCTTTATTCTCTTCTTTTCAAACTTCTGGATTGGGGTTGCCAAAAAGACTTTGATTTCGGTTTGTTTGAGAGTTTGTGGAAACCAAATCAGAATTGTTTTGATTGTCTTGTATTAAATCATTTGCATCATTTATTACAACTTCATTTTGTTTATTTTTCTTTTTCATATTATTTAGTTTCTTTATGTAAAGTTTTTTTGTTACACTTACGACAAAACTTATTTAATTCTAGTCGTTCTTTTCTAGCGGCATTAGTTTTAGTCCGATAATTGCGTGACAAACAAATTTCGCAAATCATTATAATTTCTTTTACCATAATAATTTATTTTAGTGTGAATAAAAAAAACCCAGACGGGTTTTTATTCACAACAAAGTAATTATATCCTTTAAATTGAATTATCAAATAAAAATATTATTGTTTATCTTTATTTGATAATTGTGCTTAAATTAATAGATACTTTAACCATTTTATTTGATATGCTGACAAAACTTAGTTGAAACAATATTAATTGATTGCAAGAGGATTGTAATCAATTAGATGGTCAATTCCCCATTTCCTTTATTAACTTTTACACTTGAAAATTCTACAATTCGCACTTTTATTTTATTAAAAAAGATAATGCAATCTATTTATATATTTTCGAGTTTGAAAATAATGATCCAAATTTTAAACCCTTAAGCATTTCGGTTTTTGCCCCAATTGTGAAAGACAAAAATGCTGTAAATTTAATTAAGCATTACAAAGATGCAATTTATGCAATTAAGGATTTTTTAGTTAAGGATAAAAACATTAGCATTGATATTTGTTCATTTGATTTAAAAGATCTTAAGTTGTTTAAAAATGCCCAAACAGTTTTTACTTTTAATTGCGGTTATATTTATGAAACTAACCAACTTAAATATATGAGTGGTAAAAAGATGCAAAAGAAGCGCAACTTTTTAAACTATTACAACAAAAACTTTGCAAAAGATTCACAAGTTTTTAAATATGATTCAAGTTGGAAACAAAAAATCATTGAATTCTGTAAAAAATATTGCATTGATGAAAACACGAATCAAATCCGGACTAATGAAATCCAGGTGATTCAAGATTTTCTAAACTCTGAAACCAAAGGATTGGGGACAATCCTTTTATACAAAGACAACATTATTGGTTTTACATACGGATTTGTGTGTAAAGATAAATATGAAATCTTTTTTGAAAAAGCTGATAAAAACTTTAAAGGGAGTTTTCAATATTTAATCACTCAAAATTTATTAATTAATGAAATTAATACTAAATATGTTGACCGGCAAGATGACATTAATAGTGAGAATCTTAAAAAATCAAAATTAAGCTATAAACCAATTGATGTAATTAAACTCTATTTTTTTAAACCATAATAAATAAAAAAGCTATCTTCTGATACTAGAAAATAGCTTTATTTTTTAATGGCAGGGGTAGCAGGACTCGAACCCACAACACGCGGATTTGAAGTCCGCCGTTCTACCATTGAACTATACCCCTAATAATTAATGTCTTGTTTATTTTAAATAATTTTTTTATTTGCAATTCAAAAAGTGGTATGAATTAGCTTTTAATAGCGATTTCTTTATCACTATTAAATACCTTTTTAATAAATTCATAAATTTCTTTTTTAATCTTTTCCCCTTCTCCCCCTTGAAGCGAGTCAACCATATATTGAAAGATTCCAAGGGACAATTCTTTAGGTTCAAATTCAGGAGTTTTTGGGAAGCAATATAAATAAATCATTGTTAGCAATGATTGACAAAAGTGTTGTAAAGAAGGCTCTTTATAAGTGAATTCATCAATTAGACTATTGATTTCATTATAATATGCTGATTCTTCAAAGATGTTAACATCCATTGTATTAATGCGAAATGATTGTTTTGATTGGCTATTGTAGAAATCAAAATCATAAATTAAACGGTGGGCTCTGAAGTTTTCTAAAATATAGATTTTGTGAATGTTAGAAGTTTTTTTAGATACTAGAATTGCTTCAATTTTTTTAATTTCTTCTGGTGTTAAATCAGATGCATATCTTCCTAAGAAGATCAAAAATGCAGATGTATTTAAAACACCATTTTGATCAATGATTTTATAAATCATTTGGTCTCGTGACACATTTTCAAATTCACTAGCACTTTTAACATAATTAATTTCTGTTTCTAAATCAAGTGCTAGTTTTTCCAATTCTTCTAAAAAAGTAGAAGGAATGTATGGCGTTTCCAATTCATCTTTGATAATGTTTAACGCTTGTCTAAAGTCACTTTCCTCCATTAATTTGCGTGCTTTTTTAATAACACGATTGTAATATGCAGTTAATGGATCATCTTTGTGAAATTGAGTAACAATTTTTTTATTCTTTTTGTCTTTTTTCATACTAATTAATATTTTCTTTTGCTTTTAAATCTAAATTCTTTCAAAAAATTGGGGCTATAAAACCAATATTTTGATATGAAGTTTTTCAATTAAAAATATTTTAAACTAGTTTATTAATTTTTAATATCTGTTTTTGCTATATGTTAAAGTATATTAAAGGCAAAAGAAAATAGAGTGTATGAAGGAATATAGTATTAATGAAATTGCATTAATAACTTGCAAAACGGTTAAGTTTATTAGAAGAGAGGTTGCAAAAGGAAGTTTAAAAAGTTTTAAAAAGGGCAATAAAACACTTATTTTTGAACATAACTTAAATGAATGAAAAACTACTTCACTTGCACAAATCATTAATGTATTTGCTTCTACTAACCCAATTAGAAGTAATAAAACAAACAAAGCTAAGAAGAAAGCAGATTTAGTTAACTGGATTGATGTTTCGCAAGAGATGAAGCAAATTGATGCGTGAAAAGACAATTCACAAATTAGAGATTTTAACTTTGTAGATTTGTTTACAGGCGCTGGTGGATTGTCTTGTGGTTTAACAATGAGTGGAATGATGCCTGTTGGTTCTGTAGAAATTATGCGTGAAGCTGTACAAACCTATAAATTAAATTTCTCTAAAATTAAAGGCTTTGAGGAAAATGTAGCAGATAAGGACATCAGGGATAAAAAGATAAAACAAGAATTAATTGCTTCTTTAAAAAACAAACATATCCATTTAATTGCAGGTGGGTTTCCTTGCCAAGGTTTTAGTATGGCCGGAAATCGGATTATTGCAGATCCTAGAAATTCTTTGTATCTTGATATGTTAGACATTGTAAAACAAATCAAACCTGATTTTGTTTTAATGGAAAATGTTGAAGGATTGCGTTCAATGATGGGTGGTAAAATTGAACAAAAAATTATAGGAGATTATAAAAAAATTGGGTATGAAATTAATGTGACAGTGTTGAACAGTGCAGATTATGGTGTTGCCCAATTTCGGAAAAGAGTAATATTTATTGGGAACAGAATCGGAATTAAAAACTACCACCCTAAACCAATATTTAATGAAACTAATTTTGTAACAGTGGGTGATGTATTAAACAAATATTTAAAGATGGCAGAAAACAACGAAATCAACCATATCTTTTCCAATACTACTGAATCAATGCAAAAAAGATTAGAAGCACTTCCAATTGGTAAAAGCTTATATGGTAATTACAGTGATGCTTGAAAAAAGGTTGATTGAAACAAACCTTCTTGTACTGTAAAAGAAAATCACGGAGGAGTGAATGTGCATCCAATTCTTAATCGGGTGATGACTCCAAGAGAGTTGGCAACATTACAATCATTTCCAGAAGATTTTATTTTTTGTGGTGCTAAGAAATGACAGCTAGTTCAAATTGGGAATGCAGTTCCGTGTTTATTAGCAAAAGCGATTGGCTTAGCAATATTAAGAGCATATGAAGAGCGAAAAAATAATTAAAATACAGAATAAAAAAATTTTAGCTAAACAAGATTTCCTTATTTAACTAAAATTTAACTTTTCTTTTTTGCCCTAAAATTTCTAAGAATTCTGGTGTGATAAAATCCATTATCTCTTTTCTAAATTCTTCATTTTTAAAAAGCGTTAAAGCATTTTCACAATTTTCAATAATTTCTTTTTCATAATGATAAAGCACTTTATTTTCCTCATATTCATCTTTATCCAAAAGATGGTGCACACTTTTATTTGTAGACATTTTGATATCTAAATCAAAATCATAATATTTAATTGCTTCTTCTTCATAAATAAAAGGACTTGCAATATTAACATAATATGCAATTATTCCAGTTGGCAACAGCGTTGCAATGATGTTATACCATTTATCAGGATAAAAAAATCAAAATGCATTTTTGTAATTTTTAGAGACAAAGCATCTTTTAGAATATTTTTCACTTGTAATTACTTTTGAATTAAATAAGGAAACAACAACATAATTTTCAGTTACTAATAAAACTTCAGGAAACTCTCAAATTCGGTATAACCACCCATTTCTTTTGTAAGCGTGGACCATTATTTTTTTATTTTCTTTGATATTCATTGTGTTTCCTTTATTTGAATTTAATTGAAAAAGAGAGTTAAATTGATAATTCAATTTTAAAAGTAGTAATTTATTTTATATTTCAAAAATTGGAGTATCAACAAAAAATTACAAGTTTAATGCTTTTAATTTGAATAAATTTTTGAAATTAAAGACGCTAATAATAATAATAATAATATGCATTTAATTATTGCTTAATTTATTAGTTTTCTTTTTAAAAAAAACTATGATTTTAATGCATTTTTGATAAGCTGAATTTGTTTATTGCAAATTAACCTAATGAATCAATATTATATTGTAATTTGTGTTTTGCTTTAAAAATTGGATGATTGTTGGGTAATTTAGTATAAAAGTAATTAATAAAACAGTTATACATTTCTATAATTTAGGAAAAATTCTAAATTTTATAAATTAACTAATGAGTAAGAATAACATTTTTCAAAAATGATTTTTACTCATTATTTGAATTTTCTTTTATTACTATTAACTTAATAAGGTACGTTTTTTATCTAATAAGTAGGAGAAAGAAATGGATCATAATATTAAAGATAAAATAGATGCGTTATGGAAATGTATGGAAGATAACCAAATGACTGATGCAAAAACCAACATTACTCAGATTACTTATCTATTATTTATCAAAATGCTTGATGATAAACAAATGATAAAAGAGAGCAATGCAAGATCTTTTGGTAATACAGAAATTAAAGATCCAGTTTTCAAAGAAGGAATTTATAGAAAAACAGAGGATGAAAATGGTCAAATTATTGAAGTTACTTATGATGATTTAAGATGACATAATTTTATCCATTATGAAACTGATAAGAGATTTACTATAGTCCGTGATAGTGTCTTTAAGTTTATTAGTGAATTAAATTTAAGTGAAAATCTTGCTCTATATCGATTTATGAAAAGGGCTAAATTAGAAATTCCTTCTGCCGAAATATTAGAGCGAATTGTTACCAGATTAAATGATAAAGATTTAAATCTTGATAACAAACAAATAAAAGGTGATGTTTATGAGTATTTACTTGAAAAACTTAATAAGAACAAATCCAATGGACAATTTAGAACACCAAGACATATTGTTAGAATGATGGTTGAATTAATGAAACCAAAACTGGGCGATAAGATTTGTGATCCTGCAATGGGGACTGCAGGTTTTTTAATGGAATCTGCTAAATACATTAATGAGCATCAAAAAGACGATTTAAATAACAAATCTGATCGATATATTTTTAACAATGATATGTTTTATGGATATGACACAGACCCTGATATGCTTCGCATTGGGTCTATGAATATGTATTTTCATGATGTCTCAGGTTCACAAATTTATCAAAAAAATTCTTTAACAGATGAAAATGATGATAAATCTAAATTTGATTTAATACTTGCAAATCCTCCTTTTAGTGCACCAGTTGAAATGAATGACTTATCCAAATCACTTAAAGATATTGTTCCTACTAAAAAAACTGAATTACTTTTTATTGCATTATTTTTAAGAAGTTTAAAAATTGGTGGAAGATGTGCATCAATAGTTCCAGTTGGTGTATTAAATAATACTAGTGAAATGGCTTATACAACAATAAGAAAAGAGTTAGTAAAAAATCAAAAATTACGAGCAATTATTTATATGCCAAGTGGTGTTTTTAAACCATACTCTGGTGTACAAACTGCAATCATTATTTTTGATAAAACAGATAATGGAGGGACTGATAAAGTTTGACTTTATAATATGGAAAATGATGGCTTATCTTTAGATGATAAAAGATCTGAAATTAAAGAAAATGATATACCAAACATTTTAAGTAGGTTTGGTAATGATGATGAAAATAATAGAACTGCTTATGATAAATCTTTTTTTATTACAAAAGAAGAAATAGTTGCTAACAATTATGTTTTAAGTTGGAACAAGTATCAGAAGAAGCACATTGAGAAAAAAATATATCGAACCACACAAGAGATTTTTGATTCTTTAACAAAGAATGAAGTGGATTATTTTGATAATTTAAAAAGTTTATCAAAAGATTATGTAAAAGATTGTTTAACTAAAATACTATCCTCATTAGATGAAAAAGATTTCAAAGAAATTGTTGATAAAGTAAACATTAAAAAACAATTATTAAAATAAGTACTATTTTTAAAAGTTGAGAAACTAATTAAAATAAAAAAGAATGCTAATAAATTAGGAATAATAAGGGATGCTGCAATTATTAATATTGTGGTTTTAATAGATTAGGAATGTATGTATGCAATTAAAAGAATTATTTAGTTTTTTACCAAAGTCCAAACGCCCAGCATCTTATGGTAAATCAGAGGGTAAGTATCCTTTTTTTAATTCAAGTAATGTTGTAAATAAATTTATGGATGTACCAGACTACAATGGTGAATTTCTTATTATTGGAGATGGAGGTAGCGGAAACTGTAAGTACTATAATGGTAGTTTTTCTTCAAGCGACCATACTTATGTACTTCAACCAAAAGAAAATGTTAATTGCAAACTTATTAAATATTTTTTAGAAAAAGATAGCTACAAAATCTTGAATGAAGGTTTTAAAGGTGTTGGTATAAAAAATATTAGTAAATCATATATTGAAAATATTGAATTTAAAAAGAATAAAAAATATTCAGATGCAATTATTTTAAATTCATTAGACTCAATAAACTCTTTAATAAATAATTTAAATGATCAAATAATTTTATTTGATGAGTTAATTAAATCACGATTTAATGGTCAGGAGGCAAATATATGAAAAGAAAATTAATTGATGTTTGTCTCTTAAATAATTACAAACAACTTGATGCACAATCTCTTGAAGAATTAAGAACTTTTGAAGGAAAAATTAAACTTCTTCCAAGTTCGAAAGATTATGATTGAGTAACTAATTTAGAGATTGCAAAAGACTATTTATGTGAAGGTGAAATAATTACTCTTGGCAAAGCAAGATATGCAAACATAAAGTATCACAATGGACTATTTGTTTCAGCAAATAACATAATAATTGAATCTAATGATAAAGAAAATATCTTAACTAAATACATTTATTATTACTGCTTTTGAAACAATAAAAAATTTTATGTTGAAGCAACTACTTATCCAAAATTTGATATGAAGTCTTTTGAGAATTCATTAATAGAAATTCCTAAAAAGAATGTGCAGCAAGAAATAATAAATAAACTTGATAATTTATTTTGAATAATAAAAAATCAAGAATCACAATTAATTCTTTATGATGAACTTATTAAATCACGATTTAATGGTCAGGATGGTGTGTTGTATGTTAGTTAAATTAGATAGTGTTACTTGGTTTCAAGAAGGTCCAGGTGTTAGAAATTACCAGTACACAGATTCAGGTACAAAACTAATAAATGTAACTAATCTTGGAAAGAAATTTCTTGAACTTGATAAAACATCTAGATTTATTTCAAATGAGGAAGCAAATTCAAAGTACAAACATTTTCTATGTGACAATGGTGATCTAGTAATTGCTTCCTCAGGAATAAATGAAGAGTCATTAATCAAAAAAGTTTCATTTGTAAGAAGTGAAGATTTGCCTTTATGTATGAATACCAGTGTTATTAGATTTAAAGTAATAGATAAAAATAAACTTAATATAAATTATTTGTATTATTTCTTTAAATCTGATTCTTATAGAAATCAAATTATGAAACTTATGACAGGTATTGCACAATTAAATTTTGGACCATCACATCTTCGGAAAATTAATTTAAAACTATTAGATATTAAGAAACAAAATGAATGTGTAAATATACTAGATGAAATTGCAAATTTAATTAACCTTTGTGAGAATCAATTAATTTTCTTTGATGAACTTATTAAATCACGATTTATCGAGATGTTTCACGAGAAAGAGTTTCCGATTTGTTCAATTAGAAATGTAGTTGATACTACAAAAATATCTGCAAAAAAAATTTACAAGTCAGACGATGAAATTAAATATATTGATATTTCATCAATTGACAATAAGACTAATTCAATTGTTGGTCACGTTACGTATAAATTTAAAGATGCGCCTTCAAGAGCCCAACAATGTTTAAAAACCAATGATATATTAGTTTCAACAGTTAGACCAAACCTTCGCAATGTAGCACTTTTTGATGAGGTTGGTAATGGTTTTGTTGGTTCTAGCGGTTTTTGCGTTTTAAGACCTTTAAAATGTGATCCTCAATATTTAAGATATATTGTTCTAAGTGATAAATTTACTGAGGAAATGACCCAACTAACAAATGGAGCTAATTATCCAGCAATAAGAGAAAACAGCGTATTTGATTATCTTTTTATTTCTCCCCCACTTCACCTTCAAAATGAATTTGCAGACTTTGTCAAACAAATAGATAAATCGAAATTTATCGTGCAGAAGCGTATTAAAACTTATAAAGAATTATTGGATAAAAAAATGGATGAGTATTTTGGGAAGGAATAGGAAGTTTTAGAATGAATTTCAGTTACTTACAAAACATACCAGAATTAGATAAGTTATATAAAATACTTAGTGGCACTTCAGTGAATGAACCACCATATGCTCAATGCACAAAATACTTAGAAAACATTGAGCAATTAGTTCGTTATGCTTTTGCTTCAAAAAATTTAAAAAAGAAAAATGTTAATAATTATGAATTTATTAGATTAATAAATGATAAAGATTTTAAAGATTTTTTAGGGGAAAGCGAGCATTACCGTAAAATTTATTTTATTTATCTTGTAGGTAAAGATGCATCAATTAACAAAGATATTGATAAAGAATCCGCTGATTTAACCTTTGAATTTTTAAAAGAAATCACTTATGTTATATTTTCTAAACTAAATAAATTTAGTGAAGAAGATGAAGTTAAATATAAGTACAACCCTCCAACATCATTTACAGAGGCCAAGACTCGAGAATTATATATTGATGTAAACTTAAGAAATGCAGGCTACAAAATTAATAAATACAAAGACCAACAAGGATATGGGAAACCTGGTGCAGACGAAGTTTGTGTAGAAATTAAAGTTTTAGATTTACCTAATCAAAAAGTGGGTTACGCAGATTATGTAATATACGGGAAAAATGGTTCACCATTAGCTGTTATTGAAGCAAAAAGAGTATCAAAATCAGAAGAAATTGGTGCCCAACAATCTAGAGATTATGCAGATGCTTTGATGAAAAATTTAAATTTATCTTATCGACCCATAATTTATTACACAAATGGCTATGATATTAAAATTCAAGATCGACTAGGATATCCTGCAAGAAAGGTTTGAAATTTTGCTTCTATGGATGATCTTGAGTTGATGATTAAACGCCAACTTCCAGGAGATAAAGATGCTAGAAAACCAATAATTGATAAAAAAATTGATGAATCAATTATTAATAGAAGCAAACTAATAGAAGCTGTCCAGGAAATGATTGATTCAATGAATTCTAATGGTAAAATGCGACGCAAAGGGTTATTAGTGCTTCCTTGTGGCGTCGGAAAAACAAGAACTGCAGTTGCATTATCCAAGATTCTTCTAAAAAATGATTGAGCTAAAAACATTTTATTTTTAGCTGATAGAAATAACCTTGTTTCTAATGCAATAAAGCCTTTTAAAAAATATATTAGTGGCACTGTTAGTGATATTTCAGCCGAAAATCCTAATAAGGATTTAAAAGCAAGAATTTGTATTTGCACATACCAATCAATTCTTTCTTATATCAATAAGGCTGAAAAAGAATTTTCTGTTGGCCATTTTGATTTAATAATAGTTGATGAAGCACACCGGTCTATATTTGATGCTTATCGAGCTATTTTTGAATATTTTGACTCATTTCTTATTGGACTAACAGCAACTCCTAGCAATAAATTAGATAAATCAACTTATGAAATACTTAATTTAAAAAAAGACGAACCAACATTTTCAGTTAAATTTGAAGATGCTGTAAATCTTGGATATTTAGTAAGTTATAAAGCGTTTGATAAAAATTCTCAAATATTATCCAAAGGAGTGAAATATAAAGATTTGTCATTAGAAGAACAAAATCAATATGATGAAGAAAATTTTGGAACAGATGGTGAAATCTATGGTAATGCATTTGAAAAAACATTTGGAGGATCTGGGTTTTTTGTTAACGAACCTACAATTGATTGTATGTTTGATGATTTGTTTAAATATGGCTTAAGAGTTGATAGTGGTAAGAGAATCGGCAAAACTTTAATTTTTACAAGTGACAAAGAAAGTGCAGACAGAATTGTAGAAAGATTCAAAAAAACATACCCAGATTTAGGGGATGATTTTTGTCAGTCGATTTATTCATCAAAATCTAAAAACAAAACAATCCAAGATAATTTTGCAAAAAAAGATGCTAACCCACATATTGTTGTTTCTGTTGATATGATGGATACTGGTGTTGATATTCCAGAAATTGTTAATCTTGTCTTTTTTAAATATGTTCGATCAAGAATTAAATTTGACCAAATGTGAGGAAGAGGGACTAGAACTTGTGAAGATTTATATGTAATTTCTCCATCAAAAGATTATTTTGAAAACAAAACTAAAGACGATTCTAGAGCCCCATATAAAGATAAACAAGGATTTTTTATTTTTGATTATTGTAATAATTTTCAATTTTTTGATGAACACCCGGAAGGGAATTATCCTTCAACTTGTTTAAATTTAAACCAAAGACTTTATGAAATTTTTCTTTATATCTTGCAAAATTTACAAGATGTTAAGTATCAAGAGAAAAATGAGTTTAAAAATTTTTATAATGATTTAAAACTAAAATTAATGAAAAAAATTTCAAACTTAGATATCAATAAAATTGATGTTAAATCAAAGCTTTCTTATGTAGACAAATTTAAAGACGAAAAGAATTGAGAGTATTTATCAAATGCAGCTATCTACAATATTAAAGAAAATTTGCTTCCGTTAATTGATATCAACTCAAATGTTGATACTTCATATAAAAGTTGAGAATACAAACTTTCAAAAGTTCAACTTTCACTACTTGAAAACAATGATGACTCAAAACTACAACAGAATCAAATGATACAAATCGCAAAAGCATTACTTACAAAAGCCAGTATCAATGATGTTTGTATTAAAAAGGAAATTCTTAAACAAATAGCAGATGAAGAATATTATAAAAATCTAGATTTCTTCAAGATTGAAAATCTCAAAAAAGAGTTAGGTCCTTTAATGAAATATTTAAAAGATAGTGAAGATAATAAACCTATTTTTACTTATTTTAATGATGAAATAAAAACAATAGAAAGAGAATCAAAATATGATTTTGATGATTTTAAATCATATGAAGAAAAATTCATTTCTTATTTACAAAAGCATTATGGTGAAATAAATTCAGTTACAAAAATTTTAAATCTTGAGAAACTAGATTCAAATGATCTAAATGAACTTCAAAATATTTTAGATTCACTAAAGTCTGAAGGAGACAAGAAGTTGTTTGAAAATGATGCTGATTTAATTTTATTTATAAGAAAGATTATTGGACTTGACCGCAAACTGGTAGACCAAAAATGTGCTACATTTTTAAATGAATATAGTTTTAATAAAGATCAGAGAAATTTTATTAATTTAATTATCGATTTTGCAATTCGAAATGGAAATGTTGAGAATAACGATTTAGCTAACTCACAACCTCTTAATGATTATAAAATTAATGAAATATTTGATAACTTAGAACCATTGTACAATTTAATTTCAATTTTTAATGACCCATTACCCACTAATTAAAATTTTGAAATAACACCTTTTAACAATGAGGTGTTTTTATTTATTTCAAAAAGTAATTAAAAGGATATCTAAAATATTCCATATATTATTTAATTACTTTGATAAAATAATATCTATTAATAAACCATTTAGGGGTGTAGTTCAATGGTAGAACAGCAGACTCCAAATCTGCGTGTTGTGGGTTCGATTCCTACTACCCCTGCCATTTACAATAATCAATGACTAGTTTTAAATTAGTCATTGATTTTTATAAAATCTTATCTAAGATTAATTAAACTTTTTATAATTATTCTAGTAAATTTGAAATTATGCTAGATAACAAAACTAAAACCTATGCAATTTTATTAGCTGCTGGAAACAGCACTAGAATCAAATTGCATTCAATTCCCAAACAATTTTTAACAATTAATAACACACCACTTTTTGTATATTCTTTAAAACAACTTTTATTATCATCCCATATTGATAATGTGGTTTTGGTAATTAACAAAATCCATTATGAATATGTTTTAGAAACTGTGGCTAAACTCAAAAACCACGAAAAAATTAATATTGTGTTTGGTGATACCACTCGTAGCCTTTCGCTGAAAAATGCACTGGTCTTTTTAAGAGACAAATTCTTGTTAAAACAAAACGATATCATCCTAACCCACGATGCTTCCAGAATTTGGCTAACAAAAGATATGATTAAACAAAGCATAAGTGCTTTTGAAGAAAAACAAATAGAAGCTATCACATTAGCTTACAATCCAGATGATGCAATTGGAATTGGTAATTCATTAACAATTGAAAAAACACTAAAAAGAAATGAAGTGTTTATTATTCAAACTCCACAATGTGCTAGATTTAGTGTTTTCAAAGCAATTTATTTTGACAACATTATTGAAAGTGGAAAGGTGGATAATGCACCAGATTTATGCTATCTAGTAACATTGCTTAATAAAAAAACAAAAGTAATTTTGGGAGATAAACATCACTTCAAAATTACATATGATGCAGATTTAAAAATGCTTTCAAAACTATTAACAAACAATTAATTAAAATTTGTTTGGTTTATTTTATAAATGAGTCATTAATTATTTAAAATAATTAATGTTGACTTCAAAATGGAGGTAAATATGGAACGTAAATTTAATGACCAAGAATTAAACCGCAGAAGCACTTTAAAAAATTTACAAGATAACAATAATGACCCTTATCACGTTGAACTTGTTAAAAGATCAATGAATATTGGGCAATTTAACCAAAAATATAAAAAACTTAAATTTAATAGTAATGACAAAATTAACTTAGCTGGAAGAGTAATTGCTTTAAGACAAACATTTGGGGTGATTCGTGATTTTTATGGTGATATTCAATTTTATGTAAATAAGAAAAAAGTTAATCAAAAAGTCTTTGAATACTTTAATAAACACATCGACATTGGTGATATTGTTGAAATTTATGGTACACCATTTCGAACTCATAAAGGGGAATTAACACTAGATGTTAAAAAAATTCGAATTGTCTCTAAAACTTTAAAAGTGCTTCCTGAAAAATGACACGGTTTAGAAGATGAAGAATTAAGAGCACGACACCGATATGTCGATTTGATTGTTAACAAAGACTCAATGAAGACTTTTGTGGACCGGATCAGAATTATTAAACTAATTCGTGAGTTTATGGACAGCCAAGATTATTTAGAAGTTGAAACTCCGGTATTACACCCAATTTTAGGGGGGGCTAATGCACGCCCTTTCAAAACCTTTCATAATGCATTAGACCGTGAGTTTTATTTAAGAATTGCAACTGAGCTACCTCTTAAAAAACTAATTGTTGGTGGGTTTGATCGGGTTTATGAAATTGGGAGAATCTTTAGAAATGAGGGAATGGATTCAACACATAACCCTGAATTTACTTCAATGGAAGTGTATGCAGCATATGAAAATATGGAATATATGATGCAGTTGACTGAAAACTTATTTAAGTATGTTGCAAAGAAACTTAAAAAACCGACTGTTAACTTAAATGGTCAAAAAATTGAAATCTTGAAAAAATTCACTCGCATTCATATGGTGGATTTTATCAAACAAGAAACTAAAGTTGATTTTTGAAAAGTAACAACAGACAAAGAAGCACAAGAGATTGCTAAAAAACATAATGTGCATTATGAAAAACACCAAGCAACTCTAGGGCACATTATTAATTTATTTTTTGAAGAATTTTGTGAAAAAAAATGTATTCAACCAACTTTTGTGTATGGCCACCCATTAGATGTTTCACCCCTTTCTAAAAAAGATTATGCAAATCCAATCTTTACTAAAAGATTTGAGTTATTTATCAATACAAAAGAATATGCGAATGCCTTTTCAGAATTAAATGATCCAATTGATCAATATGAAAGATTTTTAGCACAAGTTAATGAAAAATCTTTAGGGAATGAAGAAGCGGTTGAAATGGATATCGATTTTATTGAAGCACTAGAATATGGACTTCCACCCACTGGTGGATTAGGGGTTGGAATTGACCGAATGATAATGCTATTTACGGAAAAACAAAGTATTCGTGATGTCTTATTATTCCCACATATGAAAGATAAAAAATAACATAATTGAAAATTTTGATAATTTTTTGAGGTTTTTTTCAAAAAATCTTACTTCTTTATATTGAGAGATACTCATTTGTGTCTCTCAATATTTTTTATAAGTGAGATAAAATAATGAAATCAAAAAAAGCTTTAAATCTTACAAGATTTAGTGAAGATGAAAAAAGAGCAATATGTGGGGGCTCTTTTTGGACAGTTTCATTAGCAGTTTCTTTATTGTCATCGACTGTGATGAACTTTATTCAACTAATCTTTAACTTAGTGAATCAAGTTAATGGGAATAATAGCGATCAATCTAGTAATCAAAGTTATTCAAAATCAAGTGGGTCAAATTTAAGACAAGGGACACTAACTAGTGGAACAACTCCTACTTTAAGACTATCTTCTCTTCCTCAAAACACTACTATTTTTTACCAATTGTAGAATTTAGAGGATAAACAAAAATTCACTGCTGCCAAGTTTAACAACTTAGTAAGTGGTGAATTTTTGTATCTTAGTTATTTGTTTTGTTAAAACTAATTTCTTTTTAATAAATTGTTAATTAAAAAAACCTTTGAATTTGTAATTTTATGTTTTAGATATTTCGGATTATGTTATAAAAAATTATGTAAAGATACTTTGTTAGTTTATTTCAACTCAATTGTTGAAAGCAGTATCTTTAATAATTTTTATATTAAGTTTGTAAACAAATAAATTTGAAATTGGAATAATTTAGGGAGATAAAACAGTGAATGATTTTGAAGGTGGAAATTATCAAAATCCAAACAATGATTTAGTAAATAACCAAAATTATTATGCTCCATTTAATAATGATAATAGTGTTGCTAGTATAAATCATGCTGGTAACTTAAATTCTTTAATCTTGATTCGAAGATATGCAGTGTGTCAATTGTTTTTAATTGCTTATCTTGGAGTTGCAATTTGGTCTATCACTGCCCTTCCTGAAATGGGATGAGCTTTATTTGGTAGCTGTTTTTTGTTTTCTGCTGGAATCTCAATATTCTTAATTTTTAAAACGAGAAGGTTTAAAGATCTTTTTGATAAAAGAATTTTTATTTGCTTAATTGTAGGAATCTTTATTCCTATAGTTGCTTGAGTGATTGATGGAATCCTAATTTATAAAACCATAATATTTATTAAAACAAATTATGGATCAGTTAAGCCATTTATCTAAATTATGAATATTTCAAATTGTTTTAAAACAAACTTTATAAAAAACAACATTTAAAAATTTTAATTATTTTTTTGAATATTAAATTTAAAAGGAAAAAATAAATATGAATAATTTTACTAATGAAAATAATCAATTTGGCAACCCCCCCTTATTATCAAAATAATAATAGATTGTCTGATTCATCAATAAAAGATCATATAAAAATTAGAAAGTGAGCAATTGTCCAATTATTCTTGTCACTTTTTGGATTAGTTTTTATCATAATTGGTGCTTGTTTAGCAGCTGTTAGCCTAATTTCTTCAACAGCATCACTTATTGGAATACTATTAGCTGTTTTTGGTGCTATTGTTTTTGTAATCGCGTTTTCATTCCAAATAATCTTAATATGTAAAATCGACAAACATGAAGAAGATCACTGTCGTGACAAAATTTATGGAGTTGGTACTTTTATATGTTTGATTATTGGAATTTTTATTCCCATATTTGGATGAATTGCTGATTGCATAATAATCAGTTGTGCTTCAAGAGCAATTGGTTAAATTCATAACCTTTACACCTATATCAAATGAATTAAATAATTTAAGAGAATTTCAAATTATTTTTAGAAGTTAAATCATTTTTATTAACTGGTAAACAAAAATAATTTTTAGTTCTCTTTTAATTTGAAAGGAGAAAGAATTATGAATAATTATGGCTCTGATAACAACAACATCAATAACCAGAATAACCAAAACCAAAATCAATTTCAAAACAACAACAACAATAATGATAATAAATTAAACAATGGTTGAAACAACCAAGGATTAAATAATAACCCTAATTATAATGTTCCTTATAATTCACCCAATTCTAACAACAACAATTTTTATCAAAATTTTGAGAAAAAAAGAAATGTTTATCATAGTAATGGCACATACTGCAGTTGTGGAGTATGAGATGGATATGATATTAAAAGAATAGCAATTTTTCACTTAATCATAGTACCTTGTTTTATTTTAGCTATTGTTTGATGTGTTTTTTGGTCAGATACAATTCCTATTTTTTTAGCTACAGCTTTAGGTGTGGGTCATATTGTTTGCTTATCTTTGTTAATTCACAAAATTAGTAAACACAAACAAGATTATGGGAGTGAAATAATGGCTTGTTCAATTGTTGGATTTTTTATTCCATTAATTGCGTTGGTTACAGACTGTATTGCAATTAACACTGCTATAAAAGTGGGGAAAGATCATAGTAAAGCACTTTTTGAGGAATATAGAAAAAAGCTTGATTCCGAGATTAAAGCAATACTTGAGAAGAGCAAAAAATAAGGCTAAAAAACCAACTAAAATTAGAATCTATTTTTAATTAATTTGAATAAGGAGAAATTAGTTATGAATAATTATAATTCTGACAACAACAACAATAATAATAACCTTAATGGGCAAAACCCATATAATAATCCTTATGGACCAAATGGACAGGGTTCTTATAACAATGGTCCATACAATAATTCTTTTAATAATGGATTTGTACCAATCCCTAATCAAATCCCAGAATCATTTGTTAAAGATTACAAGAAGATTAGAGTATTGGCAATATTCCAAATTATTGTGTCAATTCTAGCAATTCTTATTTTTATCATTGGTGGCATAATGTATGGATTAAGAATATGGCAACAAACAATAATCTTTGTTGGAGTAGCAGTTTATATCGGTTCTATACTATTAATAAAACCATTAGCACAAACTGTTCAAATTCATAAAAGTGATCATTTTCCTGAGAAAAATTATTGGAGTGAAATTTTCACATTTTTACTAGTAGGTGCTTTTATTTTTATATTAGTTTGAGTAGCTGACTGTATGGCTGTTAGAAGAGCAACAAAAGCAATTAAAATATCACACAATTCAAGCAATCCATATCAACCCGATTTTTAAATAATTTATATAATTTGAAATTAATTATTTTTTAACCACAATCTATTTTTATTCAATTCATAAAGGAGCATTAAGTTATGAATAATTATGATTCTGACAACAATCAGAATGGGTACCCCCCCCTCTATCAAATAACTCAAACAACGAACCTTACAACTCACCTTATGGCCCATACGATAACCCTTACCAAGCACCATATAATCCTGTAAATAACAGCATTAATAATAAACAAGATTTTTGTGATGCATATTCAATTGCCAAACATAAATCAATTAAAAAGTATGTAATAGGACACATTGGACTATTTCCCTTTCTAATTTTGCTTTGTGCAATTTTTATCCCGCTTTCAATTAGTTCTTCATCAGGCACTGATGGGACAATATTTATAAATGATTTATTGATGCTTTTTTGTTTAATTCCATTTTTAATTGTTCACCTAATTCTTTTATTTAGATTAATCCCTAAAGTTAATGAGCAAAAACAATATTATGGATCCAAGATTTTTATAAGCTTAATAATTGGAATCTTTATTCCCGTTGTTGCTTGAGTTGCAGAGTGATTTGTAATCAACTTTGCATTAAAAAAGATTAATCAAAATTCACTTTACATACATAGACAAATTAAAAAATATGGAATTGTTCAATTAGTTTTTAATTTAATTACAACAATTTTGTGAATGATAGCAATAATTTTTTATGTTTATCGTGAATACCCATTTGCATATTGAATTACACATTTAGATTTTCTTTATACAAGTACAATTTTGTATATTCCAACTTTTGTAATCTTAATATTACTAGTTTGTTATGTAGCACAAGAGAAAAAAGTCTATGGCAATAAAATATTTATTTGCTCAATAATAGGAATTTTTATTCCTTTAATTGCATTAGTAATAGATTGTATTCTAATTAATAGTGCAATTGAATTAATTAAAAAAATTAATAATTCAAGTAGTGATGTAACTACTAATGCAACTACACCAAACCCAAATTCTTTAAATAATTCCATAATTGATACTAAATAAATTTAAGTATTTAATAATGCGGTCTTTATATGTGTTAAATTTAAAATGCAATTTATTTTTGAATAACTAATTTAGAAAGGAGGAATAGGATGAACAATTATAATTCTGATAACAATAATCAGAATCAACAAAACCCATACAACAATGGACCATATAATAATGGGCCTTACAATAATGGCCCTTACGGACCCTATGGACCCAATGGCCCCTACAATGGACCAGGACCTTATAATAGTGGACCAAACTATAATGGTAGAAACTTTATTAGAAATCATGAACAAATCAAAAAGTTAGCAATTGCTCACTTAGTCTTATCACTTTGTTTTGTATTTGGTTTTATTTTTATAGTTTATATTTACTTTATGTGAATCTTTGGATTAGTAGCAATCATAGCTTCACTTGTAATATTAATAGTTTTAATTTGCAAAGTTGGTGAACATAAAAACACTTATGGTACTGGAGTCTTTGTCTGCTTAATTATTGGAATCTTTATTCCCATAGTTGCTTGAATTGCAGACTGTATTACAATGAGTCGCGCATCAAAAGCTATTAGAGAACCACAAAATCCTTATTCTTATGGTCCCTATTAGTTTTAAATAATTTATTAATTTTAAAAAGGAGAAATTTAGTATGAATAATAATTCAAATTTTAATAACGATAATGGGGCAGACTACCCCCCCCTAAATCAATATAATAATCAACCTTATAATAACGGACCTAATGGTCCAAACAATTCTTATGGACCATATAATAATGGGCCATACAACAATGGACCTAATGGTCCTTATGGTCCATATAATGACCCTTACAATCGTCCATATAACAATGGACCAAATTATAATCAAAGCTCAATTGGAGATCACAAAAAAATTAAAAAATTGGCAATCTGACAAATCATTTTAAGTTTGTTAGCACCAGTTTTATGAATTGTTGGTATTATTGTCTTTGTTACCGGATCTCTTAATTACACAACACAATCTGTAATATCAACATACTACCCATATGGTAGTTCACAAAGTACAGCAGCTGATATTATGTCTTATATAATTCCAACCATTGTCGTGTTTGTAATTAGTATTATTCCCTATATTGCCTGGTTTGTGATTACCATAATTCTGATTTGTAAAGTAAATAATTTTTCAAATGTTTATGGTACTGGTATCTTTGTGTGTACAATAATTGGTTTGTTTATTTTGCTAGTTTCTTGAATCTCTGCAGGTCTGATAATCAGTCGTGCTAAGAAAGCAATTAGACAGCCTCAAGATCCTTATAACCAATATAACCAATATTAAAAATAAGCAATAAATAATTAATAACTACTTTAAATATGTATATTTAAGGTAGTTATTTTTAATCAATAAAGAAAGGAGGGAATATGCAAAATTTTAGTTATGACAGTAATCCAAATAATAATAATAATGGATTTGATAATCCAGATGAGCAAGGATATCAAAATGGATATCAAAACCAACAATATAATAATGGTAATAATTTAATTTTAAACCACAGATCTATTAGAAGAATGGCAATAACACAATTGATACTAAGTCTGTCTTGTGCATTTTTATTTATCATTACTATTGCTGTTTTTGTTACAACACCTGCTAATCCAACCTATATTAATGGTTATTACAATTCTAGTTATAATTATATGTTATCTAAGGTTCGTGCTCACACTGTTGCTGCAGTTGTCTTTTTAGTATTAGGACTAATTCCATATCTTGTTTCATCTGTTATCATAATTGTTTTAATTTGTAAAATTGGAGAGCAAAATTATAAACAAGTTTATGGAATTGGTGTATTGATTTGTTTAATTATGGGCTTTTTTATAATCTTAGTCTCTTGAGTAGTTTCTTGAATCTTAATGCGAAAAGCTTATCGATTAAATTTTCATTCTAACAAATATTAAATATTAATAATGTATATTATAAAAAAACTAGGTAACTAAATTTGGATTACCTAGTTTTTTAATTAAGCCTAAATTTTAATTAATATTTAATATCTTGGTAAAGTGGGAATTTATCTAAAAGGGATTTAACTTCACTTTTAACTTGTTGAATCACATTTAAATCCCCTTTGCTTTCTAATACTTTGTGAATTCAATTCGCAATTTGAATAAATTCTTTTTCTTTAAATCCTCTTGTAGTCATTGCTGCACTTCCCAATCGAATACCTGAAGGGGTTTTAGCTGGGTTTTTGTCATAAGGAATTAAATTCTTATTAATGACAATATTGCTTTGCTCTAACCAAGTTTCAGCTAAATCCCCAGTAAGACCTTTTGAAGCATACAAATCAACACTAATTAAATGGTTATCAGTTCCATCAGCTATGATTTTGTAACCAAAAGATTCAAGGGTTTGGCTAAGTATTTTTGTATTGTTAATTACATCTTTAATATATTGTTTGAATTCAGGTTGTGATGCTAATTCAAAACAAATGTATTTTGCAGCAATCACGTGCATTAAAGGTCCCCCTTGAGTTCCCGGGAATACTGCACTATTGATTTTTTTGATCATCTCTTCATCATTGGTTAAAATTAATCCACTTCGAGGCCCTCTTAAAGTTTTGTGAGTTGTAGTTGTAACAACATGGGCATATGGTAATGGATTCATATGATAACCAGCTACTATTAGTCCAGAGATGTGGGCAATATCAGCTAATAAATATGCACCAACCGCATCTGCTATGTCTCTAAATTTTTTGAAATCAATTTTCTTAGAATAATTTGAAGCTCCACAGATGATGAGTTTTGGTTGGACTTGTTTGGCAACTTCTAAAACTGCATCATAATCAATGGATTGAGTAACTGGGTCTACTCCATAAAAATGAGCTGTATAGTTTTTTCCAGAAATGCTTACCTTTGCTCCGTGTGATAAGTGACCACCTTCGTTTAATCCCATTGCTAATATTTTGTCATAAGGATTTAGTAATGCTAAAAAGACTGCAATATTAGCTTGGGTTCCGGAATGGGGTTGGACATTTGCATATTTTGCATTAAAGATTTGTTTTGCTTTATCAATGGCCAATTGTTCAATTTCATCAGCAAACTTACAACCCCCATAATATCTTTTATTTGGATATCCTTCACAATATTTATTAGTAAACACACTTCCAGTGGCTTCTAGGATATCGGTATCAACATAATTTTCAGAAGCAATTAAATTAATGTATTCTTGTTCTCTTTTTAATTCATCGTTTAAAATCTTTTTTAAAACTTGGTTTTTCATATTAACCCCTTTCAAGTACTTTAAAAAAATTTTAAAAAGATTTTTTAATAAAAATAAAGAAAATCTTATAAAATATCTATGTAATTTAATCACTTGCAAAAAATTGGATTTTTTTGCAAAAAGAGAAATATTTAAAATTTATTAGATTTTTAGTGAATTTAATAAAAACTGTGGTTAAATTAAATTGCGCAATAATTTAATTATTTGAACTTGATGTTGCGCTTTTCGCTAGTTTTTATTTTAAGTCAAAAGAATAAAAAACTGGGCCACCTGATAGCTTAGTGGAAAAGAAACCTTGAAAGCTTTTATGTGGGCAATAAGATAACTAATTGATTAAGAATTCGCTTATCCTGTGTCGGGCAGGATTAGTGTCATTAAAAGGTTACAACTTATAAGACTTATTCTTGGCCGGATGAGGAATTGTAAGTTGGCACTGATAAAAATGGTAAGGGCCACCAGAATGATTATGAAATTATTTCATTAAGTTGATCACCTAGACTCTTGATAGCAGACTTTTCATATTCATAATACATACTTCTAACTTGCTAGTGAGATTTCAGCGGTATTTTTATTTAAATAATCTGTATTGTGCATCTGTTACCAAAAATATGGGTAACAATGAAGAGTTGATTTATGTTACACTCCTTGGGATAAGGGGTGTAACTTTTATTTTTTCTACAATATTAATTGCATTCCTATATTACTATATAAATACTATGAAAAAAGTAGTTATCGGGATTTCAGGCGGAGTAGATTCTGCTGTTAGTGCTGCAATTTTAAAAAACCAAGGATTTGATGTCATTGGTGTTTTTATGCAGAATTGGGACCCCTTTTTAAATAATGAAGCAACAGATTCTAAAAAAATAAATATTGGTGTGTGTGATGTAGAATATGATTTCAAAGTTGCATCAAATATTTGCAAAAAACTAGAAATTCCTTTGCATCGTGTTGATTTTATTAAAGCATATTGAAAAAATGTATTTACCCCGTTTTTAGAAGATTACCAAAAAGGGTGGACACCAAATCCTGATATCTTGTGTAATAAATACATTAAATTTGGTACATTTTTTGATTATTGTCTTAATCAATTCAATTGTGATTTTATTGCAACCGGTCACTATGCTAATGTTGCATATAATAAAAGAAAGCATGAATATCAGCTTTTATGTGCAAAGGATGCCAATAAAGACCAAACCTATTTTTTGTGTAGTTTAACCCAATCACAGCTTGCTAAAACCCTTTTCCCGATTGGTAATTATTACAAATCTGAAATTCGTGAAATCGCAAAGCAATTAAATTTGTCGAATTGGGACCGCAAGGATTCGACGGGAATTTGTTTTATTGGAGAACGTAATTTTGTAAACTTTTTAAAAAACTATTTACCCCAATGCGAGGGTAAAATAGTAGATGTAAAAACAAACAAAGTAGTGGGAATTCACGATGGTGTTTATTTTTATACAGTTGGGCAAAGAAAAGGATTAAATTTAGGGGGGAATCTTCAATCTTATTTTGTGTGTGCAAAAGATATTCAAAATAACATTTTATATGTGGTATCCAATGATTGTAAGCAAGAGTTATTGAATACTAATTGTACACAATGCATTAACTTTAATTGGATTAATCAAATACCTAACAATTGTGAAGTCCAAATAAAGTTTCGTCACTCTCCTAAAAAATATGATGGCACATTTACAATTGAAAATGGTAAAGTAATTTTGCATCATAGTTTAGCATCAGCTGTAACACTTGGGCAATATGCAGTGATTTACAAAGACCAAGTGTGTTTAGGGGGAGGACAAATTATTAATACATATTATAAAAAATAATATTTAGGGAGAAGAATATGGAAACAAAAATAATTAAAAAAAGAATCGCGTACGGAACTTATAAAATCAAAGACCAAAGTGTTTTAAAACAATGCTTAAAACAAGTTCAAATTTGTGGTTATGATTTTATTGACACTGCAGCATATTATGAAAATGAAGATTTAATTGGGAATGCAATTAATGAATTAAAAAATGAGGGTTTTGAATTTAAATTACCAATTCAAACCAAGATTTGACCCACTATGTTTGACCGGGTTTTTGAAGCAGTGCACACTAGTTTGCAAAAACTTCAAGTTAAACAATTAGATATGTGTTTACTACACTGGCCTCACGAAATTATAATCAAAAACATCATTGCTTGAAAAACTTTAATTGAATGCCAAAAGAAAGGTTTAATTAAAGAAATTGGTGTTTCTAACTTTAGTGGTGAATTAATTAAAGCCCTTTCTGAAATTACAGGAGTAACACCTTTCGCTAACCAAATTGAATTATCAGTTGATAGAAGCCAAGATCAATTAGTGGAATTTAACAAAACTCACAATATCGAAACCCAAGCTTGAAGACCACTAAAAAACTTGGATACACTTAAATACAATCCTGTTGTGATGCAAATAGCTAAAAAATATAATGTAGAAGCAGCTTCGATTTTAATTGCATATGTGAGTAATTTAAATCATACGGTTTTAGTTAAATCAGAAAACCTAGACCGGATTAAACAAAACTATCAAGCCTTTTTTATAAAGTTAGAAAGTGATGAAGTTGCTGCACTTAAAAAACTAGCTACAAGAATTGATTAATTTAAAGGATTATAAAGTTATGAAAAAAAGAATTGGATTTGGAACTTATTCTATTAGAGAAACTAGCATTTTAAAAAAGTGTCTTAAACAAGCAATTGAATGTGGATATGATTTTGTTGATACTGCATTTATTTACGGTAATGAAAAAGAAATCGGAACCGCATTAAGAGAATTAGAATTTGAGGGATACAAAAAACCAATTAAGATCCAAACTAAAATTTGACCTGATTTTTATGATAATGTGGAATTAGCGGTTTATGCTTCAATGCAAAAACTACAAGTTAGTAAATTAGATATGTGTTTACTACACCGTCCTAATTATGATTTTAATAAAAGCATTAGTGCTTGGAAAAAACTCGTTAAACTTTATCAAAAAAATTTAATTGCTGAAATCGGTGTTTCTAACTTTGATCGCGATGCAATCGAAATTATGTATCGTGAATCGGGATTTTATCCACAAAGTAACCAAATTGAATTATCGGTTAATAATTATCGGTTGGATCGAGTTGTGTATAATAATGCAAAAAAGATTGAAGTCCAAGCTTGAAGCCCACTAGGGGATATTGAAAATAATTTAAAAGATAAATTATTAATTGAATTAGCACAAAAATATAATACTGATGTGGCTGGAATTTGTATTGCATATTTATCTTCTTTAAACCACTCTGTAATTGTTAAATCAGCAAATGAACAAAGAATTAAATCAAACTATAATGGTTTTCAAATCATCATTGAAAAAGATGATATTGAAAAAATTAAGAAACTAAATACTTTTAAAATTAAGTTTTCAGAATCCTATGAATATGATGTAAATCAATAACATTAAAAATTAAAAAAAGGAGTAAAAATAATGAAGCAAAATATTTTTGAATTTTTAACAAATCGAGGTTATGTGTACCAATGCTCGAATCCAGAGTTGGCTAAAAAGTTTTTAAACCAAAACAAAATTAGTTTTTACATTGGTTTTGACCCCACAGCTGATAGTTTACACATTGGCCACTTTTTAACAATGATGGCAATTAAGCATCTGCAAGATTCGGGTAACACTCCCATTATTTTAATCGGTGGCGGGACTGGTACTGTTGGGGATCCCTCTGGTAGAACGGAAATGCGTAAGATGCTAGATTATCAAACTTTAAAGCACAATTGTGAATGCTTAAAAAGCCAAATGAGTAAATTCATTCGCTTTGAAGGAGAAAACAAAGCTATTATGTTAAACAACGCAGATTGGTTGTTTAAACTTAATTGGATTGAATTTTTAAGAGAGTTTGGGCCTTTGTTTTCAGTTAATAAAATGTTATCTGCTGAAGCTTTTAAAACGCGTTTTGCTAAAGAGGAAGGGTTGTCCTTTTTAGAATTCAACTATATGCTAATGCAAGCATATGACTTTTATTATTTAAATAAAAACTACAAGGCGAAAATGCAAATGGGGGGAAGTGACCAATGGTCTAACATCATTGCTGGAATTGATTTAATTCGCAAGAAATCAAGTGATGAAACAATTGCATTAACTTTAAACTTACTAACAAAGCACGATGGGACTAAAATGGGGAAAACCGCATCTGGTGCGATTTGGTTAGATAAAAATAAAACTAGTCCTTATGAGTTTTACCAATATTGATTAAACGTTGATGATCTTGATGTTGAAAAGTTTTTAATGCTTTTAACCCAACTTGATGAAACACAAATTAAACAATTATGTAAAGAAAAGGGGAAAGCAATGATTGCAGCTAAAAAAGTTTTAGCAGCAGAAGTGACTAAATTAATTCACGGGGAAAAAGAGCTGCAAAAAGCAATCGAGCAATCATTAGCTGCTTTTAGTAATCAGGGAAACGATTTATTTAGTATTGAAATCAAAAAGAGTTTACTTAACAATGATTTTTCAATTGCTAATATTTTAGTATGTGCAAAATTATCTCCTAGTAAATCAGAATCGCGGCGTTTGATTTTAAGTAATGCGGTTTATGTTGAAAGTTATTTAGTAAATGATGTAAACAGCACTATTGCTGATTTTAAAGTAGACCAAAATTGTTTTGTTTTACATAAGGGTAAAAAGAGTCATTTAAAAGTTATTTTAAAAGATTAAATAAAATAATATTTTAAAATTTGTTTTTGCTCCTAGTTTGTTAAATTTAAAAACAATATAATAAATATATGTAACTTTAGTTTTTACATATATTTTTTTATTTAACTAATAATTTTATTGGAGGGTTATGGAAGAAATAAATAATGTGAATGATAAACCGAGTTTGCATTGATCAACAAGCATTCACAAGGATGTTGAAAGAGCTGTTACTAGAAATAATATATATAATTTAGCTGGCAAAAGGAAAGCATACGATAAAGTCCCTTACTTTTATCACATTAAATTGCGATTCTTCCTACCACTTTTTATTGGTTGATTCTGCTCATTACTTAATATCTCAAAGTGTTATGGGATGATAAGATCAACAACTATTTTTAATAAGAAACTATATAAGCACTTTAAGAGAAGATTTAAATTTGCAATTTTTGTTCATTATCTTTTTGGCCCAATCTTATTTTTCTTAATCTTTTTACTTTTCCCACTCTTAAATAATCCAAATATTTTTGATTATTGAAAACAAATTATCCTTGAGTTTTTCTCATACCAAATGCAACAACAAGCACTTAATGATTTTACAAACTTAATTCTTAATCCCTTCTTCAATAGTGATACGTGATGAATTACATTAATTGCTTTAGCTGCAATTCCTTGTTTAAATTTATCTGCTTTGTTTTCATTAAAACTAATGAATCCTAAAAATGATAAATGAATGCAATTAATGGTATTGGATAATGAATTAAAGATGAAGTTATCAAATTTTGAAAAAGGGGGTAAATAGCAATGAATGAAAATAATAAAAACAGTAGAGAGAGAGATTGCAAAAGATAATGTTAATTCAAATCAATTAATCACTACTAACCAATGGGCGATTCCCAAAAATATTCCCCGATATAGTGAAGAAGAAATTAAAAATCTTAGTGAACAAGAAAAAGATGCATACCGGAATTTAAGAAAACGCGCTTCTAAATCTGGTAGAGTGGTAGAAGTAAAAAAACACGAAAGTACTTACCACATTTCTTTATGGGATTTTCTTCCATTCTTTTTAGGGCAAATATATTCATTAATTAGATTGTTTGTCGCATATGGTGATTTTAAAAGAACTAATAACTTTAACAAGAAATTATTAAGTGATATCAAAAGTAATTTAATTGCATGTTTAATTTATGCCTTCTTAGTATGGCCTTTAATTATTATCTTTGCTTTTGGTGTCTTTTATCCCTATATGATATTGGGCAGTTCATTAGCGTCTTATGCTTGAAAAAGCCTTGTAGAGAACGGAATCAATACGGGAATCAAATTATATTTTGACCAAGCAGTAGCACCATTGTTTAGTCCTGCAAATTTACCAATTACATTAGCTTTGTGAATCGGGATTGGAATGTTTAACTTGCAAACAATCTTGTTTTATTTATTGTTTAAGTTTAATAAAAAACGATTGTATGAATTACAAAAGAATAACGTTAGACAAGAAATTAAAAGAGTGGTTGCTACTAAAAAACAACTTAATGAAGCTGCAATTAACAAATCTTAATATTACATTACACCCCATTTGTTTTTTAAAAACTTTTATGTTATAAAATTATTACCTATTTTAAAGGTATAAAAGGAGAAAAAAGAAAATGGGTAAAGGAAAATCAAAAACTGGCTGAGTCGCTTCAAAGCTCTTTAAGATATTGTGAACTGTTGCATTCTCAGCTTTTACAGTTTTTCTTTTTTTATTTACAATTGCATATTTGGGAAGACAATACAATGGGCTAGTCCCTAGTTGACAATGGACCCAAAACTTTCCCTTAGTTACAGAGATTACTAATCTTGTAGCAACTTCAGGGAAAGGATTAAGTCCATTAACCGGAATGACAATAACCTTATTAGGACTTGATGTCTTGCTATTGTATTGCTCGATTATGTGGGTGCTTAACAAGATTCCAATTATTGGTAAAATTATTAAATGGTTAACTGGAATTATTCCAACCCTTGCCATAATTGTAGTTGTGATTGGATTAGTATTAATCTTTGCACCAATTGGATAAAAAGAACTAAAACATTGGGAATAATCCCAATGTTTTTTTATGCTTATCATTTAAAATTAAATTAATTTAGAAATCTTTTTATATGGCTACAAAAATTAATTATTTTGCTAACAAAGGGATGTTTATTGAAGACCTTGTTGATAAAACAATCTTTTATTATTTAGATAATAAGATTTGTTTTATTGAGAAAAGGTATATGCCCATTAAAATTATCAAAAGAAAAAATGATTTAATTGAGGGAAAACTTTTAAAGAAATCATATGTTGATTACTTTGGGCTTATTAAATCAAAATTTGTCTCTTTTGAAACAAAACAAACCGATAATGATTATTTTTTGTTAAACCAAATTAAGGATCACCAATTAAACCACCTTAAAGATATTAGCTTATATGGTGGAATCGCATTTGTGATTTTGCACTTTTACAATAGTGAAGCTACTTTTTTGATTCCCTATTGTATTATTGAGCAATGGGTTGCTAACAACATTAAAAAAGTTGATTTAACATATTTAAAAAAGTGTTTAAATGATAACAAAGTATTTAATCTTGAAATTATCTTTCCAGGAATTTTAAATATTTATGATGTTGTGGATAAAAAAATAATAAGTTAATTTAACTTATTATTTTTTTGTTGTAAATAAAAATTATATTCAATTAATCATTTTTAGATGATTTAGATTCTTCGCCAGTTGTATAAAAAGTTTCAGCTAGTTCTTTGTATTGTTTTGAAAACACAAATTTAATTTTACTTTTTGTCCATTCAGTTTCTGTTTCACCAGTTAATGGATTAGTAGTGATTTTTTTATGACCTGGTTTTAATTTGATTTTTCCTAAATCAAATAATCGAAATTGTTCACATCGATCAAGTTCAGCTTTGATTAGATTAACAAAATCTTCAAAGATATCTTTGATGATTGATTCTGCAATATTACTATTGTTACTAATTAATTTAATAATCTCTTTTTTAGTTCGAGGTTTTTTGTCTTTTTCATCAACTAACTTATATGTTTTTTCAATTGCCATTTTCTTTCCAATCTCAAAAGTTTCACTTTTTAAATATATATGTATTTTAATACATAAATAATAATTATTTAAACTTATTTAATTCAATAATTTACAAATTTTTTAACATCTTTTTGAATAAATTATGCAATAAAAGTTAATCAATTTTTATGGGTAATTTATTTCGTTTTAAAGCGTGAAACTTAAAAATCAATTCTTGAATATTATTGATTCTCCAATTATTATTTTATATATTAACTTATTGTTATAATTTTAATTAACTAAATTGCAAAAGCGATTAAATATGAATAACAAAAACAAAAAACTAAGACTAAATTACAATCTTTCTTCTTTTCAATTAACCACAAACCAAAATTATCATTTTTTTAATGATGAAGAAGATTACGATGCACATGACTATGGGGATCAATACCAAGAAGAAAATGATGGTTTTGATTCATACGATTCGAGATCTTATAATTCGAGTGCCTATTATGGTGGGGATGATCCCTACTTTAATCAAGCACCAAATTCTTATAATTCAAAACCAAAAAGTGCAAACAAGAAAAAACGGACTACTGTATTTTCAATAATTAGTACTTTCTTTGGAATTGTTTTAATTGGAGTTGCTGGTTTTTTAGTTTGAAATTTTGCTATCAAAAATTTAGTAACCAATCAAACCAACTCTACAAGTACTAGTGTTTCTAACAACCCTAGTAACAATACAGCTTTAAAAGATTACCAAGGCGATTTTTCACAAACTTCAATTGATGCGATGAAATACATTGCAAATCATTCTTTAAGTTTGCAATTCTTTTTTGAACCTAATAAAAACACAGGCGTATCAAATTCTAAAATAGTAGCTGGTACTGGTTGAATTTTTAACAAACAGCAAAACAGTGATACTTACTATATTGCTACTAATATGCACGTAGCAACATCGCTTTCATACAGTGGTCATAACACTGTTGAAAATAACACCCCTGAAGATTATTCTAATTACACACTTAAAGAAATGCGAGTGGGTTATATTGATATTAATAATGTTGATCCTACTAATGCTGGAAATAGAAAATTATATTATTCTTCAACCTCTGCTGATTTAAATATGGTATCAGTCCCAATTCCCCAATTGGTTTATTTGGCAGATGCAGCAAATCCGCAAATTAATAATGCTTCAAAAACTTTACAAGCTGCGGGGTATAAAGCAAACAATTCTAGCTTTAGTCCCATTATTGATTTAGCTATCTTGAAATTTGATTTTAGTAGTGTTGCAAGCAATGCTGGTTTTAAAAATTGATTACAATATTATAATGATTCCCCAACCGCATTTTATGAATCTCCTTTCAATTTCAGCAGTGAAAGCATTAATCAAGATTTTTATTCAAGAAAATTCTATATGGGTGGATTTCCAGGAAGTGGTGCACAAGACACAAATAACCAAAATTATGCAGGGGCTGTTTGGAGTGCATTCTCAAACTTTTCCACAATTGTTAATTCAAGTGATGCAGTTACGCAACAAAACTACACTTCAGTAGCATCAGGTGCTGATAAAGAATCAGATATGGAAAAAAATGCAATTCCATACTTTAAAAATAATACCCAATATAATTTAGTTAACATTGGTTTATTTGGATTATTCGAAGCAGATTCAGCTAGTGGTGCATCTGGGAGTATGATTGTAATTAATACTGGAACAGATGCTGCTCCTGTATTTAAAGTAGCCGCGATTTATTGAGGGGCAAGTAGCTTTACTTTTGGAAATGGATACAATGATGAAAACATAACTGTGGGGTCTAGTAATCTATTAAACATTTCCAACTATAGTGTCAGCAGTGGAGCACTGGGGACAACTAGTAAATCTTATAAAGGGTATGATATCTTTTATGATGCAACCCAAGTTATTTCAAGTGATGCAAATGGAACCAGTTTATTTTACGATTACACCTCTTCTAACAGTATTGCCACTTCTAATAAATAAATAATCATTTCTTTTTATTAATCTAAATTGCTTAAATTGAATATCATTTAAGCAATTTTTTATTTTTATTTTTAAATATAAATTAAAATAAAATGTGCTCAATTAATTTAGTTGCAGATGTTAATTATGTAAGAAAAAAATTCAATTAATAATAAGGGAGAGGAGTTATGGCTAACAAATCTTTGATCAAAAATTTTAAAATCAAAAACTTCCTCCCTTTTTATATTGAAAAAGTGAATCACAAATTTTTTAGCGGTACTAATACCAAGATTAGCAAACAAGGGTATTTGAAATCTAAAAAATATAAAACAATTGCTCAATTAGATCCTGAAGAAGCTATTAAATTTAAAAGTTCACAAGCGATTTTGGATCACAATAACATTCGCGATTTATTAAACCAAATCATTTGAAAAATAAATGATAAAACGGGAAGTGCTGATAATAAATTATTTGTCCCTTTTGAAAACAAGGATAATCTTGAAAATCTTTTTGTTATTGAAAAACACGAGTTTGAAGATTTAAAAGTAATTGGGGATAATTTTGCTGAAAAAAGATATATTTATTGTCTTGATATTAATCGTGACAGTTATTTATATAACTTTATTGAACAAATTGAATTAGCGTTTGTGATTGATGAAAAAAAGAAAAATGTCTCTGGTGGTTTTTCATTAAATTGTGGTCATTTTAATCAACTTGATTCCTTTGAAAAAGTGATTAAAAAGTTTTATTTAAACTCAATGACTAATGCTTTTATCACTAATGAAATTTACCCCCTTTCGGTATATAACATTTTAGGAATTATGGATTTGATTACTGAAGATGATTTTCTAAAGCAATCAATTCATAATAAGCAAAAGATTTTGTCCAAAACTAGTAAGCAAAATTTGCAAAACAAAAAAACCCTAAATGATCTAAAAAAGAGTTGGAAGCAGTTTTTGAATGACAAAATTTTTAAAAGTAAAAATAACTTTAGTGACAAAGAAAAAAAAGATTTAGAACAAAACTATTTATTTGCTTTTCTAAATATTGTGATGTGCTGTTTAGCCCTTTATGAAGAACTGAAAAATTATTTTGAAAATCAAAAACCAGAAATTTATATTTCTTTATTGCACAAATTAAAATTTGCTAACAAAACTAATGATTACAATTGTGAGCAAGATTTTTTAGAGTTAGCCAATTTTTTAAAAACCCGCTTCTATGATTTTGATAAGGAAAAACTGAAAAAAATTGATAACCCCGAAGAAGCGCTTGATACCTTAATTAACTTTGATAAATTGGAAAATGAATCATTTGGCCCCATTTCAGTATCTTATGAATTAAACCGTAATTGTGATAAACCATTTTTGAATGATTATGAAGATATTTTTATTAATTCCAAAGAATTAAAAATAATTTTTTTACTAGCTTTTAATTCCAATATTTTAGGAATCAATTTACTAACACTTGATTTTGTTGATTATGCTATTTTTTTAGGAAATATTAAAAAAGTTATTTTTGATAAATCGTGGGATGATTCAATTAAGAAATTAGTGTTTACTAATTTGTGTGAGTGAAATTACAATTATGTTACATTTGTTGATGCTAATTTCTCAGGATTAATTATTAAAAATGATGATGAAGAGCAAAATATAAAAAATAGTTGAAAACACAATTCAATTGATTACCAGCTTTGGCAAACACAAGAGGACGCCATTTATAATAACTACTTGTGATCCTTTATTTATGGCAAAACATTAATTTGAAGGTTGCAAAACATCGAAGAAGATGTTAAAGCAGATCGCAATGAAGCACCTTGAAAATTAAGGGATTATTTAAATGAATTAGAATCGTTAAGAATTTCTGAGCTTGATGATTTTTATGGGATTTTGCAAGTTAAAAACATTGTTAACAAAATTGATTCCTTTTTTGATTTCAACAAACTCAATAAATTCTTAAAGGACAGAATTACAAAAGAGGATAAGCTATTTGGCAAAGGTAAGGAAAGAAAAAATTTAGCAGCAACTTTTGTATCTGCTGCAATCTTTGGAATTCTTGATTTTTTCACAATGATCTTTTCCGTGTTAACCGTGACTCAAAATGAGTTGCAAGCTGTGCAACCTGAAAACATTGTTGTAATTTCAATTGGAAGTGTTTTTGCAGTTTTGTTATTTGCAATTCTAATTTATATCGTGTTTGTACCAATTATAAGACGCAATAAAAAGAACCAATACTATTAGTGGAGTAAGGTATGGAAAATAAGAAAAATAAATATAATGGGATTAAGGTTAAAAACATCTGGCCATTTTATATTGAAAACATTAATGAAAAATTCTTTGAAAGTTTATCCAAACACTCCAATAAAGTTTTGGTAAACAAAATTTTACCTAAACTTCAAAAGAGTTTTGATGAAGATGAATTAGAAAAATTCAATGAAATTGACAACCTTACTAAAAACTCCAAAATCCTTTTAATGCTAAATCTAGCACTGAGAAAAATGGTGTCAAAAACGGGATCTTCGAATTGTGACTTATTACATTGTTTTGAAAAGAACCGGTTTAATGAAGCGGTTTATATCAAACCACTAAACTTTGATAATGACTTTTATGAAGATGTTGATAAATTAAAAATTGATAACGAAAGAAAGTATGACTTTTTAATTCAAATTAATAATGATTCATATTTAAAGCAATATGTGTCAGATATTCAATTGTCCTTTTTCTTAGAAGAAGATACGCAACTATTATCTGGGGGATTTTCGATTAACTTTGAAAATATTGCAAATAAAAAACTTGAATTTCTTGAAATGACTAATTCAATATATTTGTATACCCTAATTAAGCATTTTATTAGTAAGCAATTATACCCATTGTCATTAGATAATTTGCTAACCATTATCAGTAACGGAAATGAAGAATTCAAAATTAAACCTAAAACAAAAAAGAGCAATGTTAAAGACAAAAAGCTAAAAGACAAAAATAAGAAATTCAATTATGAAGAAATGACAATTGAAGATCTAAGAGAAAATTGAATTCATTTCATTAACAAAAAGTATTTACGTAGCATCAAAGCGACTCAAAAACAAAAAGAGTATTTTGAAAATGAATTGTTTTTTTCAATTCTCATTGTTAATTTGATTATCTTGTCCTTATATGAAGAATTAAAAATTTATTTCACAAGTCAAAAACCAGAAATTATTTTAAAGATTTTAGACAAGCCTTCAACCATTAAAGAAGACCCTAACCAAAATGTGGAAGCTGATTTTTATGAATTAGCCAAGTTCTCAAATAACACTTATTTTGCAAATAACAAATTAAAAAAGGTAAAGGAAATTAAAACTGCAGAAGAGTTAATTGAAACTTTAAATTTGCAAAAAAACTTGTATGAATTTTCATTTGGGAAACCGATTTTATCAGTGGAAATTTACCAAAACCATTTGGATAACATTAACTTGGTAACTGCTGAAAATGTTTTAGAAACTGATTTACAACTAAAGTCACTTTATCTTATGGTTATCTTTCCCGAAATTTATGGATTAGATTTAGCGACTGGTAATTTTAATGAATATGACCAACTTCTAGATACAATTAAAGAAGCGAATGTGACTAGTCGTAAAGTCAGTTTTTCATTCCTTGATATGATTAAAAAAACACTTTGTGAATTTAATTATGACTATATGTCATTTGTGGGGGATGAACCCTCTATGTTTATTGTTAAAAACAAAAGCTTTGATAGTGATTTCCAACCTGATGAGCATTACTTAAGAACGATCGGACTTTATGAAAATTATTTGTGAGCGCAAATCTTTATTCAATCGCGACTTAGCAAAACTATCAGTGTTGAAAAAGATTTTGCACTCGATTGTGCTAACAAAGTAAATACATACCATAAGGACAAAATAAAGAAATTAGAAGACCTTTATTTTAGTTGGTATGATGACTATTATGGAATGAGTGAAATTCGCCCCATCATTATTAAAATTGATGAACAAATTGGGTTGCGAAAATCAATTGAATCCTTAAGGATGAAAATTATTCAAACTGATGAATTAGCTAAAAAAGATAAGGAAAGAGGGACCATTCTTTTCGCGTATATTGTAGCTACTTTAATTGGTTTCATAAATTTTTTTGGAATGGTGTTTACCGTGCTAACGGTTAAAGACCCCGCAGCTGGATTAAACCCTTTAAACATTATCTTTATTTCAATTGGAAGTGTTTTTGCTTTCTGTTTATTTTTCTTATTGTTATTTTTTGGAATTAAGGTTATAAGACCAATTCGCAAAAACAGAAAATTAAAATAATTAAATAATAAAAATATAATTTAATATTAGTTTTATCTTATTTCTAATGGAGCCAATATGTTAAAGTCAATGATAAGTTCAATTGTTTCTAAATCAATGAAAAAGAAACTAGAAAACTCAACAATTAAAGAAGAGGATTTGACAGAAGTTTTAAAACAAATTCGAATTACACTATTAGATGCCGATGTTAATTTAGGGGTTACTAAAACCTTAATTAAAAACATTCGTGAAGCTGCAGTGGGTACAATTGTTGATATTGGCCAAAAACCAGAAGATGCTGTTTTGTTAATCATTAAAGATGAATTGATTAAGATGTTGGGATCTGAAACTAAAACGATTGATTTTAAAAAGAAGAATTTAAAGATTATGATGGTCGGGCTTCAAGGTTCTGGGAAAACAACCACTGCTGCTAAAATCGCTAATTTTGCCAAAAACAAATTTGACAAAAAACCAATTTTAGTAGCTTGTGATGTCTATCGTCCCGCAGCGATTGACCAATTAAGAACATTATCAATTGAAACTAAAGTTGACTTTTATGAACAAAAAAAGGAAAACCCGGTCAAGATTGCTAAACAAGCGGTTGAGGTTGCAGCTAAAAACCAAGATGATTTAATTATCTTTGATACGGCAGGTCGATTACACACAAATGTTGAACTAATGGATGAATTGAAAAACATTAAAAAAGCGGTGAATCCTGATGAAATTTTGTTAGTAGTGGACGCAATGGCGGGACAAGATATTACCAATGTTGCCACAGAATTTCATAATGCACTATCATTAACAGGAATTGTAATTACGAAAATGGATTCAGATGCCCGCGCAGGTGCAGTATTATCATTGCGATCAATTTTAAATGTGCCAATCAAACTTACTGGGGTTGGGGAAAAAATTGGATCATTAGATGTGTTTCACCCTGACCGGATTGTCGATAAAATCTTAGGGTTTGGGGATATGATTACGCTTGCAGAGCAAGCTGCTGATACATTAGATGAAAAGGTAATTAAAAAGTCATTTCAAAAGATGCTATCTGGGAAAATGGATTTAGAGGATTTAATGAACCAAATGGAGCAAATTACGAAAATGGGGTCATTAGGTTCGATTATGAATATGTTACCTAACTCTCCCAAAATTACAGAGGATAAAATAAGTGATGTTGAACAAAAAATGGTTGTTTGAAAGGTATTAATTTCTTCAATGACCTTAAAAGAAAGACGTAATCCCGCATTGCTTAAAAAGAATCCCAATCGCCGAATTAGGGTTATAAAAGGATCTGGAAGAAAAGCAGATGAGTTAAATAAACTTTTAAATGAATGGGAGAAAGCAAAGGAAAGAATGGACAATATTGGTAAGCAAATTAAGAAGGGACAAAACCCCTTTGCGAACTGAATGAAATAATCAAAATTATCAACTATCATAATTTAATATTGGTATAATTCAATGACTTAATATTATTAATTGTGATAGTTTTTTTATTAATTGTTTTATTATTGGTAGCCATTCTTGTTGGTTTAACAATCCACGAGTTTGGTCATTTTGTTTTTGCTAAAATCTTTAAAGTTAGTGTTAAAGAGTTTGCAGTTGGAATTGGGCCTAAAATTTTTAGTCACCAATTTAAAAATATGCGCTTCTCACTAAATTTACTACCAATAATGGCTTTTGTAAGAATTGATAGTGAAAGATCTTTAAGGTTATTTGGGCAACTAAAAGACGAATATAAAAAAGAGTTAGATGAATATTACAATAAATACAAAACAAGAATTGATAATAAAAACTCCTATTTTTTTGTTGAAAAAAATGGCAAAAAAAGCCCCCAATCAAATTGGTTAATTTTTCAAAAATACAATAGTTTATTAAAAAAAGTTGAAAGATATAATATGTTATCAACTTTGTATCCCAATTCTAAAATTGTGGATGATATTGCGAAATGAAAACAACTTTTAATTTATTTTGGTGGGATCTTTTTTAACATTATTTTGTTTGCGATTTTTTATTTAATCCAATACTTTGGTTTTAATTATTTAGTCAATCCCTTTGAACAAGTGGGACAATCATTTTTATTAATTTTAAAAAATATGGTTTTCTACAACGCTTGGACAACCGGGGTTAAAAGTGCGGGTACCGCATTTGGAAGTGTGGCTGAAATTAGTAATCAAGGATTAATCCAAAATGTTAATGTTTCATTAACTACAGTAAATTATTTTGCAATCTTTAATATAATGCTATTTTTATTTAACTTTATTCCCATTCCTCCCCTTGATGGATACCGTATTGTTTGTGTTTTATTTGCGAATGTTAAAAAAATTAAAGTTAGTGAAAAAAGCAAAAATATCTTTGAAATTTGCGGGATGCTTTTAATGTTTTACATTTTTGCTACCGCGATTATTGCTGACTTTTTAGTTTAAAATAAAAGCTTTTATTTTGTTTTTTCAATTAATCAATAAACAAAATTTATAATAATATTTAGAATATTAAATTTTTATAAACGGAGTTTTAATAATGATTAATTTTGAATTAGTGAATGAGCAAAATTATACATACCGTTTTCACAAAAGTAATTCAAATTCAAACAAGGTTGTCGTTTTTATTCACGGGTTTGCAACAACTTCTGAATACTTTGATGACTTTATTGAATCTTTTATTGGTGATTACAATTATTATGCGATTCAATTACCAGGACATGGTTATGCAAAACTTAACCACAAAAAGCAATTAGACCCAATTTTTTATGCAGAATATGTTGCAGAATGGATTAAGCTTAAAGGCTTTGAAGATGTAGTTTTAATGGGTCACTCAATGGGTGGTGGAATTGCATTAATGGTGGCTAACCAATTAAAAGATCTTATTTCAAAACTAGTTATTATAACCCCAATGAACAGTTCTTCATGATTGAGTACAAAAAGCCTTAATGTTAAAAAAACTTTAAATGTTTCTGAAGAAAAGAAACTAAAGTTTAAAAAGTATTTGTATTTTCATTCTGAAGAATTTTTTGAGGGTGAAAATGATCCTAAAATAAGAGACGAAATTGCTTATTTTGTTAAGTATTTAACAAACTTCAAAGTATTACTTAAAAGAATGATGGCTTTAAAACTAAGGGGTGAATTGCATAAGGCTGAAAAAGAAAACCAAATCCCTACTTTAGTTATTTTTGGGGAGCATGATGGAATTATCCCAACAGCTTTTGGAATGAGTCATTTTCAAAAGTTAGGTTCAAATTATCAAGTAGTTTCATTTAACAATTCAGCTCACCTTCCTTTTGAAGAAGAAACAAAAAAATTTAGTGAGCTAGTTTTAGATTTTATAAATCCAGAAAAAGAGGTGCAAAATAATGAACAATAAGAATTTACTTACCAAAGGGATTGGTGCAAGTAGTGGAATCGCATTTGCTAAAGTTTTTTTAATTAAGAAACCCAAATTTGAAATTAATGAATCATTGATTGAAGACGAAAGTGCTGAAGTTGCAAAGGTTGAAAATGCAATTGCTAAAGCAAGTGCTGAAATTAAAAAGATTAAAGAAATTGCTGTTGCTAAAATCGGGATTGAAAAAGCGACTGTTTTTGAAGGACACGTGCAAATTGCTAATGACCCCGAATTAATGAACCAAATTTTAGAATTAGTTAGAGTTAAAAAATTCAATGGCGCATATGCGATTAATGAAGTTTTTGAACAAACTCGCAATCTGTTTGCCAACATGGATGATGAATATTTTCGTCAACGGGCAAGTGATATCATTGATGTAAAAGAGAAGATTTTAGCATATTTTTTAAATGTTGATTTACCCGATATTTTAAGTATTGACCAAAAAGTGATTATTGTAGCCCACGATTTAACCCCATCTGAAACAGCGTTGCTAGATAAAAACTTTGTTAAAGGATTTGCAACTGACATTGGGGGGAGAACCAGTCATGCAGCTATTATGGCTCAAACAATGGAAATTCCCGCTGTATTGGGATTAAAAAACATTACAGACCAAGTTGATAACAATGATGTGATAGCAATTGATGGTGAAAAGGGAGAGGTTGAAATTAACCCTACTGATCTAAATGTTTGACATCAAAAACAAGAAACATATTTAAAAGAAAAAGAAGAATTAAAAAAGTTTATTTTTGTAATTCCAAAAACGCTCGATAACCACACAGTTGATGTTGTTGCTAACATCGGTAAACCTGCCGATGTGGATATTGTTGATAGCTATGGGGCAAATGGCGTTGGGTTAGTACGGACTGAATTTTTGTATATGGATAATTCAAATTGACCAACAGAAGATGTCCAATTTGAGGCTTATAAATACATTTTAAGTAAGCAAAAAGATAAATTAGTGATTATTAGAACCTTAGATATTGGGGGAGATAAAAAATTAAGCTATTATCGCTTTAATGAAGAATTAAACCCCTTTTTGGGTTTTAGAGCAATTCGATTCTGTTTACAAAACCCCCAAATTTTTAAAACCCAAATTAGAGCATTATTAAGAGCTTCAGCTTTTGGAAGACTGGGTATTATGTTCCCAATGATTGCAACTGTGGATGAATTTTTGGCTGCTAAAAAAGTGGTGGAAGAAACAAAAGCAGAATTAAAAGCAGCATCAATTGAATATGCAGATAATGTTTTAATTGGGATGATGGTTGAAATTCCCGCATCTGCTTTTTTAGCTGATACTTTTGCTAAGTATGCTGACTTTTTCTCAATTGGTACAAATGATTTAATTCAATATACTTTAGCAGTGGACCGAATGTCTGAAAATGTGGGATATTTGTACCAACCTAATAACCCTTCAGTTCTAAGAGCAATAAAAGCAACGGTATTAGGTGCTAAAAGATATAACCGCTTTGTGGGAATGTGTGGTGAAATGGCTGGTGATATCAACTCAATTCCATTGTTATTGGGAATTGGTGGGTATGGATTGGATGAATTAAGTATGTCACCATCTTCTATCCCACGAGCTAAAAAATTAATTTGTAGTCTTAAAAAAGCTGATTGTATTGCATTAGCAAATCAAGCTTTAACTTGCAACACTGAAAGTGAAGTTAATAATTTAGTTAAAGTTTTTTTGAAAAATAAGATTTAATTTTTTATAATTATATAGATGGATTAATAGCTTGATTAACTATTTATTCATCATACGGGTTTGATAGCCAGGTGCATAAAGATAGATTGGTCTTTATTTCAAATTCGTATGTTGTAATAAGACGCTTGGAAAAACAGAAATATATACTTCTTTTTCTTGATTAATATGAAAATTAAGAAAAAGGTTAAATATGTGTAGTTGGCTTGCTTTATTGTTTGATAACAAACAGTATTGTAGTCAGTGATAAATCAATTAATTTTAAAAGAATTTTATTAACTGAATCGTATCGATTGGCTTAATAAATATGATTGTCAAGATGGCAAAAGATTTTTGAACTAGTAGAAAAATTTAGTAGTTGCTGTGAAGGATTTTCGGACTAGGAAAAAAATTTAGTAGTTGTGATAAAAGACTTTCATACTAGGAAGAAAATTGAGTAGTTATGACCAACAATTTTTCGATTAAGAAGAAAATAGGTAGTTGTAACCAAAGATGATTCTAATAGCTAAAAAATTGACTAGTTGTCAAGATATGATTAGATATTAAAAAAATTAATACATTCATTAATAATCTTAGGTATTTTTGGTTTGTTTGTACTCTTTTAGGTTAGTTAATCGTATTATTTTCTACATTATTGTTCTGGAAGCAATCAATAAATCCCGGTACAATAGCCATATTTAATGCTTATTTATGTTAAAAAAATTAAAAGTGAACAAAAGAATATAGTTCTCGGCCAAATATTTGAGGGAACTTTTAAGAAAAAATTAATGTAAATTGATGTTGGTTTTAAAAGAAGCGCTATTTAAATACTGACAAATGATTAACAATTAGTAATAAAAAGAAACTGCTAGTATTTATTTTTGCATTAAAGAGCACTAACTTAAGTAGTGCTCTTTTTTATTTGTAGTTTTTATTAAAAATAAATTTAAAATAATTCTAGTATGCAAAAAATAATTGAATTTTCGGTTTTAGCTTTAGACCAAACCAATAAAGATGTGTTTATGCAGCAGGTTGAAACGTGTCTGAAAGCTAATATCAAACACATTCACTATGATGTGATGGATAATGTTTTTGTTAACAACATTTCATTCTACAATTTAGAATTTTTAGATTATTTAATTTCCAAAGGTTTTATTATTTCAGTTCATTTAATGGTTAAAGATGTTAAAAGGTTTGTAAATACTTTGGTTACTAAAAAAATCAATGCGATTACCTTTCACTGTGAAGCAATTGAAATTGGTGAAAGTCAATCAGTTATTAACCAGATTCAGAAAAGCAATTTGTTGGGTGGAATTGCAATTAAACCCCATTCAGATTTGTTGCGATATCAAAGCTTAATAAAAGCTAGTACTAAAATTACATTAATGAGTGTAGAACCCGGTTTTGGGGGGCAAAAATACATTATAAATAGTGAAACCAGAGCTGTGCAATTAAGATCAATGTGTAAGCCAAACACGATTATTGAGATTGATGGGGGGATTAATGGGGATACTATCAAATTGTGCCATCATTATTGTGATCATTTTGTAACTGGTAGTTATTTGTTTAAGGATTTAAACCAATTACCAATTTTGCAAAAAATTATTAATCCAAACTAGTTTTAATTTAGTCTATTAAGTTTACTTTAGTCACTTCGGTGTATATAAAAAAACTTGTATTCATTTTGAATACAAGTTTTTATTTTGTTTTAGTTTAAATTAGTTATTTTTTAATGAATTTAAAAGATCAATAAATTGCTTAATTGACACTGTAACTGATTCTTTTTGCCCATGTTTACGATAAGTTACTTGCTTTTTGCTAACTTCGTTTTCACCAATAATCACTTCTAATGGAACCTTTGCAATTTGTGAATCTCGCACTTTCTTTGCAAGACGATCAAATGAATCATTGATTTTGTAACGAATTTTGTTTTTTGTCAATTCTTCACCAATTTCATTACAGTATTTTAAATGAGATTCATTGTTAATGGGAATAATTGTAACTTGCACTGGTGCTAATCAGAATGGAAGGTTTCCTTTAGTTTGACTTAAAAGTGTTGCAATAAATCGTTCATAAGTTCCTATAATTCCTAAATGGATTAAGACTGGACGTTGTTTAGAATTGTCTTTATCAATGTATTCTAATTGGAAACGTTCTGGTAACAAGAAGTCTAATTGAATTGTAGAAATTGTTATCATTTTTCCTAAATTTGAACGAGCTTGGAAATCAATTTTAGGACCATAAAATGCAGCTTCACCCTCAATTTCAACAGCTTGATAATTTAGTTTCTTTAAAATCCTTCTTAATTCATTTTCTGAAGTATTTCACATTTTGTCATCTTGGTGGTATTTTTCAGTATCATTTTTATCTCTTAAAGATAAATCAATGCGATCTATCTTAATATTAAGTTTTTTATGTACTGAATTTAGAATGCTATTAAGTTTAAAAATAACTTCTTCAATTTGTGAATGCATTGCAATGATGTGCACATCAAACAATTCCATAAATCGCACTCTTTCAAGTCCAATTAATCCCCCAGATGCTTCGTAACGGTGCAGTTTTGAATCTTCACAAATACAGAATGGTAATTCTTTGTATGAGTGTGGTTTTAAATTATAGAAAGTTAAGTGGTGGGGACAAGTCATTGGTCTTAACATATAAGTTTCATTATCCATTACAAGGGGCGGGAAATTGTTTTCTTTATAGTGATCCCAGTGACCTGATTTAATATACAATTCTTTACTTCCCAAAATTGGAGTATCAACAAACATAAACTTTTCTTTTGTAAATACATCTCATAAGAATTTTTTAATTTCTTTTTTAATGATTTCACCATTTGGTAACCAAATTGGAAGCCCTTGACCAATATCGTTATCAATTGCAAAAATTTCCATTTCTTGACCAATTTTACGATGGTCACTTTCTCTTAATTCAATGATGTATTTTTTTCAATCATCTAATTCTTTTTGAGTTTCAAAACAAACTCCAGAAATTCTTGTTAATTGTTCATTTTTAGTATCATTTAGTCAATATGAACCACTAACATTAACTAGTGCAAAGTATTTTACTTGGTTAACATTAGTTTCAATTTCATTAGAATTTACAACATTTTCAAAACTGTTTGCAATCTTAATGCAAATTGCATTTTTATTATTTTCTAAAGCATACTTTTGGTATTTATTTGGATTTGAAAGACTTGCTATTTTTTCAATTCTTTCACCACTAGATGCAACTTTTGACATTGCTTTTTCAATTTTGTCAAAGTCATTAGTTGATACACTGTCATCAGTTTTGAAATCAACATAAAAACCTTGCTCTAAATTGCCACAAGATGCGATTACAAAATTGTTTTTATAAACGTTTTGCAACGCTTTCAAAAGTACTTGCATCGCAGTATTATTCAATTTATTATTATTTTCTTTCATAATCTATTATTTATTTTTTAATTTGACTTATTAATAATTATAATTTTTATAATTATTAAAGATAAAAAACTTAAATTATTGTGATAAGCAATTTACAAAAATTAAGTTTTTCAAATAGCGAAAGGTAAAAATTATGGCACAACAAAAAATTGGTTTTATAGTTGATTCTTCAATTGGTTTATTTGGGGACGAAATATTGAGTGATGATACGCGACAAGTCTTTTTCAATATTACTGATAAAAACAACGTTGAATATGAAGACAATAATTTGATATTGAGTCGAGAAGAAATTTTAAAACAATACCTTTTGGGAAACCAGTTTAAAACAAGTGCAGTTTCACCAGGAAAGGTAGAAATTGTATTAGAAGAGTTATTAGAAACTTATGATAAGGTAATTTTGTTTACAGTATCTTCTGGTCTTTCTTGTTTTTATGATAGTGTCCAATATTTACTAGAAGATTATAAAGACCGATTTTATATCGTTGATACTAAAGAAGTGGGATATTCGATTGCAACTATGTTAAGTGCTGCAAAAACAATGCTTAACCAAGGTAAAGATTTTTTTGAAGTATTAGAGTTTTGTCGCAATTATTATTTGTATAATTTCACATCATTTACTTGTGAAAACTGATCACCTTTAGTTAATAGTGGGAGAGTCCCAGCTTTAGTTTCCAAATTTTTAAATGCATTAAAAACAAGACCAATAATTAATTTTGATATCAAAAATAAATTGGGTGGTGTTGTTAAAAGTTTTGAAGCTGCAGTTGAAAAAATCTTTAATAACTTTAAAAAAGTGTTTGGTCCTTCAATTTTTAAAGAACAAGAATACATTGTTTTTTATAACAACAAAATTGAAGAATCAAAAGCAGAATACATCCGCAATAAAATTGTGGAAAAATTTAACATTACAAAGGACAAAATTATTGAAATGTTTGTCCCTAATTTAGTTTTAATTTACACTGCAAACGGTTCTTTTGGTTTGCACATTAGGGGAAAAACAAAAGCAAGCGGAAGAGATAAAGAATAATTGTTTATGAACAAACTATCATCACAAAACGCTAATATTGAAACTAGGGTTAAAAAGTATAAACAATACCGGAATAAAATTAAAAGTGATTACTCCAACTTTGTTAAAAAAAGTGCTAAAAATGATGTCATTAAAAAAATCGAAAAAAAGTTAGCAAAGATTGATGAAAAACTTTTAATTAAAGATTTTGAGTCGCATCTATTTATTGATTTTTCCAATAACTTTACAAATGATGGGGGTCATGTCATTTCGATTAAAAACTATTTGGACAACTCTAAAAACAATAACTTTAGTGAGTTGTTAGCAAAAGCAAATTCGGTTAAAAACGAAATTGATAATGAACCTTCTTTTGATACTAAAGGGAATCTTTCTTTAATTTGGTATAAGCAAGATTCAAAGTTTTCAGAACTTGAAAAAATTCATGATTGAATTAATTTAATGGTTAGTGAGAGAGAAAAGATTGTCAGCAACATTAAAGAAAATATTTTCCTATTTAAAGACGCACTATACAAAACTAGTAACCGGGAAACGGTAAGTTCTATATTACCAGTAGTTTCGTCTTTTAGTAAAGTAAAAGTTAATTATAAGAATAAAAGAATTTACAATTTTTTGTTATATGGTTTTTTTATATTAATCTCGCTTGCCTTTCTTTTTATTATTTTGTTTTTAATTATTTGAATTTAGTTAATTTGTTACCGTTTAATTTAATCTAGATAAATCTAATAACCCAGGTTGTGGGTTTTTTATTTTGCTCCTTTTGTTTTCCAATCTAAATTAAACAAATGAGCACATAATTTGGATAAATGCATATTTTTATTTTTGTTATATAATAAACATACATTTTAAAAGGATTAAATAAAGGATATGAATAAAAGAGGTTATTTTTCAAATGATAACTCACAAACATATTTCAGACCTGATAATTACCGTTCTTTTGGATTAAAGTATGAAAAGAAACAAGTTTCTGTTTTAAATACCGGTTTACTAACTGCAGGTCTTGGATTTTTGTATGTTGCATTAATTGGGTTTTTATTTGAATACTTAGTTTTTTTACCAGTGCTTAATGGTGATACATCATCGTTTGGTAGTGGGTGAAGCATTGCATTAATTTGTGCATCAGTCGGGATCATAGTGGGTTCGATAATGTCATTAATTTGAAGTTTTCGGGTTTATAAAGCATCATCCACTTTTGCATTAATCACAATTGCAATCTATACAACGGCATCCGGGATTGGATTAGGGGCATTGTTTGCAATTATTGAGCTGTTGTACCAAAATGGTTTGGGTTTAATTATGTCAGCATTTGGATTAATTGCAGCAATCTTTTTAGGAAGCTATTTAATTACAAAATTAATTAGTTTTAAGTTTAGTCTTACATTAACTAAAATTGTGATGGTAGCTTCAATTGTAGGATCATTGCTATTTATTGGAATGCTAATTGCTTCATTTGCAATTACAAGTTTGTATGCATACCGAGTTTTGTGAATTGCAATGTCAGCAATTTCAATAGTATTGGGAATCATCTTTTTAGTTTATAATTTGTGAATTGCCCAATCAATGGACCGATTGTATATGGAAAATGAATTATCTAAAAAAATGGGATTATTCATTGGTTTCCAAATTCTATCAAATATGATTATGCTATTATTTGCAATTTTAAGAATTATTGCATTATCAAAAAGATAATTTAAACCTAAATTATTAATTTTCAAAGTGTATTTATGTACTAAATACACTTTTTTATTGCAATTTAATTGTTTTGCACTCCTTTTTTGATTGGTACCATTTTGCTACTTGTTTTTAATTTGGTAAAATTTATTTATACATTATTGAAAGTTTTTTTTTTAATATGGCACAAATTATTCATGCAAAAGATCTTCGATCTGGCCACACATTTATTTATAAAAATAATTTATATTTAGTAATTGAAAACTCTTTTAACAAAACCGCAATGCGTGAAGGGATTGTTAAATGTAAAGTAAAAAATTTAAGAACTGGTTCAATTACAGAAGAGACACTAACTGGTGAAAAATTAGAGCAAGCACCAATTGATAAAGTCAAAGCTGTTTTTTCATATGCGACACAAAATGAGTTTGTCTTTATGGATAACCAAACTTTTGAATCAATTGAAGTACCAATTAATCGCCTTAATAAAGAAAAGAATTTTATTGTTGAATCAATTGAAGTTAACATTACAAAATATGGTGATGAAATTTTAGAAGTTATTTTACCAGATCAAGTAACACTAAAAGTTGAATTCGCAGAAGAAGCAGCTAGCAATAGTGGTGCAACTTCAAGATTAAAAAAAGCAAGATTAGAAACTGGATTTGAAGTTGAAGTTCAAGAATTTATTAAAACTGGGGATAGCGTTATCATTGATACTAAAACTGGCAAATACATTGGTAGGGGCAAATAGGAATGATTAAATTATCAACTAATAAATTTGGTGCGATTAATTTAGATGAAAAGTTTCTAAAAGAGCTGATTACAAAAATTATTTTAGATAGTATTGATTCCGCTTTATTTTCTAAGCTATATCTTGAAATCAAGAAAAACAATTTGAAAAAGGTAGAAGTCTTTTTCAAAAAGAACAATTCTATAACTTCGATTGAAGAATCAAACATTCATAACCAAATTCAATTTGTATTAACTATGCATTTTGGATTATTTAATAGTTTAATAGTTTTTAGTTATGAATCATAATAATGAAACTAGTTTTAAAAACAACAAAGAAGACAAGCAATTTAGCCAATGAAAAAAGCGGGTTGCTTGCTTTCGTTTTATCTATTCTAGTTTAGTAATGAATTGAAGTGATGCAGAAATTAAAACTGAATTCCAAGCTGATTTTGCAAAATCGAGTGATAATTTCACCAATAAGGTAATTGCTTTTTTTATTAAGAATAAAAACCAGATTGCTTTTAAAATTAATAGTTTACTCAAAGAAGAGTGGAGTTATGATCGGCTTAATTTAGTTGATGTTGCAATTTTAATGGAAGCGGTTTGTGAGTTTTTTGCTCATAAAATCGATCGCAAAATTATTATTGACCAAGCAATCATTACTGCTAAAAAATATAGTGAACAAAAGGCTTACAAATTTATTAATTATTTACTTGATAAACTTTTAGTAGAATAATAATTGATGGCCAAGCTTAAAGTTAGTATTTTAAAAGATAAAGTTATTTTTAATCAACAAGACGCTAAACACCTTAAAGCATTAAGAGTAAAACTTTATTCCCAAGTTGTTTGTTGTGATGAAAATGGACAATATTTTTTAGTCCAAATTGATAGTTTAAACCCAATAACAGGTAAGGTTATTAAGAGATTAGAGGACAAAACTTGTCCAGATCCTTATAACATTACCTGTTTTTTAGGTGTTATTAAAAAGCAATATTTTGAATTAGCTGTTAATCAATTAAGCCAACTAAACATTTTAAAAATCGTTCCCGTTTATTTTGAATACTCGCAAAAAAACTACCAGTTAGATTTAAAGCGAATTCAAAAAATTTGTTGTGAATCAAAAAAGCAGTGTGAAAGAAAACAAGAATTAATTATTAAAGCTCCCATTAGTTTTAATGAAATGGTGGTACAACTTGCAAATTATGATTTTAATTTTTTAGCTTATGAAAAACAAACCCAAAGTGAGTGGGATAAAGTTGCTTTCAAAAACCAAAATTCAATTTCTTTTATGATTGGACCAGAAGGTGGAATCAGTGATAAAGAAATTAAAGTTTTGCAAAATAAATGTATCTTTTTAAAATTAACTAATACAATTTTAAAAGCGGAAACTGCAGCAATATACTTAGCTTCAACTTTAATTGAAAGGTTTTATAATGCGAAATAAATTTTTTGACCACCTTTTATTATTAGCTAATATTTCTTTCATTTTTGGGATTGTCTTATCTGCAATCCTTTTTTCAAGATTTAGTGATATTATGTTTTTAAAATGAGGAATTTATTTAATCCCCTTTGCAGTTTTTTTAGTAATCGCAATGTGTTTTGCAACCGGTTTTGCAATTTATCGCAAAAACTATTTTATTTTAATTTCATTACACATTAGTCAAAAGTGCATTCGCTACTTTAAGTGAAGCATCTTTTTATTGTTTTTTAATATTTTTATTGCCATTTTAATGGTTTTTATTGGTACCCCTTTATTAGCTGCAAATCAAAATACCCTTAATTTCTTAGGTAAAGGTTATTTTTTTGTGATTATTGGAATTGAAATGCTTTTAACATTGATTGATATCACAATTGATGCAATTAGTAAGATTAAGATTAAATATGACATTGCAGTTAAAAGAGGAGTAGCCGAATTTTTAGACGAAGAAAAAGATAATAGCAAAATTAAAAATAATGAAAGCACTAACAAATAAAAATATTAAATTTAATACTTTTGCAATTCACACCCTTGGTTGCAAAGTTAACCTTTATGAATCAAATATTATTCGCAATGATTTATTATTAAACGGTTTGATTGAAGTTCCTTTTGATGCATTAGCAGATGTTTACATTATTAATACTTGCTCTGTGACTAATAAAGCGGATTCGAAATCAAAGTTTTTTATTCGTAAAGCTTTTCGAACAAATAATGAAGCCATTATTGTGGTTGCTGGGTGTATGGCTCAAATTGAAAAAGACTTAATGCAAAAGTTAAAAATTGATATTCAAATTGGTAACAAATTTAAAAACAGCATTTATGAGCTTTTATTAAACTATTCAAAAAATCATGAAAAAATTGTCAAAATTGAAAACCTTTTGAATGAGAAGCTCTTTGAAAAATCGAAAAACATTAGTTTTAAAGAAAACACAAGGGCATTCATTAAAATCCAAGATGGTTGCAATTTTATGTGTTCATATTGCATTATTCCTTTTTCACGTGGGAAGCAAAGGTCAAATGATTTAGAAACTATTTTAAATGAAATCAATCAGTTGGTTGATGAAGGATTTAAAGAGATTGTCTTAACCGGGGTCAATACTGCTGGTTTTTTAGATATTAATAAAAATAATTTTTATGATCTTTTATACGCTATTAGTTTAATTAAAAAAGATTTTCGGGTGCGGATCTCATCTGTTGAACCGTTTCAAATAAGTGACAAGATTGTTAATTTAGTGGCATCTAATCCAACTCGTTTTTGCCAAGCTTGACACATTTGTTTGCAATCGGGGTCTAATCAAGTTTTAAAGAAGATGAACCGCCTTTACAGTAAAGAACAATTTCTAGAATTAATTAATAAGATCAAAAAAGTAAATAAAAATACTTTGTTTACAACTGATTACATTGTAGGATTCCCTTACGAATCTGAACAAGACCATTTAGAATCTATTGAGTTTTTAAAACAAGTGAACTTTTTTGATATGCACATTTTCCCCTATTCTAAAAGAATTGGGACCAAGTCGGCAAGTTATAAAAACATCCAAGACAAAATCAAGAAGCAAAGGTTTAAAGAAGTAGAACAATTGAATTTAGTTAATAAATTCAAAATTTTAAAATCGAAAATTAACCAAACTCTTGAAGTTCTTTTTGAGAAAAAAGAACCCAATGATAAGTATTTTAGTGGGTACAGCTCTGAATACATTCGGGTTTATGTGGAAAGTGATAAAAAATTAGAAAACAAAATTTATAAGGTCAAAGTTACTAAAGTGCTTTTAGAAGGTTTGATGGGTGAAATTATTGAAAACTAATTTAATATGGATATGCCTTCATTTTTTACAAAAATTTTAAAATGAATAATTTCAAAATATGATATTATATAAATCATTAAATTTTTAAGGGTGAAAAATGAATTGTAATTTAAATGGTTTTGCTATTAATAAATTAATGTTTGTTTCATTAATTTTTTTAAGTTCTTCCAATATTAAAAGCACTAATCCTTTTTTAAAGAGCAAACACCAATTAAAAAAGGATTTTCGTTTTTACAATCTTTTTATCCAATTCATTTTGTTAATCGATTTAATCTTTAACCGTTATTACTATCCCTTTAAAGAAAAAGAATTCAAGTTTGCTTTAACTTCTCATACCCATAATAATCATTAAAAGCACTTTTTTGTTTTTAATGATTTGCTATTTTTAATTTTTGATAAATTAAATTTTTAAGGAGTTGAAAGTGAAAATAACATCTTTTTTTAATAAGTTGGGATTCGTTTTTAAAATTAGCTAAAATGAAAAAATATTTAAAATATTTACTTTCATTTTCAGCATTTTTTCCCACAACACTAATTGCCACCTCTTGCTCTAATGATGATACTTTTTATATGGCAAACTATGAAAGCTATATAAGTGATGAATTATTAGACCAACTAGATTCACAAGAAGTGATTGCAGATTTTTCATACCGAACATATTCAACAAATGAAGATCTCGAACGTAGTTTTGACAAAGATTATGATATTGCAATCCCCTCACTATATTTAGCAGCTAAATATGCTAACCAAGGTAAACTTTTATTAATTGATTGAAATCAATTTGGATTAAACATTTTAGATAAATATGGGATTAGTACCAATACTTTAATTCAAAAAGCATCAGATGCCCTCTCTTTATTTACCCCTGAAGTTAGAAATGAATTAAATGCATATAATTTAGATCAAGCATATGCGATTAGCAGATCCGAAGGACTAGAACCTGATGAGAATGCTGGATTGCTAAATTATTGTGTCCCTTATTTTATCCAAAGTGTTGTATTGGGTAATAATGCAAGTAGCATCAATTTATTTAATAATAGTAACCAGTATAGTTGAAATACAATAATGCAGAATTTAAATGTTGCAATTGAAAACAATGATGTTAAAAGAATTGCAACAGTAGATGATTATGCAACAATGTATAACATTGCAAGATTAATTGAAACTAATAATGCAACTGTAAACCCAGGTAACCCTACAAGTGCTTCAGTGTTAGAGCCATATAGTGGAGATTTGACTGAAAAAGAGGTTGATACAACATTTGCTAAAATGTTTAACAATGTCCCTAAAAAGAATGCGTTTTTATTTAATAGTGATTCCAATATCTTGCTAAATGATTTTGCAAACAATAATTCCCAAGCCATCATCTCATATAATGGTGACCTCTTATTTGCAATGCAGGGGGGGGATGATAATTCGAGCTCCACAAATGAAAGTAGTTTTTTAGAGTGAATTAAAAAGCAATTTAACAATGATGAATTGTATTTGCAAACCATAATCCCCCAAAACACAATGACGGTAATGGATTGTTTAGTCATTAATAAAGACCGGACGATTAAAAAAAATCACGTTGACAAAGCTTACACCGTGATTAAAAAAATAGCTTTAGAAGGTGCAGATCACAGTTTATATGAATTAAATGAAACATCTGCAAGTGAAATTCAAAATCGGGTTTATAATACTTTGGAATCTGAAGCTGATAATCCAATATTTGCAGTTGATGACCAGGATTCTTATATTTATGGACCAATGATTAACTTTGATTATGTTAACTACACCTCACCATTATTAACCATTAATGCATATGTTTTAAATTCAGCATCTGATTTTACTAAATTTCAAAATGCTGAAAATGATAACAGTACAAATTCAAGTTTGGGGACAGTTTATGATTCACTTTCAGAAAATGAGATGGGCAATGGTTATTTTACCGATTTATATGTGTCTTATTTACAAGATGCAAATAATCCCGATCCAGATATCCAATTTTTTAACCAAACCCAATATGACAACTATATTAACTTGTTAATTGATACCTATAATATTAATCCGAGTTTAAATATCAATTATTTAGCTACTAACCTTTCAGATATGGCAAAAGACAACATATCATGGGCGTGGTGAAAAATTAAAAATTCTTTATAAACTAAGTTTTTATAAATGTTTTAATCTAAAAAAATTTTTTTCAATAAAATTAAGCAAATTATTATTTTGAGTGGAATGTTAATGAACCAAAGTTGGGCTTTTGTAGATCTTGATGGGACGCTATTAAATAAACGTAAAAAAATTGATAACAAAAACTTAATCGCAATTAAAAATTTTGTTAGTGCAAATAACAATTTTGTAATTGCGACTGGAAGATGACCCGTATCTGCATTTGTCTATAACCAAACAATCCAGCAATTTAGTAACATTAAAAACAAATACTTGATTTGTTTAAATGGGGCCAACATTTTTGATTTAAACAAAAACCAATTAATTTATGAAAGCGCAATTGATAATCAAGTTTTTGCTTCCATTATTGACAATCTAAACCAATTTAAAATATCATTGTGAATTTACTCACAAAAAGGGATTGAGCAAAAAATTATTTATTCTTATAAAATCCCGATTAAAAGAGTGATTGGTAAATTCAACTATGGTAAGATTGTCGAAATTGATAAACAAGCAATTAAAGAAGACAAAATCTATAAAATGCTAGCTTTTAGTTATTCCAAACAGCAAATGCAAGCAGTGCTTGAATGGCTAAAACTAAACTTTAAAGATAAGTTATCTGTTTTTGAAATTAACTCAAAAACAATTGAAATTACAGCGGTTGCTGTTAGCAAAGGGAATGCAATTTTAAAACTGCAAGAAATTGAAAAATTTAGTTTAGACAACACAATTGCATTTGGTGATTCTGCAAATGATTTATCAATGTTTCAAGTTTGTAATCGTGCAATTTGTTTTAGTGATCATAAAAAAAGATTAACCGATTGTGCGATTGCAATAAACAAAAATAACCAAAATTTTGACACACAATTACAAAGATGAACGATTGGATATAATCCAATTAAGTATGATGCAAAAAATAAAATTTTAATAGACCTAATTGGGTGGGAAGATAATTTTGATTTTAAAACAATTTATCAATATGAAAACCTAATGAATTATTTGATAAACCAAAATCATTTAATAATTTCTGCTTTATTCCCACAATGATATTTAAATGCAATTTTATCCCCACTTTTTGTGAGCAAAAACACCATTTGTTTCAACCAACTAATTTCGGTATTTGATAAAGACCAATTAAGTGTAGTTGAAACATATTATCAAAATAATAAAGATAAAAATATTTTTGTATTTGAATATGAAGATAATAATAGCAATTGCATTGTTTACAAAGACAAAAATGCATTAAAGCACTTTATTGCAAAAAACAATTTTGATTTAAAGTATTTTAAAAATCAAAAAGAAGCACAAAACTTTGATATTAATCAAGAATTAACAAAACCACTAACCAATTTTGCTTTAAATGAACTTAACAAAATTACCCCTGAAAAATTTAGGATTTTTAGAACAAAATCTTTATATTTTTTATATAGTAATAAAAGCAATAATAGCATCTCTATTAAAGCAAGTAAAAAATTTAAAATCGGTGATTATCAAAACATAAACCAATTGTTATACGAAGTTGACAACTACTTAAAAATCTTGGTTACCAATTAAATAAAAGGATAAAAAATGACAAAAGATATTAATAAAACTGACAATAGTCTTTCTTTAAAAACAGAGCATAATCTAATGCTTCCAAAAAAAGAAGATATGCCTAACGAATTTATTGAAATCAAAAACATCTGTAAGGTTTATCAAGATGGTTTTATGGCTGTTAAAAAAATCAACCTTAATATTAAAAAAGGTGAGTTTGTTACTATTTTGGGACCAAGTGGATGTGGAAAAACTACAATTTTAAAAATGATTGGTGGTTTTGAATTGCCTACATCTGGAAAGATTTTAGTTAACAAAATTGATATCAAAGATTTACCCATTCAAAGACGTCCTACAGCGACTGTTTTTCAAGACTATGCCTTATTTCCGAATATGAATGTTGAAAAAAACATTGCATACGGATTATCTGAAATTCGAGTCCCATTAGAAAATGTTTCACCCCATTATGAAAAGCAAAGTCAAAAATACTTTAATGATTGTGTTAAGAAAACAAAATCAAAAATTAAAGAAATTGAAAAAAAACAAGAAAGCTATGCAAGAGAAATTAAAAAACTTGAAAAACGAATTAATGACTCAGTTTATTTAAGTGAAGTAAATAAAATGAGCGAAGCTGAATACGAAGCTAAAATTGATACTATTTTGCAAGAATATTCAAACAAGTATAATAAAAATTTGTTAAGTTCGATTCCTTTTAAAATCAAGGTTATTGAGTTTATTAATAACACTTTAAGTTTTTTTAGAATTTATAAAAACTTTGATTACCACTACAATGCAAATGATGAGTTAATTGTAAAATACTTAAAATATGAAAAAGCATACCGGGTTAATTTAATTATTAAAAATAATATCAATACTTTAAATTTCAAAGCAAATGATCTAGATTACTGAAACTCATACTGGCAAAACTATCCTTATCAGGAAAAGGAATGGTTTGAAAAAAAGAATTTAACTCGAAAAATGAATAAAGCTGAAATTAAAAGTGAGGTTGACAACATTATTCAAATTATTGGATTAGAGGGCAAGAATAAAAAAATGGCATCTGATTTATCTGGGGGGATGCAGCAAAGAGTTGCACTTGCCCGTGCACTTGTCATCAAACCCGATATTCTATTGCTTGACGAACCTTTAAGTGCGCTTGATGCAAAAGTTCGTGTCCAAATGCAACAAGAACTTAAAAATTTACACAAAAAGTTTGGAATTACCTTTATTTTAGTAACCCACGATCAAGAAGAAGCATTAACCTTGTCTGATAAAATTGTGGTGATGTCACAAGGGAATATTCAGCAAGTGGGGACACCAAATGAAATCTACGATACTCCAGCTAACAATTGGGTAGCTAACTTTATTGGGCAAGCTAACATATTGGATGCAATATATTTAAAAAACAATAAAGTAAAGCTTTTTGATAAAGTCTTAAAGGTTGATAAAAGGTATAACAACTTTGAAGATAACGAAGAAGTTAATGTGATGATCAGACCAGAAGATTTTGATGTAGTAAACAAAAACAAGGGCAAAATTAAAGTTACGATATTAGAAACAATTTATAAAGGACAAATGTGAAAATTAGTCTGTGATTTTGAAGGTACAATAATTGTTGTTGAAGCAATTAATAACATCAAACAAGAACAAGAAATTTATCTTACTTGAGATGATGAAGATATGCACGTGATGAAAAAGGTTGATACCACAAACTTTGAAAGTGATGAAGCTAGTGAATTGTCAGTATTAACCAAAGCAATCTTAAAAAAGAAGATGAAAGAAATTAAAAATAAGAAGAAAAACAAGAAAGGTAAGAGTAATGAAAAAGCTAACATTTAGTTTTGATAATTCTAAGAAAATGCTTGCAAATTTTTTGTTGTTTTTGCCATATTTAATCATCACAATTGTTTTGATTATTCTTCCTTTAATTTTTGTCTTTGTTATTCCTTTTAAACCAACAAATGATGCAACAGGAAATAGTGTATCGCCAGTTGCTGACAATTGAAATTTTTTAGGGGCAACAATTTGGCAAAAGATTGGATTATCATTTTTTGCAGCATTTATTGTTACCTTGATTTGTGGCATATTAGGATATGGCTTTGCATATTTCCTCTCACTTGTTAAAAACAATTCAGCCAAAATAATCGCGATTTGTTTAATGACATCCCCAATGTGAATCAGTTTCTTAATTAAATTAGTGGGGTTAAAAGAATTGTTTGATACAATTGCTCAAACTTCAAATAGTACGTATGGTTTAATTTTTTCTTTAATTGCCCTAGTTTATGTTAACCTTCCTATTTTTACTTTAACTATTTACACCTTTTTAAATACAATTCCAAAAAATTTGCTAGAAGCTAGTAAAGATTTGGGAAAAAATTGTGTCCAAACTTTTTTCCAAGTAATTTTACCTTTTACTAAAAATGCAATAATTAGTGGAATTACATTAGTTTTTTTACCAACATTGACTACTGCTGGGGTTACCCAATTTATGGATAACTCAAATAGTGGTAGTTTAATTGGGAGTATTTTATTAGATAAAGGATTGGAAGGGACATCGAGCCAAATTGCACTTGCAAGAGTGGCAACACTGTCTTTAATTATTTGTTTGCTAATTCTAATTTTATGGGTTGTGTTTGTCTTAATTCCCAAAGCAATTCGCTTTTATGTAAAAAACCATAAGCAAAATAGAGCTTCAAATAAAACTGCAAACCCTTTGTTTTTGAAAAAAGGGTTTGAAAAAGCAAAAGGAGCTGAAAATGTTTAAATTGGAAATCAGTTCAGTACTTGCGTTTTTTAGAAGGTTTTACATTTACTTTCTTTTAATTCTAATTTATGTGCCACTAATTTTTATTGTGCTACTAAGTTTTAATGGGCAAAGTGTAAGAGGAAACATTATCTTAGATTTTAATAATGGGTTAACTGGGGAAAATTGAATTAGCTTGTTTACTGACACTAGTAGTGATGGGTTTTTAGTAAATTTATTAAACTCATTTTTAGTTGTCATTTTAGTAATGCCAGTTTCGGTAATTGTGGGTTTATTAACCGCATTTGGAATGTGGAATAGTAAATCAAAAACTCGCAATATTGCTAGAATCGCATCCACTACTAATATCTCAATACCTGATATCATTGCTGGAATTAGTTTATCATTATTGTTTACAATAATTTGATTACCATTGGGATTAAATTATGGGTATGCAACAGTTGTGATTTCCCACATTTCTTTTTGCATCCCATATGCCATTGTTGCAATTTACCCACGAATGGCATCATTAAACCGCAACTTAATCAATGCTTCTAATGACTTGGGGGCATCAAAGTTAAAAACCTTTTTTAAAGTAGTTGTACCCCACGTTTATCCTTCAATCATTGCAGCAGCGATCATTGTAACTGCGATTAGTTTTGATGATTTTGTAATTACATTATTAGTGAGTGGTAATTTTAGAACAATTGCAACTAAAATTTATTTATCGTCTCGTGGGATTAAAGCTTGGATTGTAACTTTTGGTGCATTATTGGTAATTTTATTTATTGTTGGTACATTTATTCTTGCAGCTATTAAAATATTTAAGGTAAAACACAAAAATAGAACTAATTTAAAACTGCATGAAAAAAATAATTAAATACTTTTCCCTTCTTACATTTGGTACTACCAATGCAATTCTATTAACCGCTTGTAATAATCAACAAGTCGGTTTTTATTTTGCTAATTTTGAAAGTTATATGTCTCCAGATCTTTTATCTCTTCTGGGAAACAACAATACGATTGGATTAAATAATGAAAAAATTCAAAACTTTAATTTAAGAACATTTACGACAAATGAGGATTTGGAAAGAAATTTTTCAACTAATTATGATATGGGAGTACCATCAACTTATTTGGCTGTTAAATTAGCTAATAGTGGTGAATTGATGGTCCTTGATTGAAAAAAATTTAATTTATATAAACTAGATATATTTGGAAATAGAACTAATGAGAAAATTGAAAAAGCATCAGATGCTTTAACTTTGTTTACTCCCCAAGTTCGTGGTATTTTGTTAGCCTATGATTTAAGTGAAGCACAAGAATATTTAAAACAAAATTACCCACAAGAATTCCAATTATACGATCCAGAGGGTGGGTTGCTAAATTTTTGTGTACCCTATTTTTTGCAAGATTTTTGTTTTGCATATAAATCAAAAGATGGCAATGATTGGGATTTTAGTCAAGATAGTACTAACAATGCATATTCTTGAAATGATGTTAAAAATACGATTGTTTCAAAAACAAAAACTAATGAGATTAACAAAATTTCTAGTGTTGATGATTCAAGAAGTTTATATTCAATATCTAAATTAATTCAAAACAGTAGCTTAAACGTTGCTGCTAACATTAATCCAGGAGACGCACAAACAGGGTTATCAACCACACTTGAAAACACAATTAGTATTAATGATTATGAAAATACGTATTTGTATTTAAACCAAGATTTAGCTCGAAATACCTTTTATTTAAATTCAGATTCAAATAATGTTTTGAATTCATTTGCAAGTTTAAGTGGAAGTGATGCTATTTTTTCCTATAATGGTGATATCTTATTTGGAACCCAAGGTGGAGATAACTTTGGATATGATGCATCAGATTCTAGTGCTTTTGCATCTTGAATTAAGAATTTTTTTCAAGATAATAATCCTAATTTTTTTATTAAAAAAGCAGATCCTACAAAAGATGCGAATGCAGTTTTTTTGTTATTAGATGTAATGGTTGTTAATCGTAAAAAAGCGTTGCAAAATAACTTTTCAAATTTAGCATATTCACTATTATATAAAATTGGGTTAGAGGGTAGTGATTTAAGTTTGTATACGAATGATTCAAAATCAGAATATGCAAATGATAGCATTGCAGTTTCAGATCAAAATGATCAATATAAATATGGTCCTGCACTAAACTTTAGTTATGTGCAATACACTTCACCTTTAACAACACTGAATGCTTATGTATTAAATTCTGCATCTGATGTTAATAGTTTTGATAATTCATATACCGGTGTTGAAAACACAAGTCTTGATTCACTTTTGTATGGTACTGTTTTTGATAGCTTAAGTTTAGATTTAGCTGGGAATGGGTTTTTTACAAACTACTATTTGCAAAATGATTTAGTAATTGATGCTTCTGATCCAAATTCAAAAGGATTTTTAAGTTTGAATCAATATCAAAGTTTTATCAATACTTTAATAAAGATTTATTATATTGGTAATAGTGTAAATGCAAATAATACACCAAGAAATATTTCAGATTTAAATAAAACTAATATGAGTTGAGCTTATGAATTTGCAAAAGATAAAAATTTTTAGCAACACATAAGTAAAGGAGTGTTTATGTATATTTTGGGAATTGAATCAAGTTGTGATGATACAAGCATTGCAATTTTAAAAGACAATCAAGTATTAAGTTGTATTACTAAAAATAATGCAAAACAATTAGATCCCTTTGGGGGAATAGTCCCTGAAATTGTAGCAAGATTCCACCAAGAAAATATCATTCCTTGTTTTTTAGAAGCATTAGAAAATGCTAATATTCAAAGTACTCAAATTGACAAAATTGCATATACTCAAACCCCTGGATTAGTGGGTTCTCTTTTTGTGGGGGAAGTGTTTGCAAAATCACTTGCTTTTGCATTAGGTATCGAAGCGATTGGGTTAAACCATATTCATGGACACATATTAAGTCCCTTTATTAATTCAAATCCAATTTATCCTTTTTTAGCACTGATTGCATCTGGGAAAACGACAAGTATTTTTTTAGTGCAAAACGCGAATAATATTATTGAGTTGAATAAAACAAAAGACGATGCAATTGGAGAAGCGTTTGATAAAGTTGGCAAAGAATTAGGATATCAATACCCAGCAGGTCCATTACTTGATAAAAACTTTGATATTAACAAAGCTACTTTAAAATTTAGTTTTCCAAGTGTTGAGAGTGATTTCTCATTTTCGGGAATTAAAAATAAATTTAAAACCTTAATTCAAAATGAGTATAGAAAAAATAAAGCAATTGACACAATTACAATCGGATCTTCATTTGTAAAATATACAATTGATTTAATTATTAAAAAATTAGTGCACTACCAAAAAAAATACAATGTTGATGTAGTTACGATTGGTGGTGGGGTTGCAAGCAATAGTTATTTTCAAAGTTGTATTAAAACGATTTTTAAAAACAGCTTTGTACCATTAAAACAATTTGCAACTGATAATGCGGCAATGATGGCCTATTTGTATTACCAAAAATCATTAATTTAAAAACTATTTAAAATTAATTTTAGTTGTCGGTTTTAAGAAATTGCTATTCTTTTTCAAACTATTGACATAGTGATAAACACTTGCAACTAACGAGCAATACTTGTTTTCATTAATGCTAAAAGTACCACTTTCAATTGCAAAAATGTCGGCCCTTTTTTCCATATTCTTTTTAATAAATTGGTGTCATTTTTCTAAAATATTCATTGATGAGTACAAATAAATTTCATCCACTCCTAAAAAATCTAGTTTAGCATTTTTTAAGTAATAATTTAACAAGTCCACTAAGTATTTAATTCATTGTTGAATTAAATAACTAATGTGGTGGATTTTGGTTTGTGAATAATCTAAATACTTTTGTTTAAAGTGGTTAATAAGAGCTAGATCGCTATCAAAATTAGCAATCATTTTGTATATCTTTAAAAGTTCTATTGAATCGGTTTCGTTAATGTTACCAATTTTACCAATTTCAGAAGTTAAGTGTCTTATTCCAAAATCATAACTTGTTTGGTTAATTAAGACCTCGTTTTCATAAGACTCAAATATTGTTTTAAGATGGCCAATATTAATTAAAACCTTAACTTTTCTTTCTTTATTGAAAAACAACTCACTCATTACCAAACTATCGCAAGTTACCATTTTAGGAACTAGGTCAAATTGTTCATAAAAGATCGATTTGTATTTATCAACTACATTTTTCTTCGTTAAATATGTGTTAATGTTTCAACCAAAAGATGATAAATTTGGAGGTAAATCTGGAAGGTAGGAAAAAGATTTATTGTTAATTCTTCAATAGATTACCTTTTTTTCTAATTCGATTTTGTCAGATGCAATATTTTGATTTCCATAATTTTCTACTAAGTTAATTAAATTAGCAATTGTGAAATCAGAGTTAATGGGGATATTGTCCTTTTTAGAATTGATGATATCAAGTTTTTTTAAAGGGATATTTAAAATTAAATTTGTTTGCTTCAAGGGAATTGGAATTGGTTTTAATTCCTTTTGAAGTGTTTTAATTAAAAGTTCTTCATCAATCACGTGTGATTCTTGGAAACAGTTTTTAGTAATGAAACTTTTTTTATAAATCGGGTATAAAGTGTTTTCTATAAAACTACAACACAAAATTTTAGTTTCATAATTTCCAAATGAAATTACAGTGTAACTTTCGCGCATTATTACTTAACCCTTTCAATCACTTTTAAAACTGCACTTCGAGAGCGATTGTTTTTTAAAAGCTCATCATTACTAGCCTTTTTAAATTTTAAATTAATTAACTTAAAATGTTTTTCATTATTAATAGGAATTTCATTAGGTAATGCATTTTTTAAATAGTTATGATAAACATTTTTGATTGTTTTTTCTTCTAATGAATGAAAACTAATAGTAACTATTCTTGCATTTTTATTTAACAACATTACACTATCATTTAGTGCAATTTTTAAATTATTAATTTCATCATTGACTTCAATTCTTAGTGCTTGAAAATAAGTTCTTGCAAAATGCTTGTTTTTAAATTGCATTTTAATTGGGGTTTTTTTTCTAATAATTTCAATTAATTCCAAAGTTGTATTAATTGGCTTTTTATTGCGGTATTCTGCAATTGCACAGCTGATTGGCATTGGGTTTTTAATATCTCCATACTCTTTAAAAACCCGATTTAATTGGCTAATGCTGTATTGGTTAACTATGTCATATGCACTTATTTTTAAGTTTTGATCCATTCGCATATCAAGATTGGCATCATATTTGTAACTAAATCCTCTTGATGCATTATCAAACATTGGACTTGAAACTCCTAAATCAAATATGATTCCATCAACTTTATCAATATTTAAATCTAATAGCAATTGTTTAATGTTTTTAAAATTGGAATTTATAAAAATACAGTTTTTATATTGCAAAAAATGCTTGTGATAGTAATCTAGCGCATCTTTATCGACATCAAAGCAAATAAGTTTACCAGTGTTATTAAGTTTTTCTAATATTGCACGACTGTGCCCACCTCGTCCAAAAGTTGCATCAACATAAATTCCGTTTTGGACAATATTTAAAGCTGCAATGCTTTCGTTTAATAATACTGATTGATGGCTATAGTTGGATTGGTTTTGATTCATAAAAAGCTTAAATTTATAATTTTAATTATAATTAAAATTGACCTTTTTTAATTGAGTTTATGAAGCAAATCAATGACACTACAAGATGCAGTTGAGCAAAAAGTAAATCGTATCAAGAGTATCACGATAATGAGTGGGGTAAAGTGATTCACAATGATAATTATCTTTTTGAATTGCTATGTTTAGAAACCCAAAGTGTTGGACTAGGCTTTGGAGTTATTTTAGCTAAAAGAAAAGCATACCAAACTTGTTTTGATTTTAAAAACATTCAAAAAATTAGTTTGCTACAAGACGATGAAATTGATTTCATACTAAAAAACTTTAATGTTTTAAAAAACAAACCTAAGATTAATGCAATTGTTGCAAATGCTAATGCCTATTTAAAATTAGTTAAACAATATCATTCCCTTGATAACTTTTTGTGATCAAAATCTAACTTTAGTTCAATTAATACTCCAATCGGGACAACTTCAAATCAATTGTCAATTGAAATTAGTTGTGAACTAAAAAAATACGGTTTCAAATTTATTGGACCCACAATTGTTTATTCTTATTTGGAAGCAATTGGGGTTATTGTAGCAAAACATGAACCGAATTGTTTTTTAGCGAAAATGCGACAATTTAAAAATTGTTAATCAATGTCTTGGAAGTCGTCGATTGCTGCAAAATCAAATTCACCATAATCATCTTCTTTTTTAATTTCTTTTGGAGCCTCGACCTTAGTTTCTTCTGGTTTTGTAACAACTGCATTATCAAATGCTTGGTTACCATTAATTTTAATGTCATCTACACCATTAGTGATTTCAATATTAATTGTTGGGATATCATTTGCTGGTGCTACTTGTGTTTTTTGCACTTGTTGCTCTTCTTCAATAAATACATCGGCTTCTGTTAAAGCTGGTGCTTGGTTTATTGGTGTTGCTTGCGCAACAGAAGCATTTGCAAGCGTTTGCTCATTTTGCACTACATAACTGTTAGAAGTTTGTTGTACCTGCATTGGGTTAGCAGCAGGTTGTGGCTGGTTTTGAATGAAGTAAGAGTTAATTGAAGGCATATTCAAATTAGGGTTATTAATTGGGTTATATGCATTTTGAGTTTCATAACTTAAAACTTCTTTTGAAGAAGTGTATAGCGTATCAATTGGTGCAAAGATTCCAGCTGATGCTTTTTTATCTACCAACACAACTACGTTTGGGTGGTTTTTTAACAAACAAGTTGGTAATTTTTTATCATAGTCTTTTGTGTAAAAAAGCTTTTGTAACACATTTGCACATTCACTGCCAACCCCAATTATGTAAATCATTCTAGTTTTTAAGATTTGGTCAATCCCTAGCGTTGCACAAGCTACTGGTAGTCCTGTATTTGGTTGGAATTCATCTCTAATCACAGCTAATGATGTATTGTCCAAATTAACCCCTTGCGATGCTAGTTTTGTGTCATCAACAACCCGGTTAAAAATAAGGGATCCATCAGCTCGCATTTTTAGTACTAAAACATCTAAACCATTAACTGCATCAATTTCAGCATCATATGAAGATAACCCATTAGTGAATAGATTTACAAACCGATCAAAATTTAGAATTGAGTGAAAGTTTTGTTGCTGAAAATCAATTGCATTAAAAAATGTGTTTTTTAAAAAAACTTCAGTAGAAGTGTTAGACAACTCTGATCATTTATTGAAATCATAAATATAATCATCTGTCATAAAGAAGTTGACATTTTGAAATGAAACTTGTTTATTGTTATAAATTTGTTTTAATTTATCAAATAATGAATAAAATTGAGCTCTTGATTCAATTGCTAAATTTAAACCAATTTTTGATTTAATGTGTCTTACAATTTCTGATGCTAAATAATCTTCAGTACTTTCATAATTTTCAAATACTTTAAAATTAATGTTTTTGTCATTGCTTGATGAATTCATATGTGCTCCATTTAAATAAAATTTTTTGTTTTGTGATTTTAAAATGGTGTAAATAAATTAACAACTATTTTATAGTTTTATATTATTACAAGATTAATAAAATAAAATGATTAATTACTGATTTTGTAATTTAAAACTTAGTTATTTAAAATAACAGTTTCGACAAAATTACTAATTGCTTTTGAATCATTATTCCCAATTTGGTATTTAGCAACAGTTTTTAGTTTTTCACTTGCATTTTCTAAAGCAACCCCATTTTTCAGGTGACTCATTAAAATGTAATCATTATTAGAATCACCAAAGAAATAAGTGTTGTCATTTTTATTATTTAAAATCTTTTGTAATTCTAAGTAACCACTATATTTAGAAACTGCACCACTATAAATATCAATACAATCATCTGCTGCACTTGTCATATCACACAAACCGCGATCAATTAAATCCTTAAAGATGTTAATTCAATCATTTTCTTTCAAGCTATCACAAAGTCCTGAAATGGTGAAGATATTAAGATTTTGATCAAGTAAAAAGGATTCTAATTGAGAGTAATTCATATGACTTAAATCAGCTGCATCACTTGAGAAATAGAATGAAAGGGTTTGCCAATCTTGATTTGAAAAGCAATAGATGTATAAATTTAATTCAGTATAAATTAGAAATGAAATTTTTCTTTCAAATGCAAGTTTTAAAAAGAATAATCTAACATCACTGCTTAATGGTTTTGTTAATGGGACAATTTCATTTTTGTTAACATCAAACAAAATTGCACCATTGCTTAAAATGGCATATTTAACAACACCAATTTGTTTGATAATATCAGTTGTTTGTGCATAACATCTTCCCGTTGCAATAATGATGTTGTGCCCCATTTGATTGGCTTTTGTTAAAGTGTTTATAGTGTATTGGGGTACTTTATGTTGGCTATTTAATATTGTGCCATCTAAATCAAAAATTAAAGTTTTTTTATCAACAGTTTTATCCTTGTCATTTTTAAAAAGGAAGGAACTTTGAAAATCCTTGCTAGCTTCATACTCTTGTGTTAAAAGGGATTCAATATCAGCTCTTTCTAATTGATTATTTTTTGATTTTTTTTCTTTTAAATTAAGCATTGAAATAAAATCATTTGTTTCAAAAGGTGCTTCTTTTTTTCCTAATGATCCGTATTCTGCATCCACTTTTTCTTCAAAAAAAGCACTAGTTTGCTGGCTGATAAATTCTTTATTTAAAGATTGGGGGACTTGGTATTCAAATTCAAGGAATTGACTTTCATTGTCATTATTTTCAAAATTAGTTTGGTCAGCTTCGTTTTCAATAAAAACATCTTTTTCACTTAAAATGGTTTGTGCAATTAAGTCAACTGGTTTTGCTTCAAACACTTGTGGTGTTTTGTCGCTACTATTTAATTGACTAAAATCTAGCGGGTCAACATTTGGAATAAATGGTGAAGCATCACTGATAAAATCACTATTTAAATTCAAATCTGATGCTTTTGTAATTTCTTGTTCACTTAAAGCAGGGTTTTCTAAAATTTGATCTTTATTAGTTTCAGAACTTTCGAAGCTAGCATTAAAATTATTTGTAAATTCAAAATCATTTGCAAAAATTTCTTCTTGTGTTGTTTCTTGGTTACTTTCGATATAAGCTTTTACTTTTGGATACAAATTTAAAAATGAATCAAGGTTAAGTTCATTTTTAAAGTTATGATCATTTTTATGGATTCCATAAAGTATTTTAGCCATTTTAATTCAATTAAGGTTTTTATTGTTACTACTTAAAAATTCATTAACTTGTAAAGCACAATCTCTTAATTCAAGATTTAGCTTTTCTAAGTTATTGGTTTTAATTTCATTAAAGTATTTGCTAAATACTTTGTTACCCCCAGCACCAAAAGCGATTGCGTTGTATAGTGTATCTAAGTCTAAATTATGATCAATTGCATAATTTAGAGCTTCTACAACTGCTAGTGTTGCACTCGCCTTTAGGATTTCATTAGCTTGTTTTGTAGCAATTGCGCTCCCGTATGACCCACAATAGTAAAAAGCAACATTCAAATCTAAAAAGATGGGTTGAAGTTTATCAAACAAGTATTTTTTAGAAGCAATTGGTAACACATTAACCGGGTTTTTGCTTTGATTAAAGTTAACAATTAAGGGTGCTTCAACATATTCCATTAACGGTTGTTTTGATAACACATTTTTAGATAAGCTAATTGAATTGTTAGACAAATCAATACAAACTATTTTTTTATTAGCTTTATTGATTGCATTAATAATTCCCTCTTGTGCTACATAAATTTTATAAACATCTGCGGGATTTAAAAAATAGGTGAAAATAATATCAACCTTTTCAACCATTTCTTGAATTGATTGTACTCATCTAAAATTTTGCCAATTATCAAAATTTTGGACAGATTGGTAAGTGGATAACAAAAAGATTTCGTGATGGTTAAGAGCAAGATATTGGATTAAGTTTTCATTTGAAAAATTTATTGTAATTCAACCGATTTTCATACCTTATTGCTCCCTCTTTAATTTAATGTATTCAAAAATTGCTTGTGTGCCTAAATTGTTTACTGATTGGTTTTCATTAGCAAATTCTTGGTAAACCTTCAATACTTCATTAATTGCATATAAATATGTTTTTTGGTTTTCTTTTACCAAGTTTAGATCTTTAATAAGGTGTTTTATTAAAAAGCCGGGCATTAAATTGTTATCAATCATTTTAGGACCATTGTTTTCAAGTTGTCAGCTATTTCCAATTGATTTTTTAAAAATACTTAGAGCGCCTTCTAAATTAACCTCATTTTTAATACAATGGTTAAGTGCTTCAGCAATGTTGTAAGTATTGATTCCAACAAGAATTTGGTTAAACATTTTCGCATGTTGTCCACTTCCTGCTTGTCCAAAATAATTAATTTTATTGCCCAAAACTTCTAAAATTGGTTTAACTTTTTCAAAGGTTGCAAAATTACCACCTACAAGAATTGAAAGGGTACCGTTTTGAGCACCAATATCCCCACCAGTTACTGGTGCATCCAATACTGCAATGTTTTTATCATTGTATGCAATTTGCTTTGCAATTTGGGGTGAAGAGGTTGTAAAATCAATGCAAATTTGGTGTGAATTTGCAAACTCTAAAATTCCTTTTTCTTTGTCACAATACACATCTAATACGTCTTGGGGATATCCAACCATTGTCATAATTAAATCAACACCAGCAATTGCTTCTTTTATTGAATTAAACTTTTTGATGTTTATGTGATTTAATTGATCCATTTTGGATAATGTGCGGTTATAAATGTGGAGTAAATGGTTAGCATTTGCTAGTCTTTGCAGCATATTTTTCCCCATAATTCCCGTACCAATTCAAGCAATTTTCATTATCTTACCCTTTGTTTATACTATTATTAATTTTATTTAATCAATTGCTAATTTATAAAATAAATTAACATTATTAACCTGCGTTTAATGGATTTTCAATTAATTGCAAAATAATGGTTTTTTAATTAAATAAAGTTTGAAAAAATTAACTCAAATTTAATGATTTGCGAAATTGAACCAAATTATTATCATTAAAAACTTTATTTTAGATTTAAAATATTTGAGTTGGGGTTTGTGGTTTTAAATTTCAACATTATTTTATTTTTATTAAGGAGCTTATATGAAAGTAGTTGTAATTGGTATTAATCATGCAGGTACTTCTGCTATTAGAACATTATTATCAATTAACCCAAATGCTGAAGTTGTTGCATTTGACCGTAACAATAATATTTCCTTTTTAGGTTGTGGAATTGCTCTTACTGTAAGTGGAGTAGTACAAAACACTAATGATTTGTTTTACTCAAATCCACAAGAATTAGAATCAATGGGTGCAAAAGTATTTATGAATACTGATGTAATTGAAATTGATCGTAAAAACAAAGTAGTAACTGTAAAAGATTTAGAAACTGAAGAAACTAGAACTGAATCTTATGACAAACTAATTTACGCAGCTGGTAGTTGACCAATTGATTTACATTTCAAAAATCAAGAATTAAAAAATATTGAAATTTGTAAATTGTACCAACACGCTCTAAAACTAATTGAAAAAGCAAAAGATGAATCAATTAAAAAAGTAGTAGTGGTTGGGTGTGGCTATATTGGCGTTGAACTTGTAGAAGCGTATACACAATCGGGAAAACAAGTAACTTTAATTGATGTCCTTCCAAGAGTATTGGGTACATACTATGATAAAAACTTTACAGACAAATTAGAAGAAAACATGAAAGCAGAAGGGGTTAGACTTTGCTTAAACCAAAAAGTTTCTGAATTTGTAGATGATGGTAATGGTAATGTTTGTAAAGTAATTACTGATAAAGAAGAAATTGAAGCAGATTTGGTGATCTTGTGTATTGGTTTCAAACCAAATGGTGAATTGTTACCAAACCTTAAAAAATCAGGAAATGGTGCAATTATTGTAAACCGTAAAGCACAATCAAGTGATCCAAACATTTATGCAATTGGTGATTGTGCAGCAGTGTTTGATGCGGCAACTAAACAATACCGTAACATTGCTCTAGCTACTAATGCAGTAAAATTAGGAATTGTTGCAGCTTCACAAATTTGTGGATTAGAAAATGTTGTTATTCCAAATATTGTAGGTACAAATGCAATTTGTGTATTTGGCTTAAAATTTGCAAGTACTGGGGTTACAGAAGATGTGGCTGCACGTTTTGGACTAAAAGTGAAAACTTGTGAATATAGTGATAATGACCGTCCAGAATGAATGAACACAGTTGAAAAAGTGCAAGTTAAACTAGTGTATGAAGAAGAGACAATGCGATTAGTGGGTGCACAAATTCTTTCTTTTGGAGATGCTAACCACACTGAATGAATTTTCTCACTAGCATTAGCTATTCAATTAGGATTAAACTTATTCCAAATTGCATTTACTGATGTATACTTCTTACCACACTTGAACAAACCATTTAACTTTGTATTGTCTTCAATTCTAAAAGCTTTGGGAATGAAATACATTAAGTAATTGAAAAGCTTTTTAAATATAAAAAATAGAAAGTATGCTGCTTTCTATTTTTTTATTTCTATCTCTATTTTATAATTAGTTAAATAATAGAAAAAAGTTTATAATTTGCAATTATGAAAATTGATTTGACTAATAAGGCAATTGCGAAAAAAACCGGATTTAGTGAAGACAAAGATCTTAAAGCTAAAAAGCCAGAAAAAAAAGCTAAGCCTTTTAATTCTTCAAAAAAGGAAACACTTGATAAACCAAACGAATTTAAAAAACCTGAAAAGGTTTTAGAAACTAAAAAAGAAGGTGTGCAAAAGGATTTTAAGTTTCAAGATAAAGTAAAAGAAGTAAAGTTATTTTGTTTTGCATCAAACCGGATTGGATTATCTTTAATTTCCATTGGTTTGTTTGTAATCGCGTTAATTTCTTGTATTGTTTTAATTGCGATTAATAAGGAAAATAATTTTGAATTGTTATTGCCACTTTTAATTATTATTGGGCTTGCTAATCTTGCTAATTTTGCAATCGTTATTTTTGATTATTTCAAATTGTTTAAAAACGATGATATTGATAAAGGTGACATTGAATTTAGGATCAATTATTCGTATGCACGCATTTTTAGTGTTACTAGAATCATAGCTCACTTTTTAGCAACAACGATAAGTGTTGGTGTTTTAATTGGGTTTTTAGCATTTAAACCAAATTTTAATGCTACTAATTTTATAAGCTTTGCAAGTTTTTATTATGGGATCATTGGTTTTTTAGTTTTTTTAAACCTTGTTGCAATTTCTTGCAGTATTTTAACTTTTGTTAATCCAGAATATTTAATTTATCGGGAATAAAAAATGAATCCACAAAATATTAGTAAAAATGATTTGAATGAACTTGTTAAAGAAAACAAGGTTGCTGCAAAAAATAGTGATTTGTTTTTTGATGATTTTGAGCTTGAAAAGAAACAGAAATTCATTGAAAAACACAAGTGGTTTAAAATTGCTAGAATTTATCACGTCATAGAAACAATTTTGTTTTTTGTAGCATTTATATTAATTGCAGTTTTATTTAGTTTTGGATTAATTAATAACCAAATTTTAACAACCCAAAGTGAGTGGCGTAATTTTGGATTTTTTGGTTTGCTTTCAGTTTATTCGTTGTTTCCATTAATCATAGTCATCGTTAATTTTATCCTAGTGGTTGTGTTTAACTTTATTGGCAATATGTATGACGATAATGGAGAAGATGAGAAGAGTGATGCAATTGCACTAAAGATTTGTTATCTTAACAAATGGTCAATCATTTTGTGAGTTAGTTTTCTATGTTTTTTTGGGTTCTTGTTAGCTGGGCTTTACATCATTGGTACTAGATGGGGGGACTCGGTATTTATTAGTGGTTTTGTAATTTTAATCTTAATTAGTATTGGCTTGTTAGTCTTTCAAGTTTTTGCACTAACGTTTTGCTTTAAAAGAATTTATTAAGAGGTTATTAAATTTGGCAAATCAAATTGATTTTAATAAAACAAGCAAAATTGAATTTAAGCAAAGTCTTGATCCCGTAATTGACAACATTCGTGTTTTTATCAAAAATGTTAAAGTTAAAAAACTTAAAGACATTTATGCATACCAAAAAAAAGTAATTGATAGCATTGAAAAAATTTATGAAAAAATCAATTATTTAAATTCTTTTCACTTTGATAGCGAAAGCAAAGATATTAAAAAAGTTGAAAAGATTAAAGCAAAGCTGTATGCATTAATTTACAAGTACATTGTTATTAGTGAAGAAGTATTAGTGGATGAAAAATATGTAAAAGATGATTTGCTAGAGCAGCAAAAAATTGTAAGTGTTAAAAACGTTACCAAATACTATGCTTCTAAAAAATTAACTAATAAAGTATTATCCAATATTAGTTTTGAAATCAATTATGGTGATTTTGTGGTTTTTCTAGGACCTAGTGGGAGTGGGAAAACGACAATTATGAATTTAATATCTGGAATTGATAACCCAACATATGGCAATATCAACGTTAACGGTTATGAGTTAGAAAAAATGGATCAAAAAGCACTAACTGCATTTCGCAAAAATGTGATTGGTTATATTTTCCAGCGTTATGGGCTTTTACCTAATTTAACTGTTTTTGAAAATGTATTAGTAGGGAGTTATTTGGGGAAAGAGGATATTGAGACCAAAATTAAAAAGTTAAAAGAATTATGAAGCTCGAACGGGAGTAAAAGACAGCAAAAAATTGAAATTAAAAAGCAAAAATATTTAACCCACGATAAGGAAGTTGAAAGAATATTAAATATTTTAAAAAGTTTTGAATTACAAGATTTTAAAGATAAATATCCTTACCAATTATCTGGGGGACAAAAACAAAGGACTTCAATTGCCCGTTCAATTGCAAAAAACCCGTTAATTATTTTTGGGGATGAACCAACTGCTGCAGTGGATGCGGAAATGAGTCAATCAATTATTGAGGCATTTGTTAAGATTAATAATGATTTAAAAACAACGATTATTATGATCACCCACGATGAGTCAATTGCCAAATATGCAAATCTTGTCTTTTATTTAGTGGATGGGAAAATTGTTAAAAAAATTTACAAAAATAAAAACCAAAACATTGATATTCATAAAGTGTAAAAAAATAACTTGAATCAATTTGATTCAAGTTATTTTTATTTAGTTTAGTTTTTAAAAAATGAAGATTATCAAATTTCGATTCTTTGAGATACATCTAAATACATTTTGTCATTTGCAGTAACATTGAATGTTGAATACCATTGGCTAAAGTTTCTAGGTTGCATATTAGCTCTTCAATAAGTTGGCGCGTGAACATCAATTGCAAGCAATAATTGCTTGTATTCTTCGCTTGCTTTTTGTGCTCAACTTTTTGCATAATTGATAAAAAACTCACTATAGTTTGTTTTGTTTTCACGCTCCATTGTTTGTAGTGCAGCTGCCACTCCTCCTAAATCAGCAATGTTTTCAGAAACTACTAGTTTTCCGTTAACTGCCCCATTGGCAAATGGTAATCCATCAAATTGGTTTATCATTTGGTTAGTTTTTTCTTCAAATTTTGAATAATCTTCTGGTGTTCACCAGTTGTTTAAATTTCCGTCTTCATCACATTTTGCACCATTGTTATCAAAAGCGTGGGAAATTTCGTGACCAATTACGGTACCAATTCCTCCAAAGTTTTGTGCAGCAGTTTGAGACAATGCATAAAATGGTTTTTGCAAAATCGCTGCAGGGAATGTAATATCATTTGAAGTTGGATTATAACACGCATTTACTAAGTGTCCTGGCATATACCATACAGAAGTGTCAACATCTTTGTACAATAAACTATTTTCGTAATCTCTTTTTGATAAGTAAATTGATTTGACAATTTCAAATAGATTTTGGTTAATATCAAATTTAATAAATTGGAATACTTTCGCAAGATTGTCAGGTCAACCAATTTTGATTTTCATCTTATCTAATTTTAAAATTGCTTTTTGTTTTGTTTGAGCAGACAATCAATTGTTTTTTTCTAGTCGGTCTTGGTAAGACTTAACTAATCCGTGCACGATGTTAATAACATCTTTTTTAGCAGCTTCTCCAAAATACTTTTTCCCATAATAGATTCCCACAACTTCACTATACAATCCATCAGCTACTAATTTATATGCGTATTTTTTTAAAGTTGATGGCTCTTTAGTACCAGTTAGTAAGCGGTCAAATACAGTACTTGCAATTCTTAATTCATCACACAAATACTTAGCATTACCCATAATAAAACTAACTAATGATCAAGCGTGGTACAACTCATAATTTTTTTCATTAAACAACTTTGTAAATCCTTGTAAGAAACGTGGGTCATACACAATTATTTGTTTTGGTTGTGCTCCATAAATTTGGTTAACGATTTTTTCAAAATCAACTGGAGCTAATAGCTTGCTAACTTCTTCAAAACTGTGGGGATTAAAGTTTTTTGTATAATCTGATCACTCTAATCGCGATTTTACCAAAGTTGCAATAATTGCATCAAATGCTAGGGTTTTTTTAATTAAGTCATCAATGTATTGGTGGTCTTTAAAAAAGACTGACAATACTGCTTGACACATTTTTGAATACGCATCCAGCAATGCTTGCTTAGTTGGGTTTTGTTCATTGTAATATTCAGTATCAGGTAATATCAATCCCGGCCCCATTAAACATAGTGCGTGGTATTTTGTATCTTTCATATTGACATCGACACTAAATTGGAAAGGAAGGGGGAAAAGGTTGTTATACAAATACTTGAAGTTTAAATTAAATAAACTAATGTTATTAATTTTTGAAAAACTATCAATGTATTTATCAAATCCAACTTTTGCAGCTTCTGGTTTTAGTGTATTGTTTAGCATTTTTTGGTAAATCAATAATGCATTTTTAAAATGAGTATCATTAACTGTATTAATGTTTTTTGATAAATCTTCAAAATCTTGCATTAAGGTCTTTTCAACTGCAATTGCTAGATCCGCAAAGCCACCAACTGTGGGACGGTCTAATGGAATTTCTTTTTTAGCTAATTCATCGTGATTGACAAATTCATATAAATCATCTTGAATTCGAAATTTATTTTCTTGCATATTTTGCCTTTCTTTTTGTATTATTTATTAATTTTATATACTTATCAAAAATATGCTTAATAATTTTGTCAAACCAATAATTTTAAATTAATTGCATATTTGCAAAATTAATATCTTTGCTTTGAGAGCAATCTTAAAATTTACAAAAAATTATTTAATCTTATTGTTTAATTTTTTATTGCGGTTTTATAATTTCTATTGTTATAAAATTTAGATTCATATTTTGGAGGAAATATGGCCACAAATAAAATTAAAGTCGCTATTAACGGCTTTGGTCGTATTGGAAGATTAGCTTTAAGAAGAATTCTTGATGCTTCCAAAGACATTGAAGTTGTTGCAATCAATGACTTAACAGATGCTAAAACGCTAGCACATTTATTTAAATATGATAGTGCTCACAAAGTTTTTAAAGGAACTGTTAGTTTTGATGCTAGCAACAACCTAATCATTGATGGAAACAAAATTCCAGTTTTTGCTGAAAAAGATCCATCAAATTTACCTTGAAAAAAATTGGGAGTTGATATTGTAGTTGAATCAACTGGTAAGTTTGTTAGCCAAGAAGGTGCTAGTAAACACATTGAAGCAGGGGCAAAAAAAGTATTATTGTCAGCACCTGCAAAAGGCGGAGAAATTCCGACAGTTGTTTACAATGTTAACCACACAACTTTAAAAGCAACTGATAAAATTGTTTCTGCTGCAAGTTGTACTACAAATGCACTTGCACCAGTTGCAAAAGTGTTAAGTAAAGAATTTGGTATTAAGTGAGGGTTTATGAATACAATTCACGCCTACACTGCAGACCAAAGATTACAAGATGCACCCCACTCTGATTTAAGACGTGCTAGAGCTGCTGGGGTTTCAATTGTCCCAACAACCACTGGGGCTGCGAAAGCAATTGGATTAGTAATTCCAGAATTAAATAAAAAAATGCACGGGGTTGCAATTCGGGTACCTACAATTACGGGATCACTTGTTGATATTACTGTTGAACTTGAAAAAAATGTCACAATTGAAGACATTCACAAAGCAATGAAAAAAGCAGCAAATGAAACTTTAATGTATTGTGAAGACCCAATTGTTTCAGCTGACGTAATTGGTAGTACTTATGGTAGTGTTTTTGACCCTGGGTTATCAATGGAATTAAACACAGATGGTCGAAAAACATTCAAGTTGTTTACTTGATATGATAATGAATATAGCTATGTTTGCCAATTCATTAGAGTGTTGGAATATATGGTAAAATTATAGAGATTTAAATTTATTATTTAAGGATTCTATTCAATATGGAATATAACAAAAAATTAGTGACCGACCTTCATAACCTTAAGGGTAAAAGAGTCGTGTTACGATGTGATTTCAATGTGCCGATTAGTAAAACTACTGGTTTAATTACAGACCCTACAAGAATTTTAGCAGCACTTGATACAATTGGTTATTTATTAGATAAAGGTGCTAAAGTTATTGTGATGTCACACCTTTCAAGAATTAAAAAACTTGATGACAAAACAAGTGGTAAAAAAAGTTTAAAAATTGTTTATGAAAAACTAAAACAGCTACTTCCTGGAAAAACAATTTTATTTGCTAAAAATAATTTGGATAAAAGTTTAATTAGCCAAATTGATAAAATGGAAGATGGCTCCTTATTGCTTCTAGAAAACACACGGTATGCAGATGTGAATGAAAGTGGTGAAGTGGTTAAATGAGAATCGAAAAACAATACTAATTTAGCAAAGTTTTGAGCATCATTTGCAGATGCTTATGTTAATGATGCATTTGGTACTTGTCACCGTGCACATGCAAGTAACGTTGGGATTGCATCAAATGTGAAAGAATCAGCTATTGGATTTTTAGTAGATAAAGAGCTATCAAAATTAAGCAAAGCAATTAAAAATCCAGCCCGTCCTGTTGTTGCTATCTTTGGTGGTGCTAAGGTTTCTGATAAGGTTGATTCAATTAGAAACATTGCTAAGGTTTCTGATAAAGTTTTAATTGGTGGGGGAATGGCTTACATTTTCCTAAAAGCTAAAGGATTTGAAATCGGGAATTCACTTTGTGAAAATGACCAAATTGATGTTGCTAAAAGCTTATTGAATGAATTTGGAGAAAAAATTGTCTTACCAGTAGATGTCAAATGTGCAAATAATATTGAAGCAGTTAGAGGAATTAATGTATTAGCAAATACAATTCCTTCACATTTAGCAGGGTTTGATATTGGACGACAAACGATTCGTATTTTTAAAAGAATTATTAAAACAGCAAGAACAGTGATTTGAAACGGACCTTTAGGGGTATTTGAAAATTATGCTTTCTCTAAAGGGACACGAAAGGTTTGTAAAGCAGTTGCCAAAGTTACTCGTGTTTGAAATTGTTATTCAGTAATTGGCGGGGGTGATTCTGCAGCAGCTGTAATTGGGTTTGGTTATGGACAAGCATTCTCGCACATCTCAACAGGTGGCGGTGCATCCCTTGATTTTTTTGCAGATAAAATATTACCGGGAATTGATTGTATTCAAAACAAAAATGGAGAAATTCACAAAACTGTAGTTGCAACTCCGGTTGAGAAAAAAGAAATTCCAGCTGCTCCTGTTAAAAAAGAAGTTAAAGCACCTGCTAAAAAAGTTGTTAAAAAAGCAGCTCCTAAAAAGAAAAAACCAGTTGCTAAAAAAACTGTACAACCTAAAAAAGCGGTAGCACCAGTTGTTGCAAAACCAGTGCAAAAACAAGAGCCAAAAGTTGTACCTCAAACTCCAGCACCTGTTAAAAAAGCAGCGCCTGCTAAAAAACCAGCAACTAGAAAACCAGTTGATCCAAAACAAAAAATTACATCATTATATAACCGATTCAAAAAAGAAGTTGATAACTATGTATTAGATGAATCAACTGATAAATCATTTTCTGAATTTAAAAGTTTATTTGATGATTATATTGACCACCCTCAAAAAAAGGCAGTTGAAAAGAAAAAAACAAATAAAAAAAAGTAATTTAAATCTAATATTCCATATCTTTTATAAAAATGAAGGTTTAAAAAAGTAACCTTCATTTTTTTATTTTTTGAAACTTTGCTTATCATAAAAATTTTTAAATTTTGTGTGCGAAAATGGCATTTTGTAATATACTCATATATTAAAAAATTTTTATATGGAGTATATATGTCTCAAAATATTTGAAAAAAAGATGATCGCATTTTAGATCTTGTTGCTAAACATTACAATGTTGAACAACGTGCGGCAAACACTTACTTTCATTTAGCTACACTTGCTAAAAGTATTGGTTATGATTATGCTGCTAAGTTCTTTTATAAAATGGGAATTGATAAGCAAGAAGCACACATGACTCGTTTAATCAATTATTTAATGAAATTTGATTATGTCTTAAAAAGTGATTCAATTATTGTTTCTGAAAGTGTTGATTTTAATGATATTGCTTCCATTTTCAAATTCGCAGTTGATACAGAATCGAAAGTGAGAAACAGTGTTTACAAAGTAGTTGATGCTGCATTTGCTGGCAAAGACTTTGAAACATTTGAAGCAATGCAATGATTTGTAAGGGATTCAATTGAAGATTTAGAAGAAATCAATGATTTAGCAACATACGCATCTGCAAACAATGCTAATATGCTTGATGTTGAAAATATGATTTTAAATAAATTAAAAGACAAAGAGTAATTAATTATTAGTTTTAGTCATAATATTGAATATAATATTTGCTATAGAAATAATTAATGATGGAAAAAGCAAAAAGTACTAAAAGTTCTCAAAAAAACACAACTGAAAACGAATTAGGTCATACTAAGAAAATCAACCTTTTCTCTAATTTGTTTCACAAACTATCCCCGTCTGAATTGGGGAAGCAAAAAGTTGAAGAGAAGAAAATCAAAAAACAAATTTTGATAATTGTAATTACCTTAATTGTATTTATTGTTGTTGCTTGTGTTGCTGGGTATTTAATTTGGTTAGTCCAAAATAAATCATATGCAATACAGCAAGTCAATGTTATTCAAAATAGTTTATTGTCTTTTTTAACTTAGATATCTTAATTTTGTTTGTACCAGTTATATTTGTTTAAATACTTTGCTATCTTTTATTTTTTTTAAAATGTATTACACTTTTATAGGGGATGTCACGGTTTCGACATGATTTGTGGATCTCTAAAGGCAGCAGGGTAAGCCCTTTACAGCTGTCGAGGCTAATAAATGCTGAAGACAAAAATCAAAACGAAGTTGTTGAATTAACAGAACTTGATGGTTTTGAAATCAACGCTTTAACTCAACAAGCTAATTACGCTTTTTACGCATAATAACAGTTTGTTAACAAGATTAGCTGTTTATCTAGGATAGTTAATGCTTCATTTCTCACTAGATTATTAACTTTGTTTTTCATAAAAAAACTCCTTGTTAATATAAAACCTCCTAGGAATACTTTTTTGGAAATTCTTTAAAAAGAAAGTTTGTATAATTTATTCTTCTAAATTGTCTCCTACCTCCTTATATTTATTCCTTCTTTCTTTTTAAGATTTGGGCGTTTTTCTCCAAACTTAAATTTATAATAAGAAAAACTAAGCTGTAGATTTTAGTGTAATTGCATTTTGTGGAAACGGGTTCGACTCCCGTCATCTCCACCATTAAAATATTTCTTATTGATTTTTGTTTAAATAGTGAATATTTTTGTGGTTAAAGTACTTGTATCACTTTGTGGTATGAGTACTTTTCTTTTTTAATCAATTTTGTTAGGTTGTGAAAGACCAAAACATATGGATAAAGTTTTATGTTTGTTTATCCTTTTAGGATGCTATGTTTTGGTGTTGTGCCTGAATTGAAACTTAATTTAAAAAAATAGATAATATTAGTAGCTGATATTTTAAGATTTTTTAACTAATTTTAATGGTGTTTTATGAAAAAGAAGCTGCATAAGAAATTAATGAGATTATCAATTTTTTCAAGTATTCTAGGGGTTGGCATAAGTTTTTTAGCTACTTCTAATTTTGATTCAATTCAAAACTCACATATTGAAAAAGTAAAAAGTGATCCTAATGCTCAAACGGCTGGAGCACAGCAGGATTTTGTAAAGAATTCCAATACAGCTGATGCTACAAAGATCAAAATTGCTCCCAATGATTTTGAAGAGAATAAATCTGATACTGTAACTGATTCTAAGATCTTGCAAAACATTGCCAATGATGACGCAAATAAAACTGGATTTGCGCAAGTTGTTAAATATGACAACAAAGATGCAATTGCAATGTTTTTAGCTTCTAATGTGAGTGAAAATGAAAATTCAACACAACAGAGCACGCAAGGGACACAAAGTACTGTCAAAACTTATTATGCTGGTAGTGTGAGATGGGTTGTAACTGCTGATAATTTAATAACCCAATTTAACCAATATGCTAATAAGCAAAATAGTGGTAGTAGTACACAAAGCACCAACAACAACAACAATTACACAGTTACCATTAAAGCAATCTTGTTTTCTGCCGGTGGTAATACTTCACCACCTTCTCTATTTGTAGTTGCTAATATTAAAGGTAACAATACCTCTGGTAGCAGCGACACTAGTCATGATGGGAGTTATTTATTTCAAATTAATTGGTTAACTACAAACAGCACTTCACTTAGTGGGGACAAATCTGCTGGGAGTTACCGATTAGCTGCAATTTTGTCTAATGGGACAAATTACACAGATTACAACTACCTTGTAATGGAAGGTGTATCAACTAACACAATGCAGGTTTTATCCCTTCCTGAAAATTTGAATAAAAAAGATGCTACAACTCCAACTCAAGGACAACAACAAAGTGGTAGTGATAATTCAACATACAGTATTAAATATGTAACAGTATCAAATTCATTGTTTGGAAGCAGTACTACAAGTGCTACAACTTCAGTTAATGAAAACACGATTAATATTCAAAATTACACTAAATTTATAAGTGCATCAGATGCTTATAAACCAATTTATGCCAACCGGATTAATTCCCGTTTCTTTTTTGTATTTCAAAATACTGCAGGTTACAAAGGGGCAAACTCACTATTATTTGTCAGATCAGACCAGTTAACTGATTTATCAAATACAGCAATTACAATTGATGGTAACAGTACTATATCAAATTCGAACTTCACAAACATTGATGGAACAGGATTAACAAACCAAACAGATATTAGTAAACAATTATCATCCATATCTGATAACACTACCAAATTTAAAACTAATATTTATTACAATGCAAATTCAGGTCCTACATCAGTTGCTAACATTAACTTCCTTTTAAGTATTCCAAATAAGAGTGAGCAAGTTTATGCAGTATTTGATGCGATTTCATTCACTTTTTCTTTTAACCCAACAGTTTATAATAGTGCACCTGTCAGTGACGGATTTATTTACCAAGTAGTACCATATTATTCACTAAATAGTTTTAATATCAGTGGTTATTATGCATTAACAAGTACTAATAAAGTTTACCAATTAGACGCAAGTTTTAATTATGTTAAAACGATGTATGACTTCAATAGCTCTGTGTTTAGTCTTGGTAACATTTACAATATTTACACAATTCCAGCAGACAACACTGGTATTTGGTATGCCCAAATGAGTGATGGTACATTTGCACAAATGAGTAATAGT
>JABUSB010000004.1:0-23480 GCA_021444005.1 Malacoplasma sp.
GCGATTATGCTTGGAATTTTAATTAATTTAATTGTGAAGCGTAAAAAACTAGCAAAATCAAATACTAATTTAAAAGAAATTAGAGCGCAAAACAAACGGCAAAGAAAATAGATTGTTTTAAAAAATCTTTTTAAGAAAAAAACTTAATTTTTAAAATCTTTTAAATGCATTACTTTAAAATTAGAATGATAGTCAATAATCATTCTAATTTTTATTTAGATTACAATTTTTTTATGAGCAAGAAAATCAAAGCAAGACAAATTAAGGTTAAAAAATCAAAAGGATCAAAACCTGATCCTAATGTTTTAAATGCTAATGATTTTACAAGTTCACAAGTTTCAAACAACATTATAAGCGAAAACAAAATTGAAAAAGATGTTGCAGAAAACAAAAAACTTAACAAATCTGAATTAAATAGTGTTAAAAAGCTTATTAAAGAAATTAAAAAATTAAACCGTCCTCATAAAGCTAGTAGTGTTTCAAGTTGTAATTTAAATGAGAATGAAATTATTAAATTAGCTAATGTTGAAAAATACGCTACTAATGGTTACCAATTCACCCACATTTTAAAGGGAATTGATTTAACGATTTATAAAGGTGAGTTTGTTGTTATCATCGGCCCTAGTGGTAGTGGGAAAACAACACTGTTAACAATTTTATCAGCACTAGACCGTCCTTCTAAAGGTGATTGTTTTATGTTTGATAAAAACACAATCACATTAAACCAATCTGAATTAACCAAAATGCGTGCTAATCATGTTGGCTATATTTTTCAGCAATATGGGTTGTTGCAAAATTTATCAGTAGAAGATAATGTTAAAATTGCTGCAAATATTACAAAAGATGCAAAAGCCAAAAAACTTGATTTGGATACTTTATTAAAATCGGTTGGCTTGTATGAATTAAAAAAACGCCAAGCTAGTAATTTGTCAGGTGGGCAAGCGCAACGGGTAGCAATATGTCGAGCTCTAATTAAAAATCCAGATATTTTATTCGGGGATGAACCCACTGGCGCAGTGCACATTAATGCAACTAAAGAGATTATGAATATCTTTTTAAAAATCAATAAAACTTTTAAAACCACAATTATTATTGTGACCCACAATAATGCAATTACGCAGCTAGCAGACCGGATTATTAAAATTGAAAGTGGTAAAATCACCCAAAATTTCAAAAACCCAAATCGCAAAACTGTTGAAGAAATTGACTGAGCTTTATAGTTGTTTTTGATGTATTTATCATCAATTTCTATAACTTTCTTTTTATATAATTAATTTGTATAATTTAGCAGTATGAAAATCTTGGTTGTTAATAAAAAGCTTCATTTTAATTATGAGGTGATTGAGAAAATTGAGGCTGGTATTGTTTTAAAAGGAACTGAAGTAAAATCAATTCATTTAAACAATGCCAATATTTCTGATGCCTATGTGATTTTTAGAAAGGGTGAACCCTTTATTTTAAATATGCATATTGCCCCTTATTCTCATGGCAATATTTACAATCCTGATCCTTTAAGAACACGCAAGCTTTTATTAAACAAAAAAGAGATTATCAAACTCTCTTACAAAATCAAAAAAGAAGGACTAACTATTGTCCCTTCTAAAATTTATTGGAGTAAAAATAAACTAAAAGTTGAAATTGCATTAGTTAAAGGGAAAAAGCTTTTTGATAAACGCCAAGCTATAAAAGACCGTGATAATAAAAGAGAAGCTAAAAAACATCTTGGTAAAAACATTTATTAATTTTTTATTTCATTATTAGATACTATTAAATAAATGGTTAATAATTTATGAATAAAGAAGCACAACAACTATATATCAAAAACAATTTACAAAATTGAATATCAGTTTTAAAGCAATTAAACAAAGCTGCCAATTTTGGTCTTATGCAAGAAAAAACAGTCCAAATTATTAAAGGATTTCTTGCTCGAATTGGTTTTGAAATTATTGATTTTAATAACGGAATAATAGGTGTTTTAAAGCACGGGAATAGTTCTAGAAAATTAGGACTGTTAGCTGGAATTGATGCAAATAATTTTGAGGAATTAAATTTAGTAAAGCACGCTTGTGGGCACGATGGGGAAACAATAATGCTTTTAGCTGCTTGTCAGTATTTATCAGAGACGCGTAATTTTAATGGTACTTTTTATGCTATTTTTCAACCTAGTCAAATTAATTTTAAAGGTGCAAAATATTTAATTGACCAAGGGATGTTTAACAAAATTAATTTGGATGGTTTATTTAGTCTAAAGTTAATTGATATTAACAGAACGCCAAATTCTGGTTTTTCAAATTTTATTATTTTTGATAATAAAAGTAAAAATGATTTTAAAAGCGCAACCCTAAACTACCAATTCTTTGCATCAACAAGCAATGTGAATGCCAAAATTAGAAAATCAAATCCCTTAATTTGTGCAAGCAATATTATTTTAAACTTGTCTTCTGCATGTTATGGATCAGATGCAATTTTAAATGTTGCAAATTTAACAATTGATAACCTTAGTACTAACGCATTTAATAATGATTATTATCTATCTGCTTCTTTGCAATTAAGTATTAGTTGTGAAGATGATTTGGTATATGAAGCAAGTTTGAAAAGAATTAAAGAAATCATTATTAATTATGCCAACATCTTTAATTGTGCTTTTAAAGAAAACTTGATTCAAGATTCTTATAATTTAAGAAATAATATAAAAGCAATTAGCTTTGCTAATAGAGTTCTAATTAATTGTTTTGGTCAACAAAATATTAAAGTAATCCAAGATTTAGTTTATAAAAGTGACTTTAGTTTGTATAGAAAATTCACTCGTAGTGCAATCATATTTTTAGAAAATGCTAACTCAATTCCGATGTTTGACAAAGACTTTTATTTTCTTGAAAACCAACTACCTTACGGGATTAGTTTTAATATCGAAATGGTTGAAAATTTCTTAAAATAAACCTTATTTTTAACTTCTTTTTATCAATCGAAACCTGCTATTTTTAATACTAAAATAACAGGTTTTTTAATTTGTAATTTCCTACCACAAAATTAAACAATTTGTGCAATTATTTTTATAAAAATGCTGTTTTTTTGATTTTTTTAGTCTTATTTTGAAGGATTTTTACGTTTTTATGAACTGTGACTTGATAAAAAAATTCAATTTTTGTATTAATTAATAAATTTTTGTTTTAAGATTTTTGAGATGTTATTTATTAAAATTACTTAAAAAATAACTAAGGTTGGTAGGGAATTTTAAAATGAGTACTTATAAAGAGTCGGATATAAAAATCTTGGAAGGTTTGGACCCCATTCGCAAGCGTCCGGGGATGTATATTGGTTCAACTGATCAAAGAGGATTACACCATTTGATATGAGAAATTTTAGATAATGCAGTTGATGAGGTAATGGCTGGTGTTTGTGACACCATCAAGATGACATTACACAATGATGGCTCATTTTCTGTAGAAGACAATGGTCGGGGAATTCCTGCTGGGATTCACCCTAAAACTAAAATTTCAACAATCGATACTGTTTTTACTACCCTACATGCGGGTGGTAAATTTGATAATGCAGCCTATAAAATGTCTGGTGGACTTCACGGGGTGGGTAGCTCTGTTGTCAATGCATTAAGTTCATGGGTTGAAGTTGTTGTTAAAAGGGATAATAAAATTTACCAATCACAATATGTTAATGGGGGGAATATTAAACAAAAATCCCACATTATTGGTAATACTAATAAAACTGGTACTTTTGTCAGATTTAAACCTGATATTACTATTTTCAAAAACATCACCTTTAATTCCTCTGCTATTTTTGAAAGAATTCAAGAAACTTCTTTTTTGTTTAAAGGATTAAAGATTATTTTTGAAAATGAAATTAATCATAAAACAACAACCTTTTTAGCAAATAATGGCATTAGTGAATATGTCGAATTTATTAACACTAATCAAAAAACGTTATGTGACATTATTTATATTGAAGGTAAAGAACAAGACATTGAAGTTGAAGTTGCTTTTCAATACAACGATACCAATTCTGAAACCTTTGTATCTTTTGCTAACTCTGTTAAAACCCGAGAAGGGGGAACACACGAAACCGGTTTTAAAGCAGCACTAACTGAAACACTTAATGAATATGCTAGAAAGTGAAAGCTGTTAAAAGAAAAGGAAAAAAACTTTGAGGGAAGTGATTTCCGTGAAGGATTAGTTTGTGTAATCAGTGTGAGAATCCCTGAAAGCTTAATTTCATATGAGGGACAAACTAAAAACAAATTGTTTACCCAAGAAGTGTATGGGGTTATTAAAAACATTGTTAAAACTAAATTTACTTTTTGGTTAGAAGAAAATAAAAAAGAAGCCAAAACAATAATTGAAAAAGCGTATCTTTCAAGAGAAGCTAGAATTGCAGCTCGCAAAGCAAGAGAGGAAGTACGCCAGCTTAAAGGGTCTAAAAATTTAAAAGTTTTGTCTGGTAAACTTACGCCTTGCCAATCAAAAGACAAAAAATTAACAGAATTATTTTTGGTCGAAGGAGATTCAGCTGGTGGGAGTGCAAAGCTAGGTCGTGATAAGCGTTACCAAGCGATTTTACCCCTTAAAGGGAAAGTAATTAATGTTGAAAAAACACAATTAAAAGATTTGTTAAAAAATGAGGAAATCCAAACGATTATCTCTTCAATCGGAGGCAGTATTGGCTCTGATTTTTGCTTGGAAGATGTTAAGTATAACAAAATCATTATTATGACGGATGCGGATACTGATGGGGCACACATTCGGATTTTGTTACTAACATTTTTTTACCGTTATATGAAAAAGCTGATTGAAAACGGAAATGTTTATATTGCTTTACCACCTTTGTATAAACTGACAAACACAAAGAATAAAAAACACTTTTATATTTGGGAAAACTATGAGTTAGAAGAACTTAAAAAAGATAACCCAAATTATGAAATCCAAAGATACAAAGGGTTAGGAGAAATGAACGCAGACCAGTTGTGAAACACAACAATGGACCCTACAACTCGAAATCTAATTCAAGTTTCAATAGAAGACGCTGCATTAACGGAAAGAAGAGTATCGGTTTTAATGGGGGATGATTCAAATAAAAGAAAAGAATGAATTAGAGAAAATGTAGACTTTGAAATGGAAAGCTAGGATATTTTTATGAGTAACAGTAATGAGAATGACAAAATTTGAAACCGGCCATTAGAAGATATCTTATCTGAAAGTTTTGGTAAGTATGCAAAATACATTATTCAAGACCGTGCGCTTCCCGATGTGAGGGACGGATTAAAACCAGTACAAAGAAGAATTTTATATGCAATGAATGAATTAAAAATTCATTTTGATAAGCCTTATAAAAAATCGGCTAGAACGGTTGGGGAAGTTATTGGTAAATACCACCCTCATGGGGACAGTTCGATTTATGAAGCAATGGTTAGAATGGCTCAAGAGTGAAAGAATAATATTCCCTTACTTGATATGCAAGGGAATAAAGGTTCAATTGATGGCGATTCAGCTGCTGCGATGCGTTATACTGAGTGTCGTTTATCAAAGTTTGGTCAATTGCTTTTAAAAAACATTGATAAAGATACGGTTAGGATGGTAAACAACTTTGATGATAGTGAGTATGAACCCACTGTTTTACCGTCACTTTTACCAAATATTCTAGTTAATGGAGCTACGGGAATTGCTGCTGGGTATGCTACTAACATTCCACCATTCAATTTAAAAGAAGTGATTGAAGGGATAATTTTTAAGATTTTAAAACCACATTGTAGTGTGGATGAAATGCTTAAAATTATTAAAGGTCCTGATTTCCCAACGGGGGGAATAATTTTGGGCAAAGAGGGAATTAAAGATTTATTTGAAACGGGTAAGGGAAAATTTTTAATTCGTGCCAAAATTGAACAAGAAGAAGTTAAAAATTCAAAAAACATTAAAAGATTAATTATTAAAGAAATTCCTTTCGATACAAACAAATCTTTAATTGTTAAATCACTTGATGAAATAAGAGATAATAACGAATTACCGGGATTTAAAGAAGTTAGGGACGATTCTGATAAAAACGGAATCAGTATCGTCCTTGATTTTGAAACGGAAAAAGATTTAGAGGTTATCAAAGCCTTTTTGTTTAAAAAAACGCAATTGCAAATTTCATATAATGCCAATGTTGTTGTCATTAAGGATAGACGCCCAACCCTTGCTGGCATCAATGAAATTTTAGAAGCTTTTATCGAACACGCTAACACAACCGTGATTAAAGCTGCCCAATTTGATTTAAACAAATGCTTAGCACGTAAAGAAATTATTGAGGGACTAATAAAAGCAATTTCTGATATTGATACATTAGTTTCTTTAATTAAAAGTTCTGTTAGCAAAGATGAGGCAAAACAAAAAATCCAAGATCATTTTGAAGTAAATGAAAAACAATCAGAAGCAATTGTTAATCTACGTTTATATATTTTAACATCATATGATACGAATAAACTTAAGTTAGAATATGATGAATTATTAAAAACGATTGCAGAATTGCAAATGATTATCAATTCACAAGCTTTTCGCAGTAATTACATCATCAATATTTTAGAAGGCTATAAAAATGATTTTGGATCATCTCGAAAATCAATCATTGAGGGTGAAATTGAACAACTTGAAATTAAAGCAACTGACATTATTGAAGAGATTCACGGAGTTTGTTTTGTAACTCGTGATAACTACATTAAGTTTATCAATGATGAATCAATTACCGAATTTGAGATTGATAAAAACAAAATTAAAGACGGTGATATTCCAGTAGATGTTTTCAAAATGTCTACGCTTTCCTATTTAGTGTGTATTACCAATCGGGGAAAGGTTATTACAATTCCGTCATACAAAATTAAGTTTTGTAAACCAAGGGATAATGGAATTCACATTAATGAATTTGTAACGATTGATTCTTTTGAAAAGATTTTGTTAGCTTTTAGTGTCGAAAAAGAAAATGATATTGATACCCAAATTTTAATTGCAACTAAAAATTCATTAATTAAAAGAATGACATTATCTGAATTAAGTTTTGCAAAAACTAGCAAATATTTAGCTTGTATTAATTTAAAGGCTAATGATGATGAAATTGTTTCAGCTCACATTCTTAATAAAGACCATAAAGAAATTGTGTCTGTTTCACGTGAAGGGAATGCAATCCGATATTTAATTGAAGAAATTCCAATTGTGAGTAGAACAGCTTCTGGTGTGAAAAATATGAATTTAAAAGAGGATGATTGTGTCGCTTTTTCACTACCAATTCCAAAGGAACAGAATTTCTTGTTTTTTGTAGCAAATCGTGGGGCTAAAAGAATCTATTTAAATGATATTGCATTAACTAGTCGTGCAAAGTTGGGTAAAAAGATTTTTAGCCAAGTAGAATCGAATCCTTATATTATTCGTTGTGGATTTATCATTAGTGGACGTGATTCTATTTTTGTATTACTTGAAAACAACCAATTACTTTCTTTAAGAGTTGCTGACATCCCAATATCAGATACTGAATCACGTATCAATTTAATTTCTAAGATTGATAAAAACTTAATTGTAAATTGTTCATATCTAAATATTGAAAAAGTTGTGATTCACAATAATCTAAATAATAATTTCTTATTATTAGAAAACAGTGATAATGAAAATAACGAAAGCCAAGCTGATTTAAATCAAAAAAATAATAAATCTAAAAATAAATCAAATACGAAATCATTGGCTAAAATCCTTGCTGAAATTGAAACTTTAAGAGCACAATTGCTTGCTCAAATTAGTGATAAAACTGATTTAAAACAAGAATCAAATTTAGAAAATGAAACGAAAACAAAAGCTGAAGTTGATTTTAAACCTCAACATAAATTAGATAATGAAATTCAAAATCAAAAGGTCAAAATAGAAGTATCAAATATAAAAGATTTTGATGTTGGACAAGAATCTCAAAATTCAAATGAATCAAATGAAGTTTTGGATACTGAAAGCAACAATACAAATGAGAATGATATAAATTCTGACAACAATTTCGATGTCTCTGATAATCTTGAATTTGATGACAATCAAATTCAAAATAAAGAAATTGAAGAGACTGATAATCAAAGTTTGGAAATTCAAAAAGAACCAATAGATACAGTAGATAATAATGATTATCTAGAAAATAAGAATACTAATTTTAGTGAACAAGAAAATGAAAAAGATTATGATGATTTTGATTTAAGTGAACAATTTAAGATCAATTATTCAGATGATACTAATTCATTTAATCCTGATAAAGATGAAGCGTTTTTAGAAAGCTTAAAAGATAATGCTGACTATTTAAATGATGATCAAAATGATAATAGCAACACTAATAATGAAGTTTCTGATGATAATATAACAATTGAGTCTGATGCTAAAACAAACTTAGCCCAAACAATTTCAAAAGCATTAGATTCTGATATTTTAGAATCTAGTAAAAAAGAAAAACAAAAAAACTTAGAAACTAAAGCCGAAAATGCACCAGAAAAAGACGAACTAATTGAAATTGATTATGAATCAGAAACAGATTTTGATGATTCTGATTTTTCGCTAGATGATATTAACGAAATGGAAGAAGAATCAGAACACGAATTTGAAGATGATGACAACGATAGTAATGATGACTAATTGGTAAATAATGGAAACTAAACTGAAAAAACTTTATAAAATTGCAAAACAATCCGCATTGGTTTGTTTTTTTTCTTATTTAATAATCGTTATTTGTTTTTGTTTAGTTTTGATTGGTGCTTTTGCTTATAAAAAAGCTTTTGTACAAAACCCATTTTATTTTGTAGCAATCGTTTTTGCAGTTTTGGCATTAATCTCTGTTTATTTATTTTCTTATTTATCGAGAAAAAAAGCATATTTGTTAGTTGATGATTTAGAAAACTTAACAAACGATTTTGTAGACGAATTAGAAAAATTGTTTTATGGGCCTTTAGGCACTTGAATAAGAATTTTGAAAAAAATTAAAACAATTTTTGATTATGCTAACAATTTAACTGCAAGTGAACTTGCAGAGTTAGACAATAGTAATCATTTAAATTCAGAGAATAAAGATAAAAAAAGTTGTGAAGTTTTATTAGAGTCACAGCGCTTAATCTTAAGACATTTTGAAAAGCAAGATTTAGAAACTGTTTACAATTACCGCAATGATTTTAGTTGTGCACAATACCAAACTTATTCTTGCTTTACAAAAGACGAAATTACTAATATGTTTGCAATTAATAAAAACTGTAATTTTTATAGTGACCAAGCTATATTTGCAATTGCATTAAAAGAAAGCAATACCATAATTGGTGAGGTGTATGTTTCTAATAAAAGCGATTCCAAAGAGTATTTTATTGGATTTACGATCAAACCTGAATGTCAAAGAAAGGGATATGCTTTTGAAATTGTTTCAGAATTACTAGTGTATTTAGCTACAACTTTAAAAGATTATGCTTTTTATTGTACTGTTTTTGAGAAAAACATTAAATCAAAAAACTTAATTGAAAAACTTGAATTTAAAAAAACATCTTCTTTTATGGCAGATCGAGGCAAGGTATTAGTTTATAAAAAAACATATAACTAAGTTGCAAACTATTTTTATAATTTAGGTATGGAAAAAAGAAATAATTTATATAACAAAAAATGCTTGGGATGTGGTGCGTATTTTTCAGACAACCCAAGTGATTTTAGTTATGTAAAAAAGATTAGTGAAAAAACTAATTATTGCCAACGTTGTTTTAGACTTAAAAATTATGGAATTCTAGATAATTCCCAATATGACGAATCAGCTATTGAGTTAAATTTAAAAAAGATTGATTTCAAAGATAAAAACATTATCTTAGTAGCTGATTTATTTAATCTTTTTGATTCATTGCTAACAGAATTTAAAGATAACAAGAATTTATTGATTGTGATTAACAAAATCGAGTTTTTAAAAAAAATTAAAAACATTAATTTAATTGAACAAAAAGTAACACAATTTTTAAAAAAGAATGGTTGATTTCAAGATGTTATTTTTTATGATACCAATACAAGATTTAACATCAAAAAAATTAATGATTGAATTAAAACTAAAAAACAAAAAGTTTATTTAGCTGGAAAAACAAATGTGGGTAAATCTAGCTTAATTAATGCATTACTTATTTTTAATGATAAACCACCAATTTTATCTGTAAGTGCATTAAAAAATACAACAGTTAACTTGCGTGAAATTGAATTAAATAAGTTTAATAGTTTAATTGACACTCCAGGATATGATAGTAACCAAAATTTTTTATCTTTTATAGATCATAAAAACAAAATGAATTTCAAAAAAGTTAATTGGATTAACTTTAATTTAAAAGATAATCAGCAAATTTTTTTCATTGAAAAATTAGCTACCATAGAGTGTAGCAAAATTTATGAAGATGCTAATAGTTCAATTTCTTTTCTAATAATGGATCAAATCAATATTCATAGGACAAATATCAAAAACAAAGCCAGAATTGAAGCAAAAGCAAATGAAATTTTTAAACTTGCTGTCTTTGATAACATTGAGTTTCAACAAACCACATTTTCTAACTTAGAAAAAGATGTTAAGTATAATCTCTTTTTAAATGGAATTGGAATTGTGTCATTTAAAAACCTTTGTGAAATTAAATTAAATTTTCCCAAAGGTTTTGAAGTTAATTTATTTAAAGATTTTCTTTTTTAGAATTATTGTATTTTTCAAACATTTTTAATAAATGCATCAATTTCTGAGGTTAGTGGCGATGGTTGTAAAAAGAAGTTTAGACAAGTTTGCGATCATTTATTGTGAGTTCTGTTTTGGCTACGTGTGTCATAATAATTAAGCATTTCTAAATCATATTTATCAACTTCATTATGTAATTGATTTAAGTTATATTTTGAAATGTAAACGTGATTAATTTTAGGTTTGATTTCCTGTTGTGTTGCAATGTATCCAATAGTTAAACCAACAACAGGAACAATAGTGCCTTCTAAATTTAAAGCTTTTTGAATTTCTTTTAATTTACCTCGTACCATTCCAATATAACACGTCCCTAACCCTAATTGAATTGCAGCATTTACGGCAAAACTAGCAGCTATAAAAGCGTCCCCTGCTGATGTTAAGAAACTGTTAATCGAATTTGTATAAATTGTTTTTTGAGTTTGTTGTGCAACATAGTTAATTCGATTCATATCAGCACAAAAAATAATAAACAAAGGAGCGTTTACAATATGTTTTTGTGTTGGTAAATTTTGAGAAATTTCTAATCTTAATTGTTGATCATCAACAATGATTGCCGAAAAATCTTGTGAATTAGTACTAGTTGGAGCACTGTTAATGACATTTATAATTTGGTCAATTTTTTCTTTTTCAATTGGTGCATTTTTATAATCACGCTCTGATCTTCTTTCTAGAACTTTTTTTATTTCATTCATTACAAATCCTTTATTTTGTTTAGTTTTGATTTTATTACATAAACAGACTATAAAAATAAAAAAAATCACTTTTAACAAGTGATTTTAATAATTAATGGAGCAGATGACGAGAATCGAACTCGCGTCTCGACCTTGGCAAGGTTGCATTCTACCATTGAACTACATCTGCAAAATAATAGTCTAATTATAATCTTTAATTTTAGTTTTGATAATTTAGTTTTATTAATCTTTGAAAACTTATTTTTTAAGTTTTTTTTCACTTTATTTTGCTTATTTTTAAATTTATAAAATTAGGTCATCACACAAAAATGAATGTGATATCATTATACAAATTTAAAAGTAATAATGTTTTACTACAATCTTTATTACCTTAAATTAATTGTTTTTAAATAAATTAATTTAATGGAGATTCCCATATATATATATATATAAAAGATGTTTATCAGTTAATTCATTATTTTATTTTTTATTTAGGAGTAAATATGAAAAAGAAAAATATCATTACCTTAGTTTCAATCAGTTCTTTAGCAATGTTAAGCATTGCAGGAATATCGATTAATAGTTACTTAAACAACTTTAATGTTGACCAAAATAATTCAATTACAAAAATTAATTCAACTAACAATTCTGCAACCAGCACAGCAAACCAAACAGGATTATCCTTGTTAGAAAATGCTGTTAAATACAATAACCAATTTTATTCAAATGATAGTGTTTATTCTAATAACACTGCAAATAACCCCTTTATGTACCAAACTGTAACCAATTATGCAGCAGTACAAACTAAAACTAATTATTATGATGCTACTAATTACAAACTAACTGACAATGTTTTTATTAATAAAACTAATTTACCAGTTAAAAATACATACTTTAATTATTCATTAGTTAATAAGATGCAATATTTTAACCAAAACAATTTTTCATCTTTAGACCAAAATGCCCAAAACAAGATATTAAACACTTATTCTAATGAACAAATTCAATTAAATAATTATTCAGATAAAGATGGTTATTCTTCAGTTGTTTTTGATAACCAATCGATTGATAAAAGTTTTTCAAAAAACTTTAACTTCACTAATATTAAGCAAACAAAAAATACCAACTATGGTTTTTTTAATTTAGAAAACTATTCATATAATGTAACACCAAGCAAAAACGGTGTAATTGATAAAAAGTATTTTGGTGGCAATGTCGATTCATTAGAAGACAATTGAATCTTAATTGGCAGCCCTCAAAACTTTTTTAACCAAACTGCATTTGGAAAAATCTTAATTAAAAATAAAGATGGAAGTGTCGTGCATAATATGAATAGTGCTTGAAGTACAAACATTAGTAATATTTCACTATTTAACGGCTTTGATTTAAATCAAATTGGATGACTTGAAATTCAAGGTACTGGTAAATATTTAAATGTAGATTACCAAATCACTAATTTGGGACATGAAAAATATACAAGTGATATTAACCAGTTAACACTACATTATGACCCTTATACACCAGTGCAATATTACAATTCACAATTAAGTATGGTTTCAATGAAATCAGGTGCTTGATTTTGAATTGAATCACCCGATGCAACTGATAACCACAGGGTTTATTTACAATTTGATACTAAAGTTGATAGTGATGGAAACACTTATGCTTATCTAAAGTCTTGATACATTAAAATCAAGTTGAAAACAAAATATGAACTTAAATTAGATAGCAATGTTTCAATTGATAGTACTAACAATAACTTTGCAGTCATTTCTAATTTTGATTATTCAAAGTTTTTCCAATTCAACTCTAGTTACTGACAAAACAAAGTTGGTATTAGTGTTAGAAGTGATTTAATCAACACCGCTTATGATTTGTACCAACTAAAGAATTTGTATAACCAAGTAGTGAGTACAATGAATTCATATAAAAGTGGTACTCAAAAATACAAACAATATGAAACATTGAAAAACAATATCTTAAAGTTAAACAATACTTGTGATAACTATTATGCACAATTCAATTTGTTAAATAATGACAAAACCGTTTCAAATTATTCAAATACGGCTAAATTGTCGCAATTTACTGATTTTGAAAATACATTAGGATTTAAATTAGATGATGTAAATAATTGAGACTTACCTTGAATTGCAATTGTGAGCGTATTTTCAAATAATCAAATTACTTTAAATTACAAAACCTTAAGTAAAAAAGATTATCAAACAGCAACTAATCACCAATTAGTGATTTGAAATGGATCTGTGTTTGCTAACAATTTATTTTTTACAAATGACTTTTCAAACAATGTTGTTGCATTAGTTGATTTAACAAATTCGAAAAAAGCAATTGATAACCAATCTGATTCATTCTCATTAAACTATTGGTTTTTTAGCTAAAACAAAGGGTTGCTATTTATCTTTAAACTTTCTTAAATTTTTTAATCATATTTTCATAAATAATATATAATTAAGCGTTTTATAAAATGTAAAGGAAAAAATATGCAAATTAAAAACCCTTTAAAGTCTAAAACTTTTGCTGAGTTTAAGAAGTTTATTAATAAAGGTAATTTAGTTGATTTAGCAGTAGCAGTTATTTTAGGTGCAGCATTTTCTGCAATTGTAACTAGTTTAGTTAATGATATCATTATGCCCCTTATTAACGCAGCTGCAGGTAAAAGTTTGGCTGACTTAGTGTGAGTAGTACCAAATGGGCAACCGCATTATTTAGCAGATGGTTCAGTAAACCCGCAAGCGATCGTTTTAAGTTATGGAAACTTCATTCAAGCAGTTATTAATTTCTTGATAATTGCAGTTATCTTGTTTGTGATTGTTAAAGCTTATTTAAAAGTGTCTGGAGGATTTAGAAATAAATACTTTGGATTTACTAAAGAAGAATACAAACAATTTAGAATGCAAGGCAAAACTAAAAACGATATTAAATTACTAGCTGACAAAAGAGATGAAGAAGCTGCTAAACAAGCAGAACTTGACCAAATTGAAAAAGAAAAGAATTCTGCTGAAAGTATTTTAAAAGATATTCGAGAAATCTTAAAATCTAAAAGTGCTAACGGTAGTAGCAAAACATCTAAATCTGCTTAAAACTATTTAAAATAAAAAAAGTCCAATCAATTATGGTTGGGCTTTTTTATTATTTGTTAATCAATATAAATATTTATTAAAGTATATGTAATATATTGTTTATATAGCATATTGAGCACTTATTTTGTTGAAAAACTTTTATTATATATGATATTGATAAAAATATTTCAAAAATGTTATAATTTTATTAGTTGTTAAGTATTCATTATACTTTTATTAATTTCTATTTGAAGGTATAGAACTTATATAAAAGCAGTTTATCAGGAGTTTTCATAAATTATGCTGACATTATTAAAGAATTGTTTATTGTCAAATGGAAATAAAGTAGATATTCTAATTAAAGACTCAACAATTGAAAAAATAATTAACCTTAAACCCACTAATCAAATTCAAGAAGAGATATATGCAGATGCTGTTTTTGATATCAAATTCAATTTAGTAATGCCCGGTTTTATTGATGCTTTTTCTAAGTTAATCCATCAATCACCCTACACTTCTTGTAATTATGAGACCGAATCACGTGCTTGTGCATATGGGGGAATTACAACGTTTGTGGATATCCCTTCAATTCCAATAAGTTCTAAATATTTAGACTCCATTACTAACAAACTTAATGATGCAAATGAAAACTCACACGTTAATTTTAGTTTTGTGGTATCCGTTTCTGATTTATCTGATTTAGCAGAACTTGAAAAGGCACAAGAGTATAGTGTAGGTACCATTCTAAATGTAAATTCACGTACCATTATGGGGCGGATTAGCGATTCTGATAAATTAAATGCTGCTATTAGAGCTTCTAAATTAATCTTTTTACATTTATCAGGTAATGATATTGATTTCTTTTTTAACATTTGTAATAACAAAACAACAAAACTAGTTTTTTATGATATTACCAATGAATCTGATTTAGAAAAAATCTTATCTTATAAAAAACTTGGTTTTAATATTAGAACTGCAACTAGTATTAATTACTTATTGTTTAATCGAGATACGATTTCGAATGAGTATAAGAGAAAAACGTTAACTACCGAATTTAAATTAGGGACAATGTTAAACAACATTGGACTATGGAATGCAATTCGGGAAAGAAAAATTGATATTGTAACATCTGACCATTTTCCAGTAACATTAATTGAAAAATTTGAGACTAACCAAAAAGGGTTACCAAATTTTGAAACAATGTTCTCCATTTTATTTGATAGTTGTTATTTTAAAAGAATTCCAATTACTATTTTAGAAGACCTTTTGTGTAAGAATCCCGCAAAAGTATGTGGATTTAAAAACAAGGGTGATATTAAAGTGGGATATGATGCAGATTTAGTAGTTGTCAATACTACTAAAAGATGGTGAATCAAAAATGAAGACATCATCTCTTCAGCACGTTGAACTCCATTTAATGATTATCGCATTAGTGGTAGAGTAATGATGACATTTGTGAATGGGCAATTAGTTTATAACCACATTAACCAAATGATGCCAATCAGAAATGTTAAAGCTGCTAAATTTGCAGAGTTTGACAATTAATAATTAGTTTCTGTTTTTAAAAAAGATAAATATAGTTGCAATTTAAGTGCAGCTATATTTTTTATTCTTATTTTTTAGTGTGCCAAAAGAAACAGTGAAGTTTTAAGACTAATACAAACCATTAATATCAATAAAAGGACGACTAAAATAAGTTATATAATAATTTTGTATGTGCAATAAGTTGTTACACATAATTTTGTGCTATAAAACTTTTTGGATACACATATTATGTACAAACTAGAAAACAAACTAGCTCCATTGTTTTCAAAATATTATATTGAAGTTGAAGGTAAATTGAAATGATTACAGGAAGTTTAAAAAATAAAATTAATGCTATCTGACAAGATTTTTATAATGAAAATATGGCTCAAACTTCAGATATTGTTAACCAACTAACAACACTGATGTTTATTAAGATGTTAGACGATCAACAAGAGTCTTTGGAAGCTACTGCTATTAAAATGGATGAAAAGCTTTACAAAGATGATCTAACTTTTAAAGATGGGAATTACAAATACTATGAAATTGTAAATGGCACAAAACAACTTAAATTTGAAATTCCTTATAGTGATCTTAGATGAAAAAATTTTAAAGATTTAAGTCCTATAAATCTTGCTAGAAGAATTAAAGAATATGTTATTCCATTTATTAAAGATCCTGATAATACTGCAATTGGCCAATTTGGCAAATATGCTAAAAAATATAGTTTTGGTTTTGATGATAAAGAAAGGTTATTAGCATCAGTTGTAGATAAACTTTCTGATGAAGAATTTAATTTTAACAATATCGACTTAATGGGTGATGTTTACGAATATATGTGTGGAAGCGGAATATCTGGACAATATCGAACCCCACGTCACATAATTGAAATGGCTGTTAAAATGATGAAACCAAGACTTGGTGAAAAAATAATTGACCCTGCAATGGGAACAGCTGGTTTTATTATTGAAGCTGCTAAGTATATAAGTAAAAATCAGAAAAGCGAATTATACAATTCAAAAAATAATGATATTTTTAGCAATGATATGTTTTATGGTTGTGATAATGACAATAATATGGCAAGAATTGGATATATGAATGCAGTATTACATAAAATCAAAAACCCCAATTTCACAATTGACTCACTTCTTGAAAACGAAAATGCAAAAGATTATATTGGTAAATTTGATTTAGTTTTAGCTAATCCACCATTTTCTGGTAGTTTAGTAGAATCTGCAATTAATGGGAAAATATTATCCATTACTAAAACTAAAAAAACAGAATTACTTTTTGTAGCATTAATGGATATGTTGTTAAAACCAGGTGGACGTTGTATGACAATAGTGCCTGATGGTGTTTTGTTTGGAAGTCATACAGCACATAAACAATTAAGAGTAGAATTGATTGATAAACAAAAATTAATTGGTGTAGTTTCAATGCCTAACGGCATATTTAGTGCCCCTTCTAAAAAAGGATCTGCAAGTAAAGGTGCAGGGGTGAAAACTTCATTTCTTATTTTTGAAAAATCTGATCGGGGTGGTACAAAAGACGTTTGATTCTACAATATGACAAATGATGGTTTTACATTAGATGTAAAACGACAACCAATAGAAGGATCTGATATTCCCGATATTATTAAAAGATTTAATAATTTAGAAAACGAAAAAACAAGAACGAGAAAAGATAAATCTTTTATGGTGCCAGTTGAAGAGATTAGAGCAAATGATTATGATTTAACTTTAAATAAATATCGAGAAGTGAAAAAAGAAGCAAAGGTATATCGTCCCACTTCTGAAATTTTTGATGATCTTAAAAAAAGCTACAATGAATCACTTGAATTGATGCATACATTAGAAAAGATGTTAAAAGAGTAAGGCTTTTTTATGGTTAAGAAAAAGTTAGGTGATTTCATTGAAGAGTATTCTGTAAAAAACAAAAATAATAAGCCATATCCAGTTTATAGCATTTCTAATAGCATTGGATTTTGTACTGAATATTTTAATAAAGATGTTTCAAGCAAAAATAAAAGAACATACAAAATTGTGCCAAAAGGATATTTTGCGTATAATCCTTCGAGAATAAATGTTGGGTCAATAGATTATCAAAGGTTTGAAGATTATGTTATTGTTAGTCCTTTGTATGTTGTTTTTAAAACAAAGAATAGTTTAAAACAAGAATATTTAAAATATTTTTTTAAGAGTAATTATGGAATGCATTTAATAAACTCTAACACTTCAGGATCTGTAAGAGCAAGTTTAAAGTTTAATGTTTTATCTGAATTTAAAGTGAATTTTGGCAGTGTTGAAGAACAAAACAAAGTGATTAAAGTTTTAAACAATTTAAAAGATGTTTTAAATAACTTAGAGTCTCAATTAGCTCTATATGATGAACTTATTAAATCACGATTTATCGAGATGTTTGGGGATCCAATTACAGATACTAAGTGAATACAAAAACCACTTTCTGAAGTTTGTGATGTTAGAGATGGAACACACTATTCCCCAAAATATCATCCTGAAGGTTATCCCTTTGTTACAAGTAAAAATATTACAGGGGGTGAAATTGATTTCACTACTTGTAAATTTATAAGTAAGGAAGATTATGAAAATTTTAATCGACGTTCTTGTGTTGATGATGGGGATATTTTAATGCCAATGGTGGGAACAGTTGGAGGGGCAATTGTTGTAATAAAAGATAGAGAATTTTCAATTAAAAATGTAGCATTAATAAAATTTAACAAAACAAATATAAATAATATATTTGTGAAATACATATTGAATTCTGATGAAATGAATGATTATTTTGGGAACATAAAAAAAGGAGGAACTCAACAATTCCTTTCCCTAATTACTATTAGAAATATACCTACAATTGTCCCGCCACTTCACCTTCAAAATGAATTCGCAGACTTTGTCAAACAAATAGATAAATCGAAATTTATTGTGCAGAATCGTATCAAAACTTATAAAGAATTATTAGATAAAAAAATGGATGAGTATTTTAATTAACAGGAGCATCATATGCCAAAAACTGAAAAGGAAACAAGACTTAAATTAATAGATCCAGCACTTAAAAGAGCGGGTTGAATTCTTTTAAATGAAAAATATATCATTGAAAAAAACAGAGCCTGTATTGAAACACCTGTTAAGGGAATGATAAAAACTTCTGAAAACCCTTCTGGGGAAGGTTTTGTTGACTATGTTCTTTTTGGAGATGATGGAAGACCATTAGCACTTATTGAAGCAAAAAGATCAGTAGAAAATGAAGAACATGGTAGAGTACAAGCTTGTTTATATGCTGATGCTTTAGAAAAGAAATATGGTATAAGACCAGTTATTTATTATACAAACGGTTATTCAATAAATGTAATAGATGGACTTTATCCTCCCAGAGAAGTTTTTGGGTTTCATAGAAAAGAAGAACTTGAATTTTTAATTCAAAGAAGAGATTTTAAATTAGATGATAAAGAAGTTGATGACAATATTTGTAGTCGATATTATCAAAAAGATGCAATTGCAGAAGTAATTAAACACTTAGGTACAAAGAACTCACGTTCTCTTATTGTATTAGCTACTGGTACTGGTAAAACAAGAGTCTCTTGTGCAATATCAGACATTTTTTTAAGAAATAACTATGTTAAAAGAATTCTATTTTTAGCAGACCGAAGAAACTTAGTAAGGCAAGCAAAACAAGAAACTTTTGAAAAGTTTTTACCTACTGTACCAATGTCAGTAATTGCGGATGGTTATAAAGAAGGTGAAGAGTCAAAAGCAAGAATTGTTTTTGCAACTTATCAATCAATGATATCAATTATAAAAGATTTAGAAAAATGTCCTTATGGAATTGGCCATTTTGATTTAATTATTGTTGATGAAGCACACCGAAGCCTTTTTAGAAAATATGGTGAAATATTTGATTATTTTGATGCGTTAATGATAGGACTTACAGCAACTCCTAAAAATGATATTAACAAATCCACTTTTAAAGTTTTTAACCTTAATGCTGATGAACCAAATTATGAATATGATGTTCGAAAAGGTGTAAAAGATGGTTATTTGACATACTATCGTGCATATGACAGAACACCAAAAATTTTTAAAGATGGCCTAGTATATGATTCTATTTCTGAAAAAGAAAAAGAAGAATATGAAGATAAGTTTACTGAAGAAGATGGCACATTACCTGCAAAAATTGAAGGTGATCTTTTTAAATCTTGTATTACTAATAGAAGCACAATAAGACAAGTATTAAAAGATTTGATGGAAGAAGGTTTATACGTTGATAATGGGGATGTTCTTGGGAAGACAATTATTTTTGCCAGAGACCATTATCATGCCCTTATTATTCAAGAAGAGTTTAGAAAATTGTATCCTGAATTGTGCAACCTAAAGAGTCCTAATGGTGTTGATTATTGTGTTGTAATTGATAACAAGATTAAATACAATGAAGTTTTACAAAACGAATTTAAGTATAAACAAACTATTAGAATTGTAGTTTCTGTTGATATGATGGATACTGGTGTTGATATTCCTGAAATTGTTAATCTTGTCTTCTTTAAAAGAATCGCTTCAAAAATAAAGTTTTGACAAATGATTGGTCGTGGAACTCGGCTTTGTGACAACATTAAGGTACTATCTCCTTCTAAAGCATATTTTGAAAGAAAAACAAATGATAATACCAGACAAATCTATTCTTCAAAACAAGGTTTTTTAATATTTGATATTTGTAATGTGTTTCCTTTCTTTAAACAAAACGTTGATGGAAAACCAGATAAAAGCGACCAAGTATTTTCGCTTTACCAAAGTATCTTTGTCGTTAAGGTTTATTTGTATAAGTTAATGTTAGCGAATTATGAAAAACTTGATTTGGATGATAAAAAATATTTGGAATCATTAAGAGATGAACTTATTGATGAGGTAAAAAAACTTAATCCAAGTTATATTGGTGTAAATAAAAATCTTAAATATGTTGAGAAATATTGTGAATTATCAACTTGATTAAATTTTGACCATCAAAATTTTGTGGAAGTTAAAAAGTATATTGCTTTAAATGTACAAGGTGAAATAGATGAAGAAAAAGCACGTAGATTTGACAAAATTTGTTATCAGTTCGCAGCAGCAAAATTTATTCAAGGCAGTGAATTTAAAAAAGCATCTTGTGTTATTTACATAATTTGTGATACCTTAATTAAAAAGAAATCACATATTACCGAAGTTGCTTCACATATTAATACTTTAAAATATGTGGCATCTGATACGTTTATAAATAATGCAACAGTAACATATGTTGATAAAATCAGACAAGAATTGCGTGATCTTATGGTATTTTTAGATCCATCTGACATTATTCCACTTGTCTCTGATTTTAAAGATGAGATTTCAACTTTTGAAGATGCAGAAGAAAATGAAGTTAATTTAAGCATTACAGTAGATGACTTTAAAACCCTTAGTGAAAAGGTTAATTTTTTAATCGAAAACAATCCTGATTTACCTCTTGTCAAACAAATCCAAAATCTTATTAAACCGACAAATGATGCAATTCAAGATTTTAGATCTAAGGTTGTAAACATTGCTAAAACTACTGATGAATTTAATGAACTTTTTAAAAGTGATCAAGATGCAAACATAGTTATATTTGTTAGAAAAAAAGTAAAGATGAATTCAAAAGCATTGGAGGATTTTATTAATCAGCAAAAAAATAAAGGACTAAATGAATTACAAATTGGATTTATTGAAGAAGTGTTTGAATTTATTTTTCAAAATGGATTTTTAAATATAACACTTTTTATGAATAAGTTTAATTATCAAATTAATAATTTATTCAATAGCAATGAAATCAAAAATTTAATAAAGGATATAGAAAACAGAATTTAATTTTTAAAATAGTTATTTATTAAAAACTTTTATCTATGGAAAAGAACGATTTTATTAAAAAAATACTTGAAAGCATATCCCCATATATTTGAAAGAAAAATGTAGAAGATGCAAAAAATGCAATTGAAAAATGCTTTGAATTTATGGAAGTTAAGTGTATTGATGAAGGCAACCCAATAACTAATGAAGATGCACTAGCATTATTTTTAGATGCTAAAAGAATTGAGGGATGCTCTGAGAAGTCAATAAAATATTATTTGATAACTCTTAAAGCATTTTTTAAAGAAATTACTAAAAACTATTTAGTAATCGAAACTGAAGACATAAGAAAATATTTATCAGATTATCAACAAAACAATAATGTCTCAAAAGTGACAATTGATAATGTTAGACGTGTTATTTCTACCCTTTTTACTTGATTAGAATCTGAGAATTATATTACGAAAAGCCCAACTAGAAGAATTCGAAAAGTTAAAACTGGTAAAGTCTTTAAAGAAACTTATAGTGATGAAATGATTGAACTAATTCGAAAAGCAACAACGAATATTAGAGACTTAGCTCTAATCGATTTTTTAATTACAACTGGTGTAAGAGTTGGAGAATTGGTAAAACTGAATAAAAATGATTTAAATCTAGATAGTAAAGAATGCATTGTAATTGGCAAAGGAAATAAACAAAGAAAAGTTTATTTTGATGCCAAAACTAAAATTGAAATCCAACAATATCTAGATTTAAGAAAAGATGATAACAGTGCTTTATTTGTAAGTTTATTTGCACCTTATAATCGATTACAAATTAGTGGTGTTGAGATATTGCTTCGAAAAATCGGAAAAAAGCTAAATGTAAAAAAAGTACACCCTCATAAATTTAGAAGAACATTAGCTACAAAAGCAATTGATAAAGGAATGCCTATTGAACAAGTTCAAAAGATGTTAGGTCACGCAAAGATTGATACAACTTTAGAGTATGCAATGGTGGATGATAATAATGTGAAAAACTCACATAAAAAGTATCTTGAGTAACCAATAAATTTCGATTTATCTATTTGTTTGACAAAGGCTGCGAATTCATTTTGAAGATGAAGAGGGGGCACAGGTATTTTTATTTCATCTAACATTTTCCCGGTAATTGAATTTATAGTTGTTGTTCTTAATGCAAGTTGATTTCTAAAATCTGGTAATTCAAAATATGTTTTCAAATAAGCATAATAATTACTTCTAATTATCATCATAAAAGCACCAAAACTAGTTGGATTTTTCAACCCTTGTATTAATGCTACCTTACCAACTAGTTGAGCACTTCCATTACTAGAACACATTAATATATCGTTTTCTTTAACAAAATATTTCTCTTTAATGTCACAATTTACATAGACATTATCATAGAAAAATAATTTTCCTTCTTGAATGTTAGATGATCTCAAAACTAAAGTACCATTATTTTCATTATCAACAACATTTATTGGTTTATAAGTTAAACCATTCCAATAAGTTGCAATCTCGCTTAATGACTTTACAGGAAACTCCTTCTCGTGAAACATCTCGATAAATCGTGATTTAATTAGTTTCACATATAAATTAAAAACCCCATCCATAAGTTATAAT
>JABUSB010000004.1:23701-36041 GCA_021444005.1 Malacoplasma sp.
TAAATCGTGATTTAATTAGTTTCACATATAAATTAAAAACCCCATCCATAAGTTATAATTGCAGGATGAGGTTTTTATTTGTATTCATTAAAACTAATTCAACAAAAATGAATTAAACAACTGGTACCTGAATATTAAGTTTTTGTGATGCTTCTTCAACTACATTATATGCAGGGTATTGGTAATTTAAATTAATTGCGTCTTGTGATGTATTAATAAAATATTGTGGTGAATTTAATAAATCTGCAACCGCATAGTTATATGTAATTCCCGAATTTGCTGTAAAGTAATATGCCCCTCAATAAATTCCCACAACTTTGAAATTGTTATTAGCATCTTGTGCCACTAACATACTACCCGATGCTCCCCCACCAATACTAGCTCCGGGAATAATTACTTGGTTAGCAACATTTTTAAACCAATCATATTGCGTGTTGCCAACATTTTCAACATATTCAATTGCACCAACTTCTGGCATTATTGATGTTGGGTCTTCAAAAGCAGTATACTTACTGTTTTCCTCATATTCAATTCCATTATATTCATTCTCATTACTTAATTTAATATTGGTTAACCCAAGTCATGTTACTGATTGATTTGGTTTTCAATTAGTATAATCTTCTGGGAATCCACCAATATAAAATGAATTGCTATAATCTAGCATATTGTCCTTACTAAAGTAAGTTGGGGAATTATTATAATTTAGTAAAAAGAGTTTTGTATCAATTGCATTTGCATAATTTGGTTTCTTATCTAATACATTTGAAAAATCTACTTTAATAATTGCAAAATCAATTGCTGGATTTGCAATTTGGTTTTTACTATAAGGATTTACAAAAACATTTTGGGAATTATTAACTAAATTATCTAAAGTTGCAGTGTAAACAATTTCTGGTTTATAATCGATTTCGTTATTATTTTCATCAGTTGTAGTTAATTTAATATATGAATCAGTTGCTTGATTATTATTTTCCCACAAGTATCTTAAATTATTGTTTTCATCCCTTATCGTACTTGCGACTTGGTTATCACTTAAATAACTAAAACTTAAATTTTGAAATGTATAGCTATCAAGCTTTTGGATTTGGTCATTTGCAATTTTGTAGCGATCTGAATTATTGTTAAGTTGATTTAATTTATTAATAACGTGAATGTTAGTTGCTAAATAATATGTGTAATCATTTGCTGCATTTGTGTCTTTTGCAAAGATTCAAGCAGTACCAAAAATATAAACATTATTTTGAGTAGCATTATCTTTTAGTAAGAATCTTAAAGATAGTGTTCTTTGTGAAATTCATTTAAGTGCAGCAGAAGGATAATCATCAATATAATCTGATAAATCATTATTATGGGCAAATAAATTATAAACACCAACTCCAATATTGGAAACTGATGTTGCACAACTTGAAGCAATAAAAGGAATTGAAACTACTAATCCTGATAAAAATAATTTTTTACTTTTTTTAATGCTTTTAAGTTTCATAAGATATAAATACTGCTATTTAAATTATATTGACATAACTTAAGGTTATTAATGCTAATTTGTAGATAAATAAAAAACCAGAATAACAAATGCCATTATTCAGGTTTTTAAAAGTTTGTTGTTTATTTATTATTTAGTAGCACTTTTATTTGCTTCTGCTCTTTGTTGTTCGTATTCTTTTTCAGTAAGGTTAAGTTTTTTAGCCTTGCTCATATTAACCCATTTGAAAACAAGAATTGCTAGTGCAATTGCTCAACTAAATACGTTAGCAACTGCCACCGCACAATTAAATGCATTAAAGCCCCGAACACCAATTCCATAAAACCCAGTAATTCAGAATAATAAACTACTAACCATCAATATTAAAAACAACCACATATTAACATCAGATGTTCTTTTAGTTTTAATACAAGCAATTAACCCTGGCATACTAAAAACTGCAATCCCTACAGCTGCAAGGTATCCCAAAACATCCATAAAAATGTCTAAACCATTCATTTTATATTTCCTTTCATATCTTACTAGATTTTAAATATAACTAATTTTTGATATATTGGTTTAACAAATTATAAAAAAGTTAAATAAGTTAATTAAAATTAAAGATATTTCAGGAATTTTTGTATGAATAAAAAATTAACAATTAATGAAATCAGAAGATTATGACTCGATTTTTTTAAGTCTAAAAACCATTTAGAACTTGAATCAATGTCATTAATTCCTAAAAATGATGATTCACTTTTATGAATTAATTCGGGGGTTGCCACTTTAAAAGATTATTTTTCTGGGAAAAGTAACCCACCTTCAAAAAGGCTAACCAGTTCGCAAAGATGTATAAGAACTAACGATATTGAAAATGTGGGGTTAACCTCACGCCACCACACCTTTTTTGAAATGTTGGGTAACTTTTCAATTGGGGATTATTTTCGTAAAGAAGCAATTGAATTTGCAGCTGAGTTTATTTTCAAAGTGTTAAAGTTTGAAAAAGAAAAAATTTACATCACCGTATTCAAAGAAGATATAGAGTCTTATAACTTATGAATTGCTAACGGGGTTGATAAAAACCACATTTTAATGTGTGACAAATCAAGAAATTTTTGGGAAATTGGTAGTGGTCCTTGCGGTCCTTGTACTGAAATTTATTATGACCGTGGTGCAAAATATGACTTTAACAATGTTGGTGAAGAGTTATTTTTCAAAGATCTAGAAAATGACCGTTACATCGAAATTTGAAACATTGTTTTTAGTGAATTCAATAATGATGGTAAAGGTAATTACACGAAATTAGCACGGCAAAACATTGATACAGGTGCGGGATTAGAAAGATTAGCTTGTATTTTGCAAGATGTACCTACCAACTATGATACTGATGGTTTTGTATCCACTAGAAATACAATTGAAAAATATAGTGTTTACAAATACGACACAAACCTGTATTTTGAAAAAAACAAAGATGTTAAAAAAGTGTTTATTAACAAATCGTTTTCAACCATTGTTGATCACTTTAAAGCTGTAATTTTTGCAATTAGTGATGGTGCTCTACCATCGAATAAAAACCGGGGTTATATTTTAAGAAAGCTATTGCGAAGATCCTTTTTATTCTTAGATTTTTTAAAGGTAAACGAATCACATTATGTTGATATCATTAATTCAATTGTTGCAATTAACCAAGAATATTATTCATTTTTAAAAGAAAGTGTTAATCACGTTATTAAAACAATTCTTCACGAACAAAGTTTATACAAAAATTCACTGACAAATTCATTTAGAATTTTGAAACAAATTTTAAAAGAAAAACAATTGGATGCTAAAAGCTTGTTTGATTTAGTAACAACTTATGGTTTTCCAATTGAGATTGTCCAAAGTTTACAAGAATTGATTGCAAATAAAAATGATGCATCAAGTCTTTTACTGGCAAAAGAATTAATTAATGCAATTAGTCACCAACAATTAGAAATTAGTGTTGATAAATTAAACATTGATTTTACTGAATTTGATAACTTGTTTAAACACCATCGCGAAATTGCTAATAAAAACAATAGTGCAACCGGAATTGAAAGCCAAAATGAAGAATTAATTAATTTACCGGTTTTGGATTCCAAGTTTGATTATGAAATTGAAAATTTCGAAGATGCAAAAGTCTTGTTTATTTTTGATAAAAATTGGAATCCAGTAACTAATATTAAAAACGAGTCTTGTTGGGTTATTTTAGACAAAACTTGTTTTTTTGCAACTACTGGGGGGCAACAACACGACATTGGTAAAATTGATAATTTTAATGTAGTTGATGTTGTGAAAAGCCCACAAGGTTACCATTTGCATTATGTAGAAAACGCAACATTTGCAGTTAATCAAATTGTGAATGCACAAATTGATAGCTTTGTTAGAAAAATAATGCGAAAACAACACTCTAGTGCGCACTTGTTACACGCAGCTTTAAAATCAGTGATTTCAAGAAGCATTAAACAAGAGGGAATTTCAAAAACAATGGAGAAAATCACGCTTGATTTCAATTACAACCAAAAGCTTGATTTTAGCCAAATTGTAGCTTTAGAAAAAGAGGTTAAAAGAGTTATTAAACTTAATAATAAAACAACCATTTTTTTAAAAACATTAGCAGAAATTAAACAAATGGGAGCCATTGCTTATTTTGAAGATGTTTATAAAAAAATTGCTGGTAAATTAAGGGTTGTGCAATTATCAGATGATTCGATTGAAGCTTGTGGAGGAACTCACGTGTATTACACTGGTGAAGTCGAAGATTTTCAAATTATTAACTTAATTTCAAAAGGTACTGGGTGGTGAAGAATTGAAGCGATTGCATCAAATTATTTAGTCAATAATTTTAAAAACACAACTTATAAAACTGCATTAGAAAGTTTTAAAAATTATTTGAAAGCTTATAAAGAATTCAATATTAAAGATGCTGAAATTGAAGCATTATTAAATGTTGATCCCTGTCAAATCCACTATTTGGAACTTAAAAAATATAATGAAATGTTAAAAAATAAAACCAATATCTTAAAAGCACACGCTGAAAAAGATGCAATTGAAAATAAAGCTGTCCAATTCAAAAATGCTAACTTTACTAATTTAGATAAAAACAAAACCTATTTCTTCAAATTTAATGATATTGAAAAACCAGTTATTCAAAATGCACTAACAAATGCAATTAATGAACAAAAAGAAGTTGTTTTAATTGTTGTTAATCAAGTAAATGATACTTACAACATTTACTTAGCAACAAACAATCATTTTGCAACTTCTAAAAACATTAATTTAAATGATTATAGTAAAATACTTCACTCTAAATTAGAGGGAAGAAGTGGGGGAAAACCAAATTTTGTCCAAGGTTCAATATTAAAGTTTGACCAACAAACATTTGACCAAATCATCAAATTAATTGATCAAAAAATTAATTATGCAAAATAAGCAAAAATGAATTGCAATTGATTTTGGTACCAAAACAATTGGGATTGCAATTACGGATTATGATCTTAAATTTTGTTTACCATACACACAAATTAATAATGATCCCAAAAAGTATCAAAAAATTTGAGAAATAATCAAAGAAGAAAATATTAATAAAATCATTTTGGGATACCCCAAAATGCAAAATAATTATGTTTCACAACGTCATAGTTTAATTGTTGAATTTCAAAAAGAGTTAAATGCTTTTTTAAACTATAAAGTTCCCATAATTTTATTTGATGAAGCTTATAGTAGTGTTAATGCAATTGATAGTTTGAGACAATATGATATTAAAACTAGTAAAATTAGAAAAAACAAAGATATGTTAGCTGCGACTATAATTTTAGAAAATTATTTGCAATTTATAAAAAACGCTAAGGAGTAATGATTATGCAAGATTTGAAACAATATTATCAAGCTGCACTTGAGTTTAAACCGCAATACCCAATTGAAAGAGAAACCGGAGATTTTATCTGCAATTTTATTAATGAAAACAAAATTTATAAAATGCTAGAAATTGGGAGTGGAGTTGGGTATAGTGCAAATTATTTTGCACTTAATTCAAACGTATTTCAAATTGATAGCTATGAAAAAGATTTTGGATTTTATGAGTTTGCTAAAAAGAATGTATTAAGTAAAAAAATTAATTTCTATTGGAAAGATTTTTTGTATGATGAAATTCAATATAACTTATATCCATTAATTTTTATTGATGCTAGCAAAGCATCACAAATTAAAATATTTGAGAAAGCGATTAATTTTCTTGATAAAAATGGGGTCATTATTGTTGATAACATTGATTTAAAACGTGTCAAAGAAAAATACAATCACCCTTGAATTCACACAAAAGCAACAAAATCGATTGAAAGATTACTAACACGAAATGAAGAATTTAAAAACTTTTTAGCAAGTTTAGCAGATTTTGAAGTTGTGATATACGAAGTTGGGGATGGGGTTGCAATATGTACGAGTCTAAAATAAATTTGTTTGTAACTTGCTGCAACTTTAAATTAGCAACTCAATTAGATAAATATCAAATCGATTATATAATTGTTGGCATTAAAGATTTTTCAACTCGGTTTAACAATTATTTTGATTTAGAAACATTGTCTAATTTAAAACAATCATTAAAGTATAGTAAGTTGTGTGTTTGTTTAAACAACATTTATAGTGAATTCGATATTAGTGGTTTAGAAAAACTATTGGTTAAACTTGATGAACTTAAAGTTGATTTAGTGATGTTTTCTGATTTTGCAGTTGCCCAAATTGTAGATGAAAAAAAACTTAATTTAGAATTACATTACAATCCTGAAACTTTAGTTACAAGTTATGGCCAATTTGATTTTTATTTGGAAAACAAAATTAATAAAGTAAATATTGCAACTGAATTAACATTGAGTGAAGTTAAAAAAATTTGTGAAAATAAAAAACAAATGTTTGTCACCATTAAAGGTTTTGGATTGGGTTTTATTATGCACTCAAGATGGAATATGATCGATACTTTTGTAGACTATGCCAATTTGGAAAAAGCAAAGTTTAATAGTGTTGAGTATTTGTTAATCAAAGAGGATGAACGCAAATATCCTAATATCATTTATCAAGATCATACTGGCACCCAAATGCTTACAGGTTTCTATATTTGTTGTATTAAACAAATCAATGAATTAAAAGCAACTAATATCAATGGTTTAATTATTGATGCCTTATTTGTCCACGACGATGACAAAACATTAGCATATGTTGTTAATGCTTACAAATATGCACTTAACCATAATCTTAACCAAAACCAATTGAATAAACTATATCACTTTATAGCGCAAAAAGTAGAGTTAGATATTTCCCCCAATTTCTTTGGTAACCACTCTGATGTTTTACACACTTTAAAAGAAAGTAATGAAAATGATAAATAAATCCAAAACAATTCATGAACTTTTATTACCTGCTGGTAATATTGAAAAAGCAAAGTATGCTATCAATTATGGAGCAGATGCCATTTATATTGGTCCCAAAGCATATTCTTTACGAGCGCGTTCTTCAAATTTTGATATCAAAGAAATTAAAGAAATTACAGAATATGCACATAACAAAAATAAAAAAGTTTATATAGCCCTTAATATTATTTGTCACAATGCTGATGTGAGAAATTTTAAAAACTATTTTAGTCAAATTATTGATACTAAAATTGATGGCATAATTGTTGCAGACCCTTTCATTTTAAAAACAATAAGGGAAATGAACGCTAACATTGAGCTGCACGTTTCTACCCAACAATCGATTAATAATTCGAAAGCTTGTAAATTTTTTCAAAAAAATGGAGCCACTAGAATTATATTGGGACGAGAAGTCAGTTATGAAGAACTGAAAGAATTATTAAAAAATGTTAGCGTTGAAATTGAATATTTTATTCACGGTGCAGTTTGCATTTCATATTCTGGGCGTTGTATGATGTCCAATAATTTTTCATTACGGGATGCAAATGTTGGTGGGTGTGCCCAATCATGTCGCTGAAAATACAAAATTGTTAATCAAGAATTAAAGGATCTTAGTGACAAATACTTTACAATGTCTCCAAAAGATATGGAGTTACTATATTACTTTGATAAATTATTAGAATTAGACATTGCTGCATTTAAAGTAGAGGGGAGAATGAAATCAATTCACTATGTAGCAACAGTGGCTAATTGTTATCGCTACTTTATCGATAACTACAAAAATAATAAAATTGTTGATAAAGACATTATCAAAAATGATTTAGAAAAAGCTGAAAACCGCTTGGCTGATTGTGCTTGGTTTAACGGGACCCCAGATACTAAAAAGATGCTATATTTTGAATTAGAAAAAAATATCAGCCAAATCTTTGCTTTTAATTTTGAACAACAAATTGATGATTATACTTTTATTATCAAATCACGTAATTACTTTTCCAAAAATACACCAATCGAAATTATGTATTTAGATTTTAAACGACAAGCAGTTACGATTGAAAAAATTTGGGATAATGAAGGGAATGAGATTGATGTGGTTAAAAACCCAATGCATCTGTTTAAAATTAAATTTAATCAACCAATTAAATTTAATAAATATTTGATTGCAAGGGTTTTAAATCTAAATCAAGATAATTAGTTATCTAATAGTGGTTTTAATCACTTTCAATCACTTTCAGAGATTTCAGGACTAATTCCAGTATGAATGTATTTGTAGTATCAATTAGTTGCAGTTTCTACAATATTTTCAAACTCAATTAAAGATAAATCAATTTTAGCAGTTTCAATTCTTCTTTTAGCAACATCAAATTTTGCAGGATTTGCATAATCTTGTTTTTCTAAAAAACCAACAACAAAAATCCCATACTTTACTTTTCTTAAATACATATATAAGCAAAGTTGTAATTGGTAGTCATATGGGATTATTAAATTATTATTTGCATCAAACCAACCTTCCATTTTGCCTTTTTCTTTTTTAACAATGGGAATGTTGTTTGCATCTTTTTGCATTACAAGACCACCGTTTTCAGTTTTGTATAAAAATGAATCAATTGAAGTAGTTTTGATTTCTAACATTGGGTAATTTTTAGAATATAAAAAATTCCCATCATTATCAATCGGTTCCCCATCTGGTAATCCCCCAAAGATTTTGTTTTCTTTAAACACATCTCATTTAACTTGAAAGGGATTGTATTCTTTGTAATTAATTTGTAATTTATTTTCAATGTATTTTCTTAACTTGGGTTCAATTGTGTTACCCACATAGGCTAGTGTTTCATCCATCATTTCTTGGTATAAATTCACCATAAGCATTCAAACCTTTAAAGGTGAGGTGTATTTATTTTTATTAAGAATTGCCCCAATTTTGCTTCCCGTGATTTTTTTGAAGCGGTTGAAATTCTTAGATAAAAAATCATTTGATAAATGAATACAATTGTTTTTAATAAAAAAATCTTTGTTATAAGTTGCTTTTAATGACATATTTTAATATTTTGTTTGCCAATTACATATTAAAATTATTTAAACATAAATTTATAGATCCCATTTAAATAGTTTTATTTTTTAATATGGAAAGAGAAGAAAAGCAAAAAAGTATCTTTGTAACTAAAGGCTTTGAAGAATTAGTTGATAAATTTGGCACAAAAGCCATGCATTATCGTAGTTTGGTTTACTTTCAATTTAAAGATGAAAATACTAAAACATTTTGTGAATTATTAATTAAATTTAAGCTTAAACTTTTGTCTGCAATTAAAGTTGCAATTGTTGATTTTGTTATTTTTTTACTTGCATTTGCTTTTTTAACTATTTCAAAAGTTGGTACTTATTCTGCAGTTCAAAATAACCAATTATCAATTGCATTTATTTGTTTTTTAGTATTAGCGATTTTAATTGATTTATATTTGTTTACTGTTTTTATAAGAATTTATCAACTGTTAAAGAAAATGCAATTTTTTGAAATGAGTAATAAATTTAAAGCAATTAAGTATTGGAAGGTTGGTGCAATATTTTATTTTTGTTCAATTTTAAATTTAGTTTGTTTTGCTTTGATAACACTAATTTATTGGTATTTTAGTGTTAGTAAAATTATGAATTTGATATCAAAAAATTTTCAATCATTTGGAATTGAAAAAATACAATCTCAAAATTGAACTAAAAAAGATAGTAATTTATAAATTAAGTTTTTAAAATTAAAATATCAATAATTTGTAAATTGATTTTATAAATAACTTTTATTTGAATTAACAAATTAAAACACATTTGATGGGAGCTGTTAATAATATGAGAATAAACATTAGCAAGATGAATAAAAACAATTCTAGTGAAATCTTTTTCTACCAGTATAATGAGTCGAAAAAAATGAATGCATTATCAATTTGAAAAGAGTTAATGGAACCACGGTTTCTGTTAAACAAAAAAGGATTTTTAGAGGCTTGGAAGTTATTTACTGGTAGCAAATTAGATATTGTAGTTAACAACAGTTTTCAATATGAAGTGTTAGCAGAGTTTTTAACTAATTTTAATTCATCAAAACTAGAATATTTTTTAGAAAAAATTTGAAGAGGTTATTCTTTTATTGTTTACATTTAAACAAACTAAAAGAATAATTTCTTTTATTGCTATGCATTTTTGTTAAGGTTAAAAATTTATGATTAAAAGCATCAAAATTAATAATTTTTCAGTATTTGAAAAACAGCAAGCACTGGAATTTTTTAATGATTTTAGTGAAAAAAAGAAAACAGTCAATTATGTTTTTGGTCTATCAGGTTCTGGGAAATCATCACTTTTTAAGTTAATTAAAGCCACAATCTTTTATATTAAAAGATGGGCTAAATTTTCAGCAGATGATGACATTTTAACGGTTAGTAAAAAATTTTGTTTAAATACTTTTTTTAACCCTAACATTAATTTCAGTAAAAATAGTGATGATAATTTTGTTGACATTGAATTTGTTTTTGCCAATTCCAATTTTGAATACAAATATTGTTTAAGTTTTAATGAAAAAACTTGTAATTACGAACACTTTTATTACCGTGATCAAAAAAGTGAACAAGACTGAAAACCAGTTTTTTTAAAAGATTTGTTATCAATTGATTTTATAAATGAAAAATATGAAAGCTTGTTTTCAACAAAAATTTTTAGCAATGAATTAGGGTTAGATTTTGATTTGCAAGTTAAAGAAGTTGATATGAACAACTCGATTTTTTCATATGTCATATCAATGGATAAAACAAAAAACATCAAAGCAGTAAGTGACATTATTGAAAAAATTGTTTTTTTAGATGAACACGATTTTGATACTTTAAATGACCTGAAATACCCTTGTAAAGAGTTTGTAGCTTATAAAGAATCAATTTTTAGAATTTTAAAGTTATTTAATTTCAATATTTCCGATATTGCAGTTAACAAATTAAACAAAGCAACAGGAATTTATGATCTAAACATTTATTTGCACAACACTACTAGAAATTCTGGTAATCCCAAATTTATTTCCACTAACCAATTTTCAAAAGAAGAGTTTAAAATTTTAATCTTAGCCTTTTTGTATTTCTATTATTCATTTAAAGATAAAATCATTTTAATTGATGATATGACACTAAACATTCGCTTTGATATCTTTTACAAAATTAGCGAACAAATCTTTAATAACATTGATAATTTTGAAAAAAATAATGGTCAAATCATCTGCTTCAATGGTGATTACTTCAATAAAATTAAAGCAAAATTTCTAGATTATTTTAATTTTTTTTACATTCATAAAAACCTTAATTCATTTGTAACCATCTCTAAAGTTACAAGAGATTGTAATTTAGATGATGATTATGATTTGGAACGCGTTAAAACCCTTTTACATTTAGAAGATAATGATGAATTATTTAATTTAATCAAAGATATTTATGAAACTAAAATTGCTTCTAAAATCAAAACCGATGATTACATTAAACCATACAGTTTAACCCTATCCCATAAGGTTGAAAAAAAAGATACTTTAAGAGATAAAGATCAATATGACGCTAACTTAAATAATTCATATAGTGATTTAAATCCAAAAGATAACCAAGAATTAAATAAAACTTTTTCCCAATTAGACCAAGAAAAAGAAGAAAAAGAATTAAAAAAGAAAGTTGCTGACTTTTTTAGCAACTTTAAATTTGATAAATAGTTTTTTAATTTTGTGAAGATAAGCTAATTGCAATAAATTCAATTTTGAATCAATTTGCTGCAATTGAGTTTATTTTTTTATATTGATAAAATTAAATGTAGTGTTTATATTTTGGTAATTTTATAAATTTATGCAAAAACAAAAAACCTTAACTAATCTATCCTTAATTGAAATCGAAAATCAATTAATTAATAAAATCAAAAGTATTAAAAATAAAATTCGTTTCTACAACAAGCAAAGAGCTAAAACTAATTTGCTATACGAAAAAAAAGAATTAACTACTAAAATTGAATATTTAGAATACAAATTAAAAGATATTGAAAATATTTTAGTAACTAAATTGCATTCTAACAAAGTTATTAATGCAATTATTTGTGCTAAAGAAAAAGATGTTAAAGAAATTGAATTTATTTTAAATAACCAAAAATTATCTGAAAAAGATTATATGCATTTATTGTCAAAGAAAATGGAACTAATTGTTTGCATTTCTAAGGCAATAAAGAATTTAAACAATAATTTTTCACAACAAAAATACCCTGAAAAACTTAACGTTCACCCTTCTGTTTTGAATCATACCTCTAATGCTTCTAAACCTCAAACTATAGTTGAAAAGCCAATTGAAGTGATTAAGAAAGTACCAATTGAGGTTATTAAAGAAGTTCCAGTTTATCGTGATGTGGAAATTGAGGTCATCAAAGAAGTACCGGTTGAGGTTGTAAAAGAAGTCCCAATCGAGGTCATCAA
>JABUSB010000004.1:36279-58579 GCA_021444005.1 Malacoplasma sp.
AAGAGGTTGAAGTACCAATTTATCGTGATGTAGAAGTAATTAAAGAAGTACCAGTTGAAATTATTAAAGAAATTGAAGTCATTAAAGAAGTCCCAATTGGTGATATTAGCAAAATCGAAAGTGTTGACCAAATCAAAGACGCACTAAAAAAATGTACTACTTCTGAAACTAAACAAATTATTAAAGCAATCCCGATAGATACTTTAAAAGACATCTTTTTTGATGCTCCAGTTGATTTAGTTAAACAATTAACAAAAAACCTACCACTAGAAACTATTCACGAAATTATTAAAGATTATCCTTTTGAAATTGATTTACCACAATCTAATAATTCAAACCAAGTTATTAAAGAAGTTGTTAAAGAGGTAATCAATCAAAATGTAACTTATGCAACTGATAGTCAACCTCGTGAAATTATTAAAGAAATCATTAAAGAAGTTCCAGTTGAAGTAATCAAAGAAGTTATTAAAGAAGTTCCAGTTGAGGTTATTAAGGAAATCATTAAAGAAGTACCAGTTGAAGTTGTTAAAGAGGTTGTCTACACAGCAGACGCTCAATTTGATAAAAACGCTTCAATTGATATTATTAAAGAAGTAATCAGCTCTCGAACTGTTGATGAAATTAAATACATCTTTGCTAACCTTCCATTCTCACTAATAGGGGATGTATTAAAATCACTTCCAACTAATCAAATAACACAAGTTTTAGAACAAGTTCCCCTTGAAAGCTTAAAACTAAGTTTTGAAAGCAGTGATGTTTTAAAACAACTAATAAATGAAGTGCCAGTTGAAATCATTAAGGAAGTACCACCTTGTACGGTTTACAAAGAAATCACAGTACCAATTGAAGTTATTAAAGAAACACGAGTCTATGTGGCACCAGATGGTACTTTATATGATGATGAATTCCATTTAAACAAACTTAACTTTGTATTATCAGACGAAGCGGCACAAGTGATGGGACTTAACCAAATTGAGCAAAATGATTTAACAATTAATTCAGAAATTAATGATAATTATGAAATAGTAGAAGAAGTGTTTGAATATTCTGTAAATGATACAATGGAAAATGAAAATGTTTCAGATATTTTAATAGAAGCAGAAGACGATCTTAGTGACTATGATGAAAATATCGACTTCACTGATGTTGAATATAGTGAAGATAGTATTAGTTAATTAAATTTAAAAGTTTTCCAACTAATTTTAAAAATAGGGGAAAACTTTTTCTTTTATAAATTTTATTAATTCATAAAGGTGAAGATATATGGAATTATTAAAAATCCAACCCAAATACATCTTTGGGAAAAATGCGGTTAATGAATTAGTTAACCAAATTGATAAAAACAAGTATACAAAAGCACTCATATTAACGGGAATTAATTCTTATAAGGTTAACAATAGCTTTGCTGAATTAAAAGCAGTTTTGAACCAAATTAATTTGGATTATGTGCATTTTGAAGGAATTGAACCCAACCCAAAATCGGAAACAATTGATGTTTGTATTGAATTTTGTTTAAAAAACAAAATTGATTTAATTATTGCGCTTGGTGGGGGGAGTGTAATTGATGCAGCTAAAGTGGTTGCAACCCTTGTTAAAAATGACCAATTTAGCAATAGCTTTCAATACGTATTAAAAGGAGATAATTTATTAGATGCACTTGATATAATAGCTGTTTTAACAATTTCTGGAACTGGGAGTGAATCAAACGGGGAGAGTGTGATTTCTAATGCAATTACAATGCAAAAGGTTTGTGTTAGTAACAATAAAGCCATTCCCAAAATTGCAGTATTAGACCCATCATACACTTTTAGTGTTAACCCGTGACAGACAGCTAGTGGTATCTTTGATAGTTTTTGCCACTTATTAGAGCAATACTTTGGTAAATCTTGTTTTGAATGAACAAAAGAGTATATCTTTGCGAATCTAAGAGTCTTGTTAAACTATGCGAAGATGGCAATATTACGCCCCCTTCATTTTGATGTTAGAGCCAATATTATGTGAACCTCTTGTATGTCGCTCAATGGCCTTGCTAGTTTTTGCTCCCAATCTGATTGGAGTATTCACACAATTGAGCACGCCTTCTCAGGGTTATGGGATATTACCCACGGTGCCGGATTAGCCCTGATAACCCCAATTTATTTAGATGTGAGGGCAAATAAAGAGAAATGGTTCCATGATAAACTAATTGATTTAGGGCGTAAGGTTTTTAAAACAAAAACGCAACAAGAAACGATTGAATTTCTAATTAATTTTATTAAATCAATTAATTTACCAACACGATGGATAGAATTTAGTAAAATTAAAGAGTTTAGTAATGAAAATATTAACTTCTTATTAAACCATTGTTATCGCTTTGGCGATAAAAATCTAAGACAAATTTATGAAGAAGTAATATTAAAAATTAGGGAGAACAATTAAAAATATGAACTTAGTTAAAATTGGACAATATTTATTAAACCGAATTAGTGAAATTGGGATTAAGCAAATCTTTGGGGTACCAGGAGACTACAATCTAGAATTTTTAGATGATGTAATTGGTCACAAAGATTTAGAATGAGTTGGAAGTACTAATGAATTAAACGCAGCATATGCGGCTGATGGGTATGCGAGAATTAACGGAATTGCTGCAATGATTACAGCTTATGGGGTTGGAGAATTGAGTGCAGCAAACGGGAATGCGGGAAGTTTTAGTGAAGATGTGCCTGTCATTCACATTGTGGGGGTACCAAAACGGGAAGTTTTTAAACGCCATATGATTGTCCACCACACATTAGGGGTAGGGGATCGGTTTGATGCATTTAAAAAGGTTTTTGAAAACCTAACTGCATTCACTGTATGATTGGATGCAAAAAATGCAATTAATCAAATTGATCACGCTATTAAATGTGCTGTGTTTTATAAGAAACCAGTTTATATTATGCTTCCAGTTGATGTGGCTCAATTTCATGTTAGTTGTAACCAAAACCCAATTTCATTTGGAAGTTGGTTTGATATGAAAGAGCACCAACAAATTATAAGTGATTTAGAAAAAAAGCTTAATAATGCAAAACAAGCTGTAATAATTTCAGGACACAAAGTGATTCGTTACGGATTGGTAAATGATCTAAACAAATTTATTACCAATAACAACATTAATGTAGTTACTACCGGATTTGGAAAGGGGTCAGTGGATGAAACTAATCCAATGTATGCGGGACTATATTATGGTGAAAAAACAACTGATGAAGCAATTAAAAAAATGGTGGATACTGCGGATTTAATATTAACGATTGGGAATAAATTTAGTGATATCACATCCTCTAATTTCCACTTAGGGTTTGATAAGAATAACGTTTTTGAAATTAGTGATACCCACGTTAAGTATGATGATAAATTATTTACTAACCACTCTTTTGGGTATTTAGTTAAATCTTTAGCTAATATGAAATTTAACTATTCGGGGCTATCAGTTTTTGGCGAACCTAGCATTGAAATGTTTGTTCCCCAAGAAAACAAAACCTTAAATTATGACCGTCTTTTTATTGCACTAAATGATTTTATTAAAGAAGACGATATTGTTGTAAGTGATGTGGGTACTGTAATTTATTTAGCGCAATACTTAAATTTGAAAAAGAATTGTCAATTTATTATGCAACCCCTTTGAGCATCAATTGGATTTAGTTTCCCAGCTGCAATTGGGGCTAAATTTGCAAACCAAAACAAACGGGTTGTTAACATTATTGGGGACGGTGCTTTCAATATGACTTTTAACGAAATTGGTACTGCAATTTGAAAAAAGATCAATATGGTTGTGTTTGTATTAAACAATAAGGGATATACTATTGAAAAACTAATTCATGGATTAGAAGAGCCTTACAATGATATTGCGTTAGTTGATTATTGTAAGCTAGTAAAAGCGTTTGACACTAACAATGACCGTAGTTTAGTATTTAGTGTAACAAATGAAACTGAATTAAAAAATGCAATTGATGTTGTAACAAATACTAATGATAAATTCATTTTAATTGAATTGCATTTGGATAAAAAAGATTATCCATCAATTATGAAGGGAATGTATCCTAACACTTAATTGCATTCTTTAATTTAGTATGCAAAAGGTTTTAAAAAACAATGTTTTGCTAACTTATAGCATTAAGGGATCAAAATTTATTGCAATTGGGTTTAATGTAAAAAGTGATAGTGAAATTAAGACAATTGCAAGTGAATTAAAAAAGCTGCATAAAAAAGCAGCGCATGTCTGCTATGGGGCACTGTTTTGTGAAAACAATCAAATTATTAAGCGTTTTGATGATGACAATGAGCCTTATAATACTGCAGGGAAAAAGATTTTAAGTGCACTAGAAGAAAACGATTTTATTAATTCTTTAATTGTGGTGGTACGCTATAAAAACCGCAGCTTGCTAGGAGTGGGATTGTTAGCTAAAAGCTATTATAATGCGAGTTTTTCATTAGTGAATGATAAGCACAATTATGAGCTTTTTGAATCAACAATTGTTGTGAAAATCACAATTGATTCATATGCGAAGCAATCAGAATTGTTGGATTTAATAAAGCAATACAAGATAGAAATCATTATTCAAAACCAAGACTTTTGAGAAATTAAAATTCCTTTAAGGCTGAAAGACATTTTTAAAAAACACTTTCAAAATATTGACTAATTTGATTGGTCAATATTTTTATTTTAAGGTTTTATTAATTTAGAGGGTTTTTTTAAAAACGGGATTCATTTATAATTAAATTAATTAGATGGCAAAGGTTATTTTCAATTATGTTTAACAAAGATTTTTGGAATAAATATAGCATTAATGACGGGGTTAGCAAAGGTTGTACTATATGCCACCATTCTTCAAACAATTATTTATTACTTCATACTAAAGATAGTTTGGTAAAAGTCTATGTTTGTCAAAACTGTGCAATTGATGAGGACTGTGTTACAAAAGAAGCTTACCGTCATTCATTGAATGAAATTCGGATTCAAAAAGACTTAATGGCTGATGAATTACTAGTTTATCAAAAATATGTTAATTCGAATGCTGAACGCAAAAATGATTATGATAAATTTAAAGAATTATGACAAATGCGTAAAGACATTCGTGATATTGATGGTTAAACTTTTAAGTTTGATTGGTCATTATTTTTATCTTTTTGCAAAAAAATTAGTGGTTTAAATTATATTTAAATAGATATTTTATTGGAAATATCTATTTTTTATTTTTTTGGAGATTGGAATGAAAAGAGTTGCTGTTTTAACATCGGGAGGCGATGCTTCTACAATGAATAAATGTTTATCAACATTAGTTACATATGCTGCTAAATTTGATTGTGAAATTTATTTTGTAAAAGAAGGTTATAAAGGGTTGTATGAAAACCAAATTTATAAAGCAGATTTGAATGAAACTAGAAGTTGGTGAAAACTACCAGGAACCAAAATTTACTCATCACGTTTCCCCCAAATTTTAGACTCAGGGATTAAAGAACAAATGGCGCAAAATCTTGAAGCTAACCAAATTGATTGCTTAATTGTCATTGGAGGGGATGGGAGTTACAAAGGCGCAAGTTTATTATCAAGTATTGGAACAAATGTGATTTGTTTACCAGGTACAATTGATAATGACGTAACCTCAACAACATATTCAATTGGTTTTGATACTGCATTAAACACAATAGTTAATGCAATTACTGAAATTAAATCTTGTATGGATTCACACCAAACAATTGGGTTTGTTGAAATTATGGGGAGACATTGTATTGATTTAACCGTGTTTGCCGCAATTGCAACCGAATCTGATATTATCATTACACCAGAAAGTTTTTACACACCACAAGAGTTATTAGCTAGAATTAACCAATTGCGACAAACAATTACAAGAAGTTTAATGGTTTTATATGTGGAAAACTTTTTAGGAACTGATAACATTCCATCAGCTCAAGAGTATGTTTCATACATTCACCAAAATTCAAAAGAGTTAGTTAAGAAAAATGTTTTGGGATATATGCAAAGAGGAGGAGTACCAACGGCAATGGATTTGTATCGCAGTTCTTTGATGTGTGTTGCAGCGCTTAAGTTAATTAACCAAAATACTTATAACAAAATCATTGGCATTAAAAACGACTTCCCTACAGTTTATGGATTAAAAGAAGGCTTGGAGATGAAAAACCCAAGCCGAAAAGGATTAATTGAAGTCTTTTTCAAATAATTTTAATAAACCTTAATATTTTATAAAAATTTGTATATGGTAAATTTAAGTCTTTACTATTTTTAAGACTTAATTAAGGATTTTGTATTTACTGGTTTAATAGCTTTAACTAATAGCTTTTATTGGGTTTAGTTTTGAAAGATTGATAATATTTGGAATATATAGAAATATGGAAAAATTTATAGATATTCGCTTTGGTGAACTTTTTTTAAAGAAGAAAAACAAAGATGATTTTAAAAAAGCTTTGTTTGTTAATATCAAAAAAGTATTATCAAGTTTTTTTGTAAGTCTTGTTGATAAGTATGATAAATTCTGATTAAAGTTTGATGCAAAATACACAAATGAGATTGTCCAACACTTAAAATTAATTCCTGGGATTCACCATTTTTACCTTTGCAATGTTTGTGATACTGACATTGCTGCTTTAAAACAAACTTGTACTAATTTAATTGCTGATAATAAAACCTTTAAGATTGAGGTTAAAAGAAAGGACAAAAGTTTTTTAAGTCGTGAAATTATTATTAAAGAAGTTGCTAAACACATATTTGCTAACTTTAATGTTAAAGTTGATGTTAACAACCCCGAAATTAAATTAAATATTGTCATTGATTCACCCACTTTAAGTTATGTGTGGACTAATAAAATTATGGGAATTGGGGGTTTACCGGTTGGTGTTAATGGGAAGTGTTTAGCATTAATTTCTGGGGGGATTGATTCGCCAGTTGCTGCGTTTTTGTTACAGCGTAAGGGAATGCAGGTGGATTATCTAAATTTTATAACTGATGTGGTTTCAAAACCAACAATCAATAAAATTAAAAACTTAATTAAAAAAATTACCTTAAACCATAAAATTTACCAACCATTGTTTCACGTTGTTGATTTTAGTCAAATCCAGCACGAATTAATTCACACAAGTAACCAAAAATACAAAATTACTTTAATGCGCCGTTCGTTTTATCGCATTGCACTTCAAATTGCACAAGAGTATGGTTATGATTGCATTGCTTGTGGGGATTCTTTAGGGCAAGTCGCATCACAAACATTAGAAAGCATTCAAGTGATTTCCCAAGTTTGTGACTCTATTCCAATCTTTAGACCATTATTAACATATGACAAAAGTGAGATTATTAGTCTTGCTAAAAAAATTGATACCTATGAGCTTTCAATTCAAGATCATGAGGATGTTTGTGGTCTTTTTGCTCCTAAAAATCCAATTACTAAGCCAAAACTTAATGTAGTACAATTTTTAGAAAATGAATTAGAATTATTAAAATCATTAGAAAATAATGTTGTTAATAAACACCATTTTGTAACAAAGAGGGTTGTATGTTTGATATCACACAAATAATTATTAAAAAAATTCAAGAGTTTAAAAATATCTCCCTATTCTTTCACGAGCGTCCTGATTTTGATGCATTGGGATCTTGTTTTGCATTGCGTGAATTTATTTATGATAATTTTGAAAACAAAACTGTTAAAGTTATTGGGACTGATACTCTTTCAGAATTGTATGGATCTTCTTTGTTTAAATTTGAACCTGAAAAAAACATTGCTTCCAATGATTTTTTAGCAACGTCTCTTGGAATCATATCAGATGTTGCCAATACTGCACGTGTTTATTCACGTAAAAACACATTGTGTAAGGAAACCATTAGGGTTGACCACCACCCCCACAATGAAGTATTTGCTGATTTGGAATGAGTTGACCCAATGATGCCAGCAGCTTGTGAAATGTGAGCAACATTGTTTATTGAATCAAAATTAAAACTAAGTGCACAATGTGCAAAGTATTTGTATGCGGGAATTGTAACGGATACTGGACGCTTTTTGCACTCAAGTACATTACCCTCAACTTATGAGATTACAAGTAAATTAATTTCGACCGGGTTTTCTAGAAAAGAAGTGCACGACTCTATATATTTAAGAGATATGAACCAAATTGGGTTTATCAATTTCTTAATGAAAAGAATTGAAATTGATAAAGGTGTCGCTTACTTTTTAATCCCTAAAGGGGCACATAAAAAATTTAATATATACCCCCAATTTTCAATGGTTAATTTATTGGCCGATATTAAAAATGTTTATATTTGAACAACCCTATATTTTGATGAACAAACATTAAGTTGAAAAGGATCAATAAGAAGTCGTGATATTCAAATTAACCATATTGCTAATGAATTTAATGGTGGGGGTCATAAATTCGCATCTGGTTACACTTTAGAAAATGAAAAAGATTTTTATAAAGTAATTGCAAGGTTACAAGAATATTTGATATCACTTGGATTGCAAAAATAATTAGATGCTTTGTAAAAAATACAGATTCTTGATTTACATATAATTTAGTATGTTTAAATTAAATTAATAAATTTTTGAGTTTTATTATGACAATTGATAAAGGATTATTTGTTACTTTTGAAGGACCAGATGCTTGTGGGAAATCCTCGATTAGCAAAATGGTTTATGAATTATTAATTGATTTTTTCAAAGATAAAGATGCAGTTATCTTAACTCGTGAACCCGGTGGGACAAAAGTTGGGGAATTGATTCGTGAAATTTTAGTCAACTATGATGTAGATGCGAGAACTGAAGCCCTTTTGTTTGCGGCATCACGAACAGAGCACACATGATCTGTGATTATGAAAGCAAAGGCTAATAAAAAAATTATTTTGTGTGACCGTTATTTACACTCATCTTTGGTATACCAAGGGATTGTAAAAAATTTGGGTTATAAAAACGTTTATAAAATTAATCAGTTTGGGATTGCCAAAGTAAAACCAGATTTAATTTTTTATTTAACTGCCAACCCAAAGACATTAATTGATCGTAAAAAAGCAGATAAAACCCGTAATGAATTTGATCGCCTTGATAATGAATTTGTTAAAGAAGAAACACTTAAAAAAATCATTGGTGGTTATGCTTCCATTTTGCAATTTGATAACCAAACTGTTTTTAAATTAGATGCTACCAAACCACAAATGGATTTAGCACTAAAGATTTTTAATACCATTATTGAGAAAATTAAAGCATAGTTTATGGAGCATAAAAATTTATTGCTACTAAAAAGTGTTGTTAAAGACAAACTAAATCCGATTTTAATTCAAGAACAAAAATCTAGTTTTACATTAGATTTTGTTTTTGATTATGTTAAATCAATATGCTGTGGACAACAAGCTTTGTTTTGTGACAAGTGTGAAGTGTGTCATAAAATTAACCAAAAAAATTATTTTGATATTAAGTTTATTGATGCTTATGCAAATTTGGTTAGCAAGGAAGAAGTTGTTGAAATTATTAACAATTTTGCTTTCTCTTCACTTGAAAAATATGGTTATAAGTTTTTGATAATTTATGGAATTGAACAAGTTAATAAATTTATTGCAAACTCACTTTTAAAAAATATTGAAACCCCTTTTAAAAATACTTTCTATATTTTTACAACCCGTAATCCGTATGCGATTATCAATACAATTAGAAGTCGGTGTTTTTTAATAAGGGTTGCAAAAGAAACACAAAGGTTTAAACAAACTTTGATAGCACATAAAATTGAAGCCAAATACTTGGATTTTTTTGTGAATAATTTTTTTGGAATTAACCAAGTATTGGAATTTTATCAAAGTGCAAATTTTGAAAAGTTTTGAAATTTGTTTAAAGTATTAACTAGCAATTCTACTAATGCATATGAATTTTTAGTACAACAAAAAAGCTTTAAAACCTTTTCATACCAAGAAATTTTTTACTTTCTTGATTTGATAAGTGAAAGTGTGTCTGAAACTAAAAAAACAAACCTTTTTAATTTACAAAATAATTTAAAATACAATATAAACAAAACTTTAATTTTTAACCAAATTTTAGATTTATTTAATTATGAATAACATTAATGACACAATTGCTGCAATTGCGACCCCTAACATTAATAGTGCAATTGCAATTATTCGGATTTCAGGGCCACAAGCTTATGCAATTGTTGAAAAAATAATTAAAAAACCAATTGTTAAAACTGGTTTTACTTTTAGCAAGGCATTTGTGTATGAAGATGACAATATTATTGATGAAATTATTTTTTTAAAATATGTTGCCCCTAAAAGTTTTACGGGACAAGATTTAATTGAAATTAATTGTCACGGTGGTTTTTTAATTACTAATAAAATTTTGAATTTGCTTTTAAAGAATGGTGCTAAAATGGCCCAAAATGGTGAATTTAGTAAACGTGCATTTTTAAATAATAAGATCACTTTAAGACAAGCAAATTCAATTAATAATTTAGTGTTTGCAAAAACAGAAACTGGATTGCATTTAGCAGCTAATGGAATTGTTAATAAAAATAACTTATTTTTTGAAAATCTAAAAGAGGTATTGTTTAGTCTAATTGGCAGAATTGAAGTTGATATCGATTATCCAGAATATGAAGAGGAAAATCCGATCACTTTTGAAATTCTTAAAACTACAATTAGTAAAATCATTAAAGATTTTAATGATGTGATTTTGAGTTATCAAAAAATAAGTTATTTATACAATGGGATTGATGTTGCAATTATTGGAGTCCCCAATGTTGGTAAATCTAGTTTATTAAACGCCATTTTAGACAAGGAACGCGCAATTGTATCTAATGTTGCTGGTACTACACGCGATATCATTTCTGAATCAGTGCAAATTAAAGGAATGTTACTAAATTTTATAGATACTGCAGGAATTTGTAAAACTAATGAAGTAATTGAAAAAACCGGAATTCAAAAAGCATTACAAGTATTAAATGAAGCTGATCTAATTTTATTTTTAATTGCAGCTAACCAAAAAATTTCACAACAAGAATTGCTACTATTAGATAAGATTAAAAATAAGAAAACCATCATTATTAAAAATAAAATTGATTTACAAATTGATGCTAATCCACAAATTGATGCTTTAAAAATTAGTACTGTCACTAAATATAACTTTGATGCTTTATTTGAAAAAATCATTGCTGAATTTCAAAAAAATGATTTTGAAATTGCCAATAATTTAGCAATATGTTGTGAAAATGAATTGAAAATGGTAAAAGAAATTAAATATGAACTTGATTATTGTTTGCAAAAAGCAAATCAAAATACACCAGTTGATTTGCTTGTAATTAATTTAACAACAGCTTATAAAAAAGTTTGTAATATGCTAGGTTCATACCAAGATTTGGATATTATTGATAAAATGTTTAAAAATTTTTGTTTAGGGAAATAGGTTTAGAAAATGATTGAATATTATGATACTCACAGTCATCTAAATGATGCAAGCTATTCTAAAGGTGATATAAAAGATGCAATTAAAAATCTAAAAGAATACAATACATTTACAAATTGTGTGGCCTTTGATTTTGATAGCTCGATAATGGCTATTAATTTTGCCAAACTTTACCCACAATTTTTTCGAGCATGTGTTGGGGTGCACCCCAATGATGTTTACAAATATTTTAATGATAAAGATTTTTTTAAAAAGTTTGATGAACTTGTTAAAAACAATCGAAAACATATTGTCGCAATTGGCGAAATTGGATTAGATAGTCACTATGGTGATGAATTTAAAAAAGAACAAATCGAATATTGTCACAAATTTATTGAAATTGGAATGCAATACAATTTACCAATTATGTTTCACATTCGTGATTGTTTTGAAGATATAAAACCAATTATACAAGCATATCCTAATGCTAAAAAAATTATCCATTGCTTTGGCAATGGCATTGAAGAAGCAGAGTTTTATTTAAAACACAATTGTGTATTATCAATCTCAGGTGTAGTGACATTTAAAAATGCAAAGCCACTACACAATGCAATTAAGCTAATTGATTTAAACAACGTTATGGTGGAAACCGATGCTCCTTATTTAACACCGGTTCCTTTTCGGGGTGAAAAAAACTTCCCTCACTATGTGCAATATAGTGTTAAAGAAATTGCAAAACTTAAAATGATGGACGAACAAGATGTTAAAAAAATAGTTTTAAATAATGCTAAAAAAGTTTTTGATATTGAATTATAAAACAGTTTTTTAATAATTTATTTTAAAAACCCAAGATAAGAAAAAGAAATATTGTCATTTGATTCGTTTTTTAAGGTTTGTTCAACAAGCAAATTGTTAACAATGTTTTTGTCTTCATTACTATTTAAAACATTAAATAAATTTTCCGTTTCCTTATAAAAGTTATAGAATCCGTCAGATGCTAAAAAAATGTAACTGTTCTTTTTGATTCGAAAACTAGTTGCATCATATTTTTGTTCGTTTTTTAAATCGATGGTAATCGAATTTGTTAATGAATGCAGATTTGGCCCTTCACTTTCAATTGTTGCTTCATCGGCATCATTATCAATCAAATAATTTAAAAGGTTGTGGTCGCGAGTTAATAATTCATCTTCTTTTTTAGTTAATAAATAAGCACGAGAATCCCCGATCCAGAAAATGTATGCAAAATCTTCTACTGTTAAGGCTAGTACTAGGGTTGTACTCATTTGAAAGTCATCACTAAATCTTAAAATATGATCCCGCATTGCGAGTTTTGCATTTTTAATATTAATTTCAAACCATTCATTAATTGATGTAATTAAATACTCTTGTTTTAAAAAGCTTTTAATAAAGGTTTTACTTACGATCTCTGCTGCTTTTTCACTACCACGATAGCTTCCTAATCCATCACACACAATTAAAAGATTGTCTAATAGTTTGTTACTCCCGCAATAGACATAATCTTCGTTTTTTTGACGCTTCCCAGTTTCAGTCTTTGATTGTAATATCCTTTTTAATTTAAGAAAGTTATTTGGATTTATTAAAGCTTTGGTTATCAATTCCTTTTGCATCATTTTCCTCTCTTAATTTCTTAACTCTTAACTGGCCACAAGCCGCATCAATTTTATTTCCCTTTTTAATTCTTACAGTGACATTAATTTTATTTTCTTTTAACACTTGAAAGAATTGATTTACTTTTGTACTTGCACAATAGTTTGTTTCAATAACTTTATTATAAGGGATAAGGTTTAGATAACAATATAGATTCTTAACCAATGCTGCTAATTCGATTGCATTTTCAATCGAATCGTTAACATTTTCAATTAAGATATACTCAATTGCAATCCGTTTATTAGTTTTAGCAATAAAGTATTTAATCGCATCCATTAGTTGTGCAATTGGATATTTTTTATTAATGGGCATTATTTGGTTGCGGATTGAATCATTGGGAGCGTGTAGTGAAATTGCTAAATTAACGCGATTATTCAAATCAGCAAATGCTTTGATTTTATCAACTAATCCACAAGTTGAAACCGTAATCTTAGTACTTGCAATATTTAACCCTTTTTGGTTGGTAACAATTTCTAGAAATGCAATTAAGTTGTCATAGTTATCAAACGGTTCTCCAATTCCCATTACCACAATATGCGATAGATTTTGTTTGTATTGTTGTTTAACAAATTCAATTGCTTTTAAAACTTGTAATACCATTTCATTGATTGCTAAATTTCTTTTTTTGCGAATCAGTCCAGAAGCACAAAACTTACAAGCCATATTACAACCCACTTGGGATGTAATGCAAACACTAAAACCATAATCAAATTTCATAACTACAGTTTCAATAAAATTGTTGTCACCAAGTTTGATTAAAAACTTAGTTGTTAAATCTTCTGAATCGGTTTGTGATTGAATTATTGTCAAGCTATCAAAAAAGAATAATTCTTCTAACTTTGTGATTTGGAAATTACTTAAAAAAGTCATTTCTTTAAAAGATTTGATGCTTTTTTGATAAATTGAATTAAAGATTAATTCTGCTATATTTTGGTTAATTTTATTAGCTTTTAGAATTTGTTTTAAACTAGATAGGGGATGCAAATAAATTGAATTCATAGCATTTATTTGTTTAAATTCTTAATTAAATATTCTCTTAGTTTTTCAGCAGCCAAAGTTGCATCATCATTTAAGATGACATAATCATATTCATTTTTTAACAGCATTTCTTTTTCTGCTCTTTTAATGCGTTGTTCAATTTTATCATCAGTTTCTGTATCGCGTAATTTTAGTCTTCTTTTAAGTTCAGCAATTGATGGGGGGATAATAAAAATGGAAATGAATTTATTTTTATTAAGAATTTTTTTAACATTTGTTGCGCCTTGCACTTCAATTTCTAAAATAACATTTTTGCCCTCTTGTGTCATCTTAAATAAGTTTTTAAGGGGGGTACCATATTTGTTAGTTGCAAACTCAGCTCACTCTAATAATTCATTGTTATCAATCATTTTTTGAAACTCAGTTTCAGTTACAAAAAAATAATCAATTCCGTTTCTTTCGTGAATTCGTGGGGTTCTAGTAGTGACTGAAACACTGTAAAATAAGTTTAAATTTTTATCATTAATTACTTGGTCAATGATGGTTTTTTTACCTACACCACTGGGGCCACTAATAATGATAATCTTGCCTTCTTTTGTCATATTTTGCTTTTTTTAATAATTTTGCTAATGCTAAAATTATAATAATTTTAGTTAAAAAAACGGGAATTTAAAAAGATGTTTAAAAAAATTAACCCAAGTTCTTCCTGACTTGTTTTTGATGATAACAAAATTATGTTCCAACCCATTTTAGATGTTGTTTTTCCGCTTAATGAAAAAGACATTGAAGTGATTTCAAAAATGATAAGTTATGTTGACTATTCTTTTGAAGACAATTATAAAAAATTTGATATCCGACCCGGAATTGGAATTGCTGCAATCCAAATTGGATATCCTAAAAAAATCATTTACATTCATTTAAATGATAAAAACGGGGAGCATAAGTATTTGATGGCCAATCCAAAAATTATTAAGCAATCAATGCAAAAAATGTATTTAGAGCACGGTGAAGGTTGCTTATCAGTAGCCAAAGACCACAAGGGTTTATCAATTCGCAGTGCAGTTGTGTGGGTTAAAGGAATTGATTTGTTTACTAACAAGGAAATTGAAGTGAGAGCAACTGATTTGTTAGCAGCTTGTTTTCAGCACGAAGTTGATCATAACAATAACCTTTTTTACTACAATCGGATTAATGAAACTAACCCTTTTTATATTGAACCAGATTGACAAAAGATTTAGTTTTAATTTATTTAGGTTTATAATTAAAATTTTGTTATTTTCCTATTGCATTTTTAATTTTAAAATAGTTTAATAATTATGTGGTCTTAAAAGATCTGATTCAACGAAAGTAACTATTTTTTGTTTTAAAAAATGTTATCCTCCGGACTTTAAATAGAGTAAGTTGAAAATAGGTAAGAGTAGTCGAGTGTTAATCCTATTTAGATATTTCTATACCAAATTGGTCTAAGTGGTATGATGCATCGCGCAGTGCGATATCAAATTCTTGATGAAACTGAAATAGTATTTAAAATTAGCTGAATGACTAAAATTACAACACATTCTGGTTTAATAAGTTGAAAAGGGTTATAAAAGCCATAGTTCTTTTGGGTTTACTTTTGGGGTAAACCCCTTTTTGTTAGGAAAATACTATACAAGTGATTATTGTGTAGTATTTTATTTTGTACTACAGAAAAAATACTAGTAATTGCTTACTAGTATTTTTAAAGATATTAAATTAAATTGGTGCAATTAGCATTTGCATTCTTTACCATCTAGGCAACCACAGTGGTCATCTTGTGTACATTCACAAGATTCGTCTTCTTTTTCTACCTTGTGGTGTTCATGATGGTGTTTTTGTTCATCTTTGTGATGGTGGTCTTTGTCTTCTAAGAAATCAAATTCATTTTTGAAGAAATTAAAGAAGTTTGGTTTAGAAGCAGGTTTGTCAAATCCAAATTTATCAAAACCTAATTTATCTAATCCAAATGATTCAAAGAAGTTAAAACCTTTTGTGAATTTATCTAGCATGTGCATTTTGTGAGTTGCATTTTCTTTTAAAGCTTTGATGTATTCTGGTTTTAAAACTTCTTTACCATTTACTTTAAATACTTCTTTCTTTTGACCATTAACATTAGTTACAGAGTATGAACATTCAAAGTTAGAATTTTCATCAAGCTTTTTGTAATCTTGTTTTAATTGCTCAATTTTGGCATCAATTTCTTTAATTGTATTTTTGTGTTTGTTAATTTCTTTTAATTCTGTTTCACTTAATTCTGGGTGACCAAATACAATTTGTGAAATTTGTTGTTTTAATAATCCTTTTTGCATACTAAGGTTGCAAATGGATTTACATATAAATTTTTTATCCATAAAATAACCTCATTTTCTAAACTTTTGTAACATTATGTTACATCTTTTATTTTACTTCTAAACTTGTAAAAACATTCTTAAAATAAAGTTGTGTTTTAAATAGGTTGAATTAAGTTTTAAAATGTTTTGGTTTCAAAGTAATTTAATATTTAAGTTAAATACAAAAGACTAAATAGTTTGTGTATGATTTTATTAATTAAAATAAAAAATTAAATTATGGAAAAAGCAGCACTATTAGACAAATGAGCAAGATATGCTAAATACATTGATATCAAAGATGCAACATTTTCTAACCTTGTTTATTTTCACGCCTTTACGGGAAGCTTTAAAAATAAAAAGTTTCTATTTGATAAATTAAGCAATTGCAATATTTATGCTTTTGATATGCCAGGACATGGAGAAAGTAAAATCATTGATGATAATGAAATTAACATTCATAATTTCATTAATTTAGCCACTGAATTTATCATTGATTTTGATATCAAAAACATTATTCTTTTTGGCCATTCAATGGGTGGGGGAATTTGCAACATCATTAATGGAAATAGCCAAATTAACTCAAGAGTTAAGAAAATCATTTTAGAAGCACCTGCTAACCCTGCAACGCAAAAAAACTATGATGCAATTATTAAAAAATTAATTCCCAATTCGATTGAGGAAATGGAATTGATTACTAACGAATTGTTTTATGATCCAATTCAATTTTTTGGTTCCCAAAAAAATTATTTAAGATTTGTTAACTTCGAGTTTAGTAAGTTAAATAAATTGCAAGTTCTTAAACAAATTATTGAAATTACAAATTATAAGGTCATTAACATTGAAGCAACTGACTTTATTTTAAACAACAATAAACCAAGTTTACTAATCCTTGGTAAACAAGATGAAATTATTCCATATGATGAAACACTAGAAATTTTTAGTAAAAACAAAAACTTTGAAATTCTTAGTGTTGATAAAGCAAAGCATTTACCAATTTTAGAGGGGAAAGATTTTGTTTTTGAAAAAATAGTGAGTTTTATTGAAAATTAAAATCAAATATAATTTTTTTAGATTAAATTTTTAAAACTTAATATTTATGTCCCATTTTAATAAAAAAGCAGTTTTGTATCCCTTTAGAATCAGACCAGAAACCAAAGAAGCATTAATTGAGTCGAAGCTGCATTATTCACCATTAGATGCCAATGAGTATCAGTCATACCTTTTTAAAAGTGCACAATTGGAAAGTGAAAATTTTAAAAGGTTTGCAGCACAACAAAGGTTAATTAAGAAAAATTTTGAATCCAAAGCTACAGATCTTGTCAAAAATTTTAAAAAACAGCAAGTTTAATCCAAAACTTTTATTATATACCATTATTGTTTGTTTCAATATTTAAATGTTTGTTTTTTGATTTTTTACATACTATAATATAAGAGTATCTTTGTAGTTTTAATATGTAATTATTTTTAATCAATTTAAGGAAATCAAATATGGCTAAAGAAAATAATCAAGATCAAAGCACTTTGGAAGAAAAAGACAACCAAGAAGAATTACAAACTGAACAAAACTCTGATTCTGATCAAACTAAAAAAGATAAGAAAAAAGAAACTGCTTCAGATGGTAAATATGATTTAGATTTTGAGTATGATAGTGAACAATTTAAGAAAAATCTAGAGTTATATTCAAAGATTATTGACCGTAGTGATGATATCGTGGCTACGATCTATAAGTTTATGAATAAAACTTTAGATGCACCAAGTAAGGCTGAAATTGAGCTATATCGAAAATCAATTATTATGGCAATTCGAAAAGGTAACCATAAAAAATATGGTTATCTTTATAAAATTATTGCCAAAAATATTTATGATTACAAAGAGCAAGTTAGGGACCAAAGCTATAAAGCCAATAACCAAATTTTTGTTAATCCTAACATTTTTGCAATATCTTGAAATGATTTACAAGCAAACATCCGGGACCGTTTACGAAATACCGATTCTGAAATGTTATCACCTGAAAGCTTAGAAAAAGCTTACAAGGGAGAATTGGATAAAGTTAAAAAACTTTATGAAAAACTAAAAGATATGCAAACAAATGGTGTCGAAGTACCAAATGATATTTTAAATGTAACACGAAGTACAATGCTAAAGCTAACTGATTTGGTAAACATCTTTATGTTAGAAAACTTTGACGAATTACAGCCAATGATGCAAGAAATTCAAGCTTTTGAAAAATACCATACCTTTACAGATAGTGCTAACAATTCCATTTTTATTGATGCGAATTTCAAAAACATTACTAATTTAGCACCACCTGTAAAAGATGGAGATGCAGCAACAAAAAAATATGTTGATGAGCAAATAGAAAAGGTTTTAATGCAAATAAGTTCAAAATAAGAATTAAGTTAAATTTTATTTAGTAGGAGATAGTTATGAACAATGATATAAACAAAACTATTAGTAGTCAAGAATTAGACAAAATTAAGCTTGAAGCTGAGACATTAAGCCAAAAAGTTACAAATGTTATTACAAAGCTATGTAAGAACCTTGCTGAAAGAGAAGAAGCATTAAAACTTTCATTTTTATGTGCAATGGCTGGGGAATCAATTTTTATGTTAGGTCCTCCTGGAATTGCAAAGTCATTGGTATCAAGAAAAGTTGCTGATATTTTTAAAAATTCAAGAACTTTTGAAGTGTTGATGAACCGTTATAGTACACCAGACGAAATTTTTGGTCCAATTGATATCATTGAATTGAAGTCTGGTCGTTATTTAAGAAAAACAGAGGGTTATTTACCATCTGCTGAAATTGGGTTTTTGGATGAAATTTGAAAAGCCTCATCTTCAATTCAAAACTCACTATTGATGATTATTAACGAAAAACTTTTCATTAACGATGGACGTCCAGTTAAAGTCCCTTTAGCTCTTTTGATTGCCGCATCTAACGAGTTGCCTGAACGAAATAAGGGTTTGGAAGCGTTATGAGACCGTTTCATTATTCGAACTTATATGAAACCAATTCAAGACGAAGAAAAGCTTTTAAAACTAATTGACAACCCTGTTAACATATTAGACGAACAAGAAATTACAGATGAAGAACGTTTGGAATTATCAACTTTACAAAGAGTTGCTAAAAATACATACCACGTTAAAATTCCTAAAAACGTTAAAAAATACATTTCTTTATTAAGAAAGAAAATTGAAGAATTTAATAACAAGATTCGTGAAATTAACCAAAATCCAAATGATTTTGATTTAATTTATGTTTCTGACCGTAAGTGGAAAAAGATAGGTTCACTATTGAGAACTTCAGCTTATCTAAATGGTAGAATGAACGTTGACGTAACTGACTGTTTCATTTTAGAAAAAGTTATTTGAAACAACGTGAGTCAAATTCCTGAAATTGAAAAGATGATCAACGACACTGCTGCATCGATCGAATACGGAATTGATGGAAGATATGCATATGCGATCGAATCTTTTAACAAAATTCGCGAAACTATCATTGACAACATTGCAATTCACGAAAAGAAAGCCAATGTAGTTATCAAGTCTTACCGTAACAAACAAGGTCAATTCTATTACTTTATGGATGGTGAAAAAAACAAATACTTCTTTAAAAAAGAAGATATTGACAACATCCCTAAAAATGACAACTTTGAGGTGATGGATTGAATGATCAACTATTGCTCTGCAGAAGAATTTAAAACGAGCTTATCACCAACACGTCGTGCTTTAATTAAGTATGATGGTACTAACTTCTTTGTGTACAAAGATGCTAATGAAAGTGGTGAAAAAATCAAAATTTATACAAACTTTGAAGAAAAAGAAGTTGACCACTACCGCTTAGTAAGACCAACAGTGGACTTTATTAAAGACATTAAAAACACTGCAACTACTTTAATTAACCGAATCAATTTAGATATTGATGGACTAAAGATCTTAAGAGAAAAAAGATTTGATGGTGTAACTGCTAACAACATCTTTGTGGAAAACAAAGATTTAGGATTCTTGAAAAACACAATCGAAGAGTCAATTGCAAAACTAGAAGATGTTGTTGATAAAACAAAAGATATGTTTGTTTATATCAAACTAATTAACTACGGATTCACTACAAAAGATAAAGATAAAATTTTACCTACATTGTAGGATTCAATAATGACAAATAGTTAATTGCAGATTAACTATTTGTTTTATTAAAATAACGGGAGCCTTTAATGCGAAAAGAAGTTAATATAACTGACCAACTAGTGCAATTGTTACAATCAAGTCAAACCACAGTCTTAAAACTTTATCACTTTGTTAACGGAGAATCAAAAAACCCTTCACGCCAAGAATTTGATAAATTCCGTAAGGAATTAATCAAATCAGTTATGAAGAAAAAAGAAAATGCTTTACAATTGTTTCCAATTGTAAAATATTTTGATTCCAAAAGATTAACAGAAGAGGATCTTAAAAACAATGAATCATTATTTAGTGTCCCATCAGGGGATAAAGTTGCAATTGCTTCACCAATTGAAGTTTTAGACCAAGCAGTGGAAAATGACGAATATGATTTAAGTATAATGTGGGATCTTACAAGTCTTGAAGAACGTGAATCGCAATTGTTTCGGGCTGTTGAAAACTATTACAACATTGTCAAAGATGATGAAAACCTAAAGCGCTTCATTCGCATTATTGGTACATTTACTGAAGAGAATATTGAATTGCTTGAAGAAGAAAAGGATTTGTTTTTGGAAAACATTCCCCAAGAAACTTTTGCGCTTTACCAAAGTAGTGATTTAAACAACTTATTAGCTAGTGAAATTGCGCAATTAGATGACCCTGATTTGCAAATTATCTTTTTGAAAAACTTTGTGGAACAAAAGCTTTTAACTTACCAACTTTGGGGGATTGAAAGAGAAATCCAAGAAGAGTGGGTAATTAAACTTAAAGAATCGGGTGACATTGGACCTTTGTTTATTTGTTTAGATACATCGGGTTCAATGCGAAATTTGAAAGAGATAATTTCCAAAGCACTAACATTAGTTTTTGTTAAAGAATTGGAAAAAATGAATGTCAATCTAGTTTTTGTACCATTCTCAATGGACGCAAAATTCTATGATTTGTATGAAAGTAAAGTTAAATTCAAATCAGTGAAAATGAATTTAAGAAAATCATTTTATGGTGGTACTGATTTGGAGAAACTGGTTAACACAATTGATGATGTGATTCATAAGCAAAAATATGAACGGGCTAACATTCTATTAATTTCAGATATGGTATTTAAAAAACTACCAAACCAAGTGTTAAAAAAAGTTAAAGAAATTAAAGAAAGAGGTCACAAGTTCCACTCGTTATCAATCAATGATGTTAACTACAAAAACAGTTTACTAAAATTGTTTAACACTGCTTGAACTTACACTTATAACTGAAGAACTGCTGAAGAATCAATCGAATCTGAATTGATTAATGATTTATCTACATCTTCTTCATTGTCAAAAGAAACAATTGATACAATTAAAACTTTTGGAATTATTAAGAAGATTAAAGATAATGACTTTGTCGCAGATGGGTCTAATAAAGAAAAACTAATTAATGAGTTAAACAAAACACTAGAACGTGAAAGAAGAGAAGGAATTAAATATTCTTCTTCTGAATATGAAAATAATGCTGACACTGAATTTTAATTAACTTAATTTTGAATTTGAAAAATAGTATCTTTGATGGGTACTATTTTTTTTTTTTTTACTCTAAAAATATTAATCTTTTTAGAATGATTTTTAAATCTTAATTAATCGGCTATGAATTGTTTTAGCATCATATTTTTTAAAATATTTTGTGTAAAGGGCAAATAAAATGCATAACGATTTGCAATATTATTTGTCTTTTTTAATTTCCTTTTTTGTAAAATTCTTCGATAAACTGCCTTTTTTTTTTTTTTTTTTAC
>JABUSB010000004.1:58694-61249 GCA_021444005.1 Malacoplasma sp.
GAGTTTAAAATTTTTATGAAATTAAAAAAATTTAAATACTTACTATCAATTGGTGCAACCGCTCTTGCAATTGCACCAATTGCGAGTTTAGCAATTAATGTAAATAGTAATGCAATTGTGAAAACAAATGTAAAAAATAATGAAGATACACAAGAAGAAACTACTGACTCATCTTCAACATTAATTACACCTGACCAACCAACTAGTGTTGATCCTGCAACTTTATCCCCAGCAGGGAATGATTTATATAATGATTACAACTACGAATCTGGATATGTTGTCAAAGATGTAGCAAATGCTACTATTTCTTTCTACAACTGGTTTAAACAAAAGCTGTGGGATTTTAAAGTAACTGATCAAGTTTCAGCATTAAATGGTAAAACCCTTAAAACAATGAATATTCGGGGTGCACTAAATGCGGATGGATCATATGATACAAAATTATTTGTATATGGAAACATAGGCGATACTACTACTACTGGATCTTATGTATTTGAAATTGATATGACAAATGGTGCATATATTGAAAATTCATTAGTCCAAAATACTACTACTACTACTAGTGATAGTAATGGTAATACTGTAATTCACGACATTCGTCAATTAACCGTGATTGATGAAAATACAGTAGTTGTAAGTGGTGACATCACAAATACTGCTGCTGCTGGTTCTTCACCTTCCTTAGCACACACACTTTGAGTTAGTATAATAACTTTTAATAGTATTACTAATCAAGACCAAGAAGGTGAAACTACTAGTGCACCTACTGTACAAACAACAAGTACTAACTTTGGTGGGAATTACAACTTTGTATTTGGAGAAGTATTAGGGGTTATTAAAAAACAATCTGAATATGTGTTTGCAATTTCAACATTATCAAATTTCAAATACAGTAGTAGTAGTAGTAGTCAATCTGTTTCTTCTTCTTCTTCTTTTGATATGTCAGTATCATACTGATACTTCAAAAGTAGTAGTAGTGATTCAAGTTTAACTTTAACACAAACTGGTTTCCAAGAAACTTCTGCATTAACATCTTCTTATGGTACTACTGCTTTTGCATTAGATTCTGAAATCATTTTAGATAATGTTAGTGGTACTGAAATCAGTAGTATGGATACTACTACTACAAGCACAGGTGCTGGAAACATTGGTGATGTTAATAAAGCACATGCGTGACTTGAAACTAAATGTACTAACTTTTCAGTAGTCTATCCTGGAACACCTACAGATCCGAAAATGTTGGTTTCATTTAACTGGGATACAACAGATTTAAGTGCCAATATTAATGAAGTGGGAACTAATGGTACTGGAAAAGACAAGGTAACACTAGTCCAATTCAATAGTGATACAAATGCTTCTAAAGACCAAGTAATCTTTTCAATCTACAAGATGCCAGCAAACATTACTACTACTACTAGCAACCAAGTAGCATTATTAGGTATTTCTAACTTAGTATACACTCGTACAAAAAGCGGGGATGGCTTTATACAACCATATGCGGTGATTGTCGGACAAGCGAATGCAGATCAAAAACCTTCAATTTGGTTTAACTTAGTAAAATTGGATACTACTTCTGCTTTGTCTAACACTTCAGCAACTTCTGGTACTACTACTACTACTACTACTACTAATGGTAATGATCAAAGTGTAGCTTCAACTGGTGGTGCATTTTCTGCAAAAGATTTATATACAACTGACGGTAAAGCAGTTAGCGGTACTACTACTACTACTACTAATATCAATAAAATGGATTGACAACTACAATTCATTCCCGGTAATGGGACAAAAGGGACATCTGATTCAATTTCTAATTATTATGGATACATTACAACAGGAATTGAAAATACAGATACAAAATCAGTTGATTTTAAAGAAAACTTCTTTGCACTACCAGCGACTGTAACTGCCAATTCAACTGTTACTGAATTAGAATTGAATGGATACCAATTTGGAATTAGTGATGCACAACTGCAAAGCACTTATAAAGCAGCAACAACTTCAGATACAAGTATTAACCCAAATTCAATTGCATCAGATGCTACTAAACAATCTATAATTGCAAATCTATCACAAGTGTATTCGTATACTGTTACAGAAAGTAGTCCGACAATTCCCGAATCTGGTCAAACTGGTGCTTTTGCACAAGATTCTGCTGCTACAATTTCAAACCCAGATACATCTAAACTTGTATTTAATGATGATGGTAGTGTAACAGGGTCAATATCTTATAGTGTTAAGAATTGATGGAATGATAATACAACAACAATTACAAAAGACTTAACTGCGCTAAATTTAAAACTATCACCATTATCTGAATTTAACTTTAATTTAAGTGGCAACAATGCACTAGATGATTCAAATAGTGACCCTAAATCAGTTGCGAAATGATTAGAAGCTAAGTATTCATTTGAAAAATTGTTTCCAAGTGATGCAGGTTCACAAACAACTGCTTCACAAGATTTAATCAGTTTCTTAAAAGATTTATTAAATAATGCGAATATGGGTGCTACACTTAAAGCAATTTTGATTAATTCATTATCACAAACAAGCACTAA
>JABUSB010000004.1:62328-110560 GCA_021444005.1 Malacoplasma sp.
GAGGTCCTAAAGGTCCAGAAGGTCCAGATCCTGTTATGACCATTTTGAAAGAAATTTTAGAAAGACTTACAGTTTTAGAAACAAAGGTTGATAAAATTGATGAACGGTTAATCATAGTTGAAAAGAAAGTAGAAAACTTAGAAAACGATATGCAAATAGTTAAAACTAAAGTTAGTAACTTAGAAACTAATGTTGAAAGCTTAAACAGTGATATGAAAATGGTTAAAGATCATTTGAATTTATAGGATTTGTTATTCTATCTTAATTATTAATTAGTAATTAAAAATAGCTGTTTTTTAATTTCATAAATAGTTACTATTTTTAACACCTTTAATTTCACATTAATATGACGCTTCAAATTTTGGAATTAATTTTATTTTATATTTTGAATAACTTAGTATTTCAGTCAAAGAAGTACTAAGTTTTTTATTACTAAAGCTTTATATAGTATATTCTTAGCATTATCATTAAAATGATGAGATATAAGGAACAACAAAATGCCTATTTATAAAATAAGCATAAAGAGCTAGATTTTTTAATTTTCTGTTTTTGCTTCGTTAATTTTAAAATGTGATTTTTTTTCTTTCAAAAAGCAAAATAGAAAATTGCAAAGCAATTTGAAATTATTTTAATAATTAATACAATTTCTTTGCGCATAAAAATTTGCACAATTTTAGAGAATTTGGCATACAAAAAATGATTTTAATTGTGTTAATTTTCTATGAAAATTATGCAATTTTTTTGTTTTTATTTTTTGCTATTTTCACTGCAATTTTTAAGAAAGCGTTTGCAAATTTTTAAAACTAAAAAATTATTCAATCATAAATATTTTAGGTTTTTAATTAAATATTGATATTTTTAAGGTATTTTTTGGTTATTTTTAAATTTTTTTTGTATAAAATTTCAATTCTTTGGTGATAATTTAAAATAAGTTTTTATTATATATAACTTATAGTATTAAATTTATTTTTCTTTTTTAGCACAGATTCGAGAATCAAAAAATGAATGAAAATTTACTAATTATGTTTGGGTGCCAATATGGTAATGAGGGCAAACAAAAATTTGTTGATTTACTAGCTAATCAATTTGATTATCTAGTACGTTATCAAAACGAAACCAAAGAATACCAACTCCTTTTAAATAACACTAAAATTAGTTTAAAAATTATTCCCAAAGCAATCTTTAATAACACTTTAAAAATTGTCTTAGCCAATGGTGTTAATATTGACCCAATAGTTTTAACACAAGAGCTTAAATCATTGCAATCAATTAATGTTAATTTAAATAACCTTTATATCTCAGATAGCTGTCATATTATCTTTAATTTTCACAAAAACTTTGATGAATTAAACTTTGAATACAAAACTAAAAGAGTTGATTGTAAACTTGATGGAATTCAAAGTTGTGAGAGTGATAAGGTTAACCAAATCGGAATAAGGGTTTGTGATTTATTTGATTTCAATACTTTGCTTGCAAAAATACAGCAAAACCTACTTTTCAAAAATACTTTATTTGGCCATTACCACAAAAAGATCTTTAATCCTTATAGTGTTGCTAAACAATATTTTGAATTAGGGCAAATTATAAAACCTTATGTTATCAATACTAATTTCTTATTAAATTATGCAATTAATACAAATAGCAAAGTATTGTTAGAAACAAATAACGGATTAATGGATGATTTAGAAAGTGATCCAAACAATTGTGCATTCAAGTCTAGTGTGACCACAATTGCAAAAAACACAGGAATTCCCATAACTAAAGCTAAAAGAATATTAGGAATTACAAAAGCATATACCCATTGTGAAAACAAAGATTGGTTTATGACAATGATTGAAAACCAAAATATCATTCACCAGATTACCAATTTCTCCCAAACCCAACTTGCATTAAATAATTGTAAAAGTATTGGTTGACTAGATTTATTTGCAATTAAGCAAGCAATTAATATTGGGGGTGTGAGTGAACTTGCATTGGTTGATTTAAACCATCTTTCACGATTAGAGAAAATAAAAGTTTGTGTTGGTTATAAGAAAAACCAAAGATTACTAGAGTATTATCCTACCACTGTTGAAGAACTTAAAACTTGTGAACCAGTTTATGTGGAATTTGAGGGTTGAAATGTTGATATATCCAATATGAGCTATTACCAGGATTTACCATTAAAACTAATTAAATACATTCACTATATTGAACAATTTTTAAAAGTTAGAGTGCGGTTTATCTTATCTAGTAACAAAAGTATGCGCATTATTATCAAGGATAATTAGAGGAGAATAAAATGAGCTTTTTTAATAACAATAACAAGATCAGAAATGAAGTTAGTAAAATAATGGACGAAAAACTGTTAGAAGTTTCTCGGGACATTATTGAGCATTTAGAACAGGGTATAACCTCAAAAGAATTAAAATTAACTTTAGAATCAATGGATTTAAAAGACATTGAAATTAAAGATGCTAAACGGCACCACTTTTTATTTGAAACTGTCCTTAAGTTAGTTGCAAAGAACTTTAATGTTTATTTATATTCAGTACCAGGTGCTGGAAAAACTTTTATGGCCCAAGAAATTGCTAAAACACTAAAACTAGATTTTTATTTTAGTGGAGCTGTTTTAGAACCTTACAAGTTAGTGGGATATCGTAATGCAAAAGGGGACTATATTGAAACTGATTTCTACCGTTGTTTTAAAAATGGGGGTTTGTTTTTGTTTGATGAAATGGATGCATCAAACCCTGAAGCTTTAATTACAATTAATGCTGCATTAGCCAATGGTTTTTTAGACTTCCCAGTAGGAAGGGTAATCGCGCATGATCACTTTAGATTAATTGGGGCTGGTAACACAAATGGGATCGATATCGGGAGTGGGTATACAGCACGTCAGCAATTGGATATTACAACACTGGATCGTTTCATCTTCTTAGAAATGACATATGATGAAAAATTAGAAGAAAGATTTGCTCGTGGTTTCGCGTTTGGGAAACAATACTTTGAAAGATTTATTGCAGCTAGAAAAATTGTATTTGCTGAAAAGCTACCATTAATTTGTTCAACACGTTCATTAATTTTAGGATTGCGTTTAATTGCTTTAGGATTTTCTTGAAAAGAAGTTTTTGATATGACCATTTTAAAAACCGCATTACCTAAAATTAAAGAAAGAATTTATAGCTTAATTGATGGTTATATGAAAAAAATTAATAAACCATTACCTGCTACTACAATTCAAAAAAGCGTTAGTGAAGTTGAAGCTGATGGTTTAAAATCAAACCGTGTTTCTCGAAAAAAATAAGTTTTAGGTAAATCATAATGGCTAGAGTTAAAAGTTCAAAAACTAAAACTAAGCAAACTGATTTTTTCATAGAATCACGGGTGGTTGAAATTAAAATCTCTGAAAAAATAATTGTTTATATTGATGAGTGGTATTTGGAAGAATTGGTAGATATTATTAAACAGTATCCTTTTGAAAAATACTACCAACTAGTGGACAATATTTTAGCTGTCACTAAAAGAAACAAGCCTTCATTTCCCCAAGTTAATTTAGCATCACACCGGATTTTGGAAAAAAAGAGTAATTTTTTTGAATTTAACACAATTGAAGAATATGTTAACGAATCATGAGTGGATCCCAAAAGGGTAAGTTTATTAAAAGTTAGTAGTGTTAAAAAAATGCAAACAAAACTAGGACCAGTCGGAGCCGTACCGCACATTCCCAGTTATTTAAATAACTTAAGTCCTAACAATATGCTAACTTTTATTAAGCAGAAATCAATTATTTTTAAAAAGGCGACTATTTTAATTAATATTTCAGGTAATATGCACTGAAAAGAATATAAGAAAATCATTCGTGATTATTTTAAAAAATATGATTTTGAAAGTTTATCAATGGGGAATATTTCCAAAACTGTGGAGAACAAAGTGACATATTATCGCATCTCAGTTGTAAAAGTGCGGAATGGGGTTAATGTGAACAGCCAAGGACTAATGTTTGAAAGTGCTGACTTTTTAAGAAGAATTATGTTTATGATTTATGAAATTAACCCAACTAAACAATATTGGAATGCATATGGTAATACTGTTTTTAGCAAAGACATTCAGTGACTTAAAGATTATGTACCATACTTTGAAGTCGTGCTTGAAAGATATTTAAACCCATCATTGATTGTTGTTGAATAAAAATAGATTTTTTAACAAATCTTATTATTTTTCTTATATTTTTTAATTCAAGTTAGTGAAATGATTTTATTTTAAATTTATAATATAATAGATAAATCAATTTGTTACATTCAAATTGGAGCAAAATAATGTTTGGTGTTAAAAATAAAGATAAAGTGCGTTTTGTAGTGGTAATGAAATTTACAAGACGCCCAACTGCTGAAATTGCGAAAAACATCTTAGATGATGAGCATGAATTGACTAAAAAGTTATTAAAAGAAAAATCTAAATTTACTAAAAATGACTTTATATTTTTTAACTTTATTAACAAGGATAATGAACTTTTTACGATTATTTTCCAAGTAATGCTTAAAAACAAAGAAAGTCATATCGACAAGCTAAAACAAGAGTTAAATAATTTATTTGATTCTAATGATATTTACGTTGTTCCAAGAGAAGCTTTTGACTTTGCAGAATATGGAATTAAAAACCCAACGATTAAGGGTGATATTAACTTATCTGATAATAGTAAAAAACACCAAAATGATGCATCAATTGCAAAAGCGACTAACCAGCAATATATTGATAATACTTTTAATGGTAACAATTCTAATCATAACACCGCAATCGAATCTGAATCTAATACTCACAAAAATACCAATTCTAAAAATGGTCCCTCATTTGGCTATTAATTATTCATATTAATAAAATCATTAATTTAAAAACCTTTTTTGCAAAAGGTTTTTTATTTTTTCATCTATTGACAAACAATTGCATAAAATAAGAAAAAGAGGGATGTTTTATGAATGAGAATCAAAATTTAAATAATAGTGAAAACCAAAGTGAAAAACAAGAATTTATCGGGAATGCAATTGAAAAACTAAATCCTTTTTTTTCAGCTGCTTTTGTCTATTTTAACAAACACGTATTTGATGATCTTTTACCCAATGTTTGTTTACTAATTGAAACTAAAAAATCACGTCGTAATATGCTTTTAGGTTATTACAAAAGCACTTTTTGTAATCTAAATAAAAGAAAAATGGGACTAATTTCATTAATTATTGACTCCGTTTTATCCAAGTATACAGTTAAACAAAAACTTACTACATTAATTCATGAGATGATTCATTTTGAAGCATCTGTTAAAGGGGTAAAAGATACTGATAAATCTGGGAGAGTGCATAATATAAAATTCAAATATTTAGGTGAAAAACGGGGTTATATTATTAATGAAAAATCCAAATCAAACGGATGAAGTCATGGGACCCCAAATGATGAATTAAATGCAGTTATGGATGCGTTTTTAAAAAGCAATCCTTTTCCTATTGATGAACTAATTCTTATTGAACCAGAACCTGGAGAGTCTAAAAAACCAAAAATTTTCAAATATTTGTGTAAGGAATGTGGGGTAATAGTGACTGGAAAAAAAGATGATTTATCAATCATCTGTGGTAATTGTGATATTGAATTTGAATTAATTGAGAATGAAGCAAAAGACCCATTAACTGAAATTACAAAAATTATTGGTCTTTAGTTAACTGAATTATTTTGCTTCTTTTTGTTAAATAGTTTAATTTGTCTTTCTTGATTGTGAATTAAGCGAACAATGTTTTCTTTATGACGCACTACGACAATAATTGCGATCAATAATGACAATAAAAAAACAACTAAAATGTATCACCATAAAGAAGATGGATTGTAATTAATTAAAGCAGCACTATTGCTTGCATTAATTGCTAATATTTGGCTGTTATTGATATTAAAACTTAGCATATAAAAATAATCAATTTGGGGAATTAGAAACCAAAATGACACTGCAACTGTGGTTAAAATTGAAGCTAATGAAACTCTTTTCCAAGTTAAGCAAATAAACCAAAATAATCCAAAGCAAATTAAAAACGCAAAAGGACTAACTGATAACACAAACCCAGCAGCACTTGCAACCCCTTTACCCCCGCTATGTTTTTTAGCAACTGCAAAATCAAATTTAGTTTTAAATAGCATATAAAAGTATGTAACTGGGTAACAATGGCCCACAATTGCGCTAAACCCAGCAACATATACAATCACACCACCATTTTTAAATGCAGTTGCATCCCCGATTGCATCTTTTAAACAATTATAAATTACAACTGCAATTAGGGTTGGAATCCAAGCTTTAAACAGATCTAAAAGGGTGACGATTCCCCCGTATAATACTCCTAAATTTCGAGTAATGTTTGCCGCTCCAACATTTCCAGAGCCTAATGATCTAATATTGACTTTTTTACGACTTGCTACAAAAGTACCAAATAAAATACTTCCACACAAATATCCAATTGTAAAAAATAAAATAATGATTCCAATAAAATTTGCTACATTCATAAAAAAATTTAAATTTTGTAAAAATAAATTTACTTTATTGTATTACACAATAATTATTTTTATTTTGAAATAAAAATAGTGATAAAAAAATAGATAGAAATATATCTATCTATTTTGGGTTAAGAAATTTTTGATAATTTTTTATTTAGATTGATTGCCATATACTTTTGCAGGTTTAGAATAATCCATTCTAACAACTTTATTATTTTTCTTTAAACCTTTTAAAGTACGGGCAGAAACAACAACTTCTTTGATTTGGTTATTTTCATCATAAATTTTAACTTTTTGCAAGTTTAAATTTCACACTCTTTTATTTTGATTCATAGCATGAGAACGAGAATTACCAGTTAATCTTTTCTTTTTTGTAATTTGGTCTTGCTTTGCCATATTTGTTTCCTGTTGATTAATTAAATGTTAATTTTGAATTTATTTTTCTAAGTCTTAAAAAAAACTACGACTTCAATTATATAATAAATAATGAATTTTTATAATATTTCATATAATCATAGTATTAATATCATACTAAAGATTAAATGAGATTATTGAGATAAATACTTTCTATTCATAAATGAAGGACAAGGAAATAAATTTATTATGGAAACAGTAGCAGTTAAAGAAATATTTAAGAATTATAAACTTTTTGAAGAAGTGAAACTAATGGGGTGAATTCGATCGAACCGTGATAGCGGGTCAATTGGTTTTATTTCATTCACTGATGGTAGCTGTATTCATTCGATTCAATTAGTTTATAAAAACAATGAAACACAAAATTTTGAAGAAGCTAAAACTGCAAGAACGGGAAGTGCAATTTTAGTTGAAGGGCAAGTGATTGAATCTAAACAACCAAATCAAAATTTTGAAGTTTTAGTTAAGAATTTTATTTTGCTAAAACAAGCTGATGAAAATTATCCATTACAAAAAAAGGAACACGGTAATGAATTTTTAAGATCAATTGCACATTTAAGACAACGTACAAATAAGTTTGGGACAATTATGCGATTAAGAAGTGAGTTAGCATTTGCAATTCACAACTTCTTTTACCAAAATAATTTTGTCTGAGTTAGTGCACCAATTATTACTAGTAATGATGCTGAAGGGGCTGGAGAAAACTTTAGTGTCATTTCAAGAAATGTGAAAAACTTCTTTAATAAGAGTGCGTTCTTATCAGTTTCGGGACAAATGCATGCTGAAGCTTATGCGCAAGCTTTTAAAAGGGTTTATACTTTTGGACCAACTTTTAGAGCTGAAAAATCAAATACAAACCGTCATATGGCAGAGTTTTGAATGATTGAACCTGAAATTGCGTTTTGCAACCTTGAACAATTAATGTATTTTAGTGAAGAGTTCATTAAATATTTAATTCGTTTCTTGCTAAAAAATTGCAAGGATGAAATGTCATTTATGAATAAACTATCCAATAATGCCCTTTCTGAAAAATTATTGAATGCAATTAAAGAACCATTTGAAAAAATCACTTATAAGAAAGCTGTTTCAATTTTAAAGAATGATGTTGCAACTAATAAAGTCCAATTTGAAAATAATTCGATTTTCTTTGGAATGGATTTAAATAGTGAACACGAAAAATACCTATGTGAAAAGGTCTTTAATAAACCACTATTTATTTATGACTACCCAGCTGACATTAAAGCCTTTTATATGAAGTTAAACAATGATGGCACGACAGTTGCTGCTTTTGATTTATTAATGCCTGGAATTGGTGAAATCATTGGTGGTAGTGAACGGGAAAGTGATTACCAAAAGCTATTAAAAAGATGTAACAAACTAAATATGGACCCAAGCAGTCTTAGTTGGTATCTAGATTTGAGAAAATTTGGTTATTACAAATCTGCTGGATTTGGATTAGGGTTTGAAAGATTTTTAATGTATATCACTGATGTTGAAAATGTAAAAGACACAATTCCTTTCCCTTGTTCTTATGGTTCAATCGAATTTTAATTAAATAGAATTAAGCTATAAGGAGTTAATTTGATGAATAAACAAAAATATGCGATTATACCAAACATCTTAACGATTTTTCGAATTGGGTTAACAGTTGTAATAGTTATTTTAATGTTTTTCAATCAAAATGATAACTTATACTTTTTTACCATTAATAATGGTTATTTTACAAATACTTACAAAACACTTTTTGCAAGTGGAGTTTTGTTTATCATTGCTTCCATCTCCGATTTTCTTGATGGGTTTTTAGCAAGAAAATACCACTGAGTCTCGGACTTTGGAAAAATTTGGGATCCAATTGCTGATAAGGTATTAACAACCTCGGTTTACATTTGTTTTGCAGTTTTGGGATTTGTACCATTTTACTTTGTAATTATTATGTTTTTTAGAGACTTAGTAATTGACGGGTATCGCATTCAAGCTGGAAAATACGGGATTGTTGTACCTGCTAATATGTATGGAAAAGTAAAAGCAGTATTGCAAATGTTTTCAATAATTTTAATTTTCTTTGCGTTTAATTTTCCAGGCGGATTTACAAGTAACAATGTTTTCTATTATTTAGTACAAAATCTACTAGTAATATTGGCTACCATTGTCTCCTTGGTATCAGGGGTAATTTATATTTTGCAAATTGAAAATAAGAAAAAATTAATCAAATTAAATGAATAGGATAAGAATCTATGATCAATAAAAACATTATTAGAAACAACATTGAGTTGTTAAAAAAAGCATTAAAGAACCGAAATAATAAAACAATAGATGTTGATTTACTAAAAGATTTAGATAATAAGTTAGCTAATGTTAGTTTGGAAATTGAATCTTTAAATCGGCTTCGAAATGAATTAGCTCAAAAAGCGAATGCTGCTATTAAAAATAAGGATGAAGCTTTATTTTTAAATCTTAAAAAAGAAGGGGAAACAATTAAGAATAAACTTGAATTGTTAAAAGCAGATGCGGATAAATTGGAACAAAAATTGCAAGCAATGCTTTATGAAATTCCCAATATCCCCCACGCTTCAGTACCAGTTGGGGTAGATGAAAATGACAATGTGGAAGTAAAAAGATGGGGACAAATACCAAAGTTTGATTTTGCACCCATTCCACATTGGGATTTAATTACTAATTTAAAGCTTGGTGATTTTGAAAGAGCAACAAAAGTTAGTGGATCACGTTTTTTTATTTATAAAGGACTTGGTAATAAATTAATTCGTGCACTGCAAGCTTTTACTTTAGACCACCACGAAAAGAGTGGTTATATTGAATTTGGGATGCCAGTGATTGTTAATGAAAAATCATTAATTGGGACTGGGCAACTTCCAAAATTTAAAGAAGATCTGTTTAAGATTGAAAATACTAATTATTATTTATCACCAACGCTTGAAGTGCAATTAACAAACTATTATGCACAAGAGTTGTTAGATGAAGCGATGTTTCCTATTAAAATTGCTGCTTCCTCACTTAACTTTAGAAGCGAAGCAGGGTCAGCTGGAAAAGACACACGTGGGATTATTCGCCAACACCAGTTTTACAAGACTGAAATGGTTAATTTAGCGTTACCAGAAAATTCATATGAAGCACTAGAGTTAATGACAACAAATGCTGAAATGATTTTAGAAGCACTAAATTTACCATATCGCAGAATTGTTTTGTGTACGGGAGACATGGGTTTTGGGGCTGCTAAAACTTATGATATTGAAGTTTATTTACCATCATACAATGGTTATAAAGAAATTTCATCATGTTCTAATTGTGAAGATTTTCAAGCAAGAAGAGCAATGATTCGTTATAAAAACTCTAAAACAAATAAAAATGAACTTGTCCACACACTAAATGGAAGTGGGTTAGCAATAGATCGTTTGTTTGCTGCAGTGATTGAAAATTACCAAAATCAGGATGGATCAATAAACGTTCCGACTGCTTTGCAAAAATATATGGGAGTTGCGGTAATTAAGTAAAATTAATATAAATCTTTATTATACTTAATTTTTATTAAAAATAACAAAATTTTTTATTTAAACTTGTAAATTTTAATTTTTTTTCTCGTATAATTTATATAGTGGTTAGGCTATTCCACATTAAAAAAATAGCTTAAATCTTTTTTAATCTTATTTTTAAGACATTTTTTTCATATTTTATACATTATTTATCACATCTCTTTTAGTTTCTGTGTTCTAACAAATTAATTTTTTCTATTATCCTTTTTTAATTTGTTGATAGTTAATTTTTATACCTCTTTATATTTTTAATTATTTAAAACACTTTCCCTTTTATTAGTCATATTTTGTGATATCTAATATATCTCTCCTTATTCCTTTATTTTATATTTCACTTTTTTAATCTATTAATCTGTAATTATTTTTCATTCTTTTTTATCTCATTTATTTCTTTGTACTCTTTAACTAAAATATTTACTTAATTCTTTGTAACTATTTGTTGTTCATATTGTTTTAATTGTGTTCCTTTCTTAAAATTTCTATTTATTTTTCTCTTTACTTGACACTTTAAAGTGCTTTGAAAATCGATTTATAAATCAGTTTTAGGCTTCATATATTTCTTATTTTCTGATTGTCAATATTCTTGTATGAGAAAATGCTATTAAAAATTAATTAAAAAGATTTAAAAAAATACCTGGCTAAACCACCAGGTATTTTTTTTTTTTATCTACCCATATTAATTTCAATCAAATCCAGATCATTCTTAAAAATGGTTTTACTATTTTATAAGCATATTGGGATATGTGTTTCGCAAATAGAAAATTAAAAAATTTTAAAATATAATTTTTAGTATCAAAGTCATTTGATTACTTTATATCATTTAGTTTTTTATGAAAAATAAATCATTATTTTCAAAGCTATTATTTTCTACATTTTTAACAATGGGAAGCGTTTGTTGTGTCGCATCCCTTACTTCTCCCCAAAAGGGAATGGATAACAAATACAATACAAATGTGATCCAACAAAGTAAAACTAATTCTTTATTAAATGCAGCTACTAATACACTAGATGCGACTTCAATTGGGTTAACCAATCGAATGCAAATGCCTGCAACTTTACCTAATAATTTTAATGATTATAGTTTGTTTGCAAAAGACAACAATAACCAATTGGTACAAACTAGTATGGGAATATTAGGGATTTCAAAAGACTATAAAACCTTTTATTTCACCTCATATTCTGGGAAATTAATTTGGGCTAACCAATTTAATACCAATCCACTAATGGTAAGTTTTTATAATCTTAAACAATTAAAGCAAAACACCAATGGTGATATTAATAATTTAACAATTAAAAGCTGGACTAAATTAAGTGATAGTTTATTAGCTGTAATTTTAAGTGATAATGTTAACACCATTGTTGTTGCACTTAATTTAAATACCGGTTTGTTTGCAGGTGAGGTTACTAATAGCTATTTAACATTTGATGTTCAAAAGTCTTTTCTTTTGTATTCGAAATACCTTTATAACCGCATTTACAAGATTTCAAGCACGCAAGCAGTTTTAACTGCAGATAATTTGATTTCTGGGAAAATGATGCAAGTTGTGCAATTTCCCACAACTGCTAATTCTACACCAAGTGGGGTGCAATTAAGTCTTGCTAATTTCCCAACTAACAAATCACTTGCTTCAATCATTGCAACTGATGCTGGTAATATTTTTGGTGTTTTTATTGATAACACCCAATACAAGAGTCAAAATAATTTATATTATTACCACCAATATTTAATTCCTTTAACTTTTGCTGCAAACAAGTTAACTGCAGAAAGTGTAAACACTAGTCAATCAACAACAAGCGGCAACACCCTACAATTAAGCACAGACTATGTTAGCAACTCTACAACACTAAATACTGCTAATTTTGAAAATAACTATTACATTTATTCAGCAAATAATGGATTAAGAATTTTATTAGTTGCCGGTGCTAAATTTGTGGCTACACAAACAAATGGCTTCCAAAGTTTTTATCGCATTGATTACAATTCTGCTTCTAAATCATTTAGCAACGTTGCATATTTAGATTTTACAAACAAGCAATTAGGGTCACTAACTTTTAGTAGTAACTCAAATAAGGTTTTAATTAGTTTTAACAATACAAATGACGGAATTTATTTAGGATTTATAGATCCAAGTCAAACAACACTAAATATCACCGCAATTCAGCAATCAACTGCACAATCAACACGCGATTATTTTTTAATCCCGGTTTTAGAATACAAAAGCAAAGAATATTTGTTATTACAAAACAATAATAAAAACATCATTAACTATTTATTGTGAAATGGTAGCTCTTATTCACAAGTTAATAATGCTTCAGGAGCAGTGGTTACAACTTATTTTAAATACTGGACATTTCAAAACGTGAATAACAAATCAGTATACGATGGATTAGGTTCAAGTTATTATGTGACATCGGTTACCCCAGCAGTTGTTGCAAAATACTTAAACTTTAATATTTTTGGCTCAAACCGAAGCACAACCCAATATTCGAGAACGCAAAATGAAAATTATGGAATTTTAAAGCTTTGAATTAAAATAGCATACCCAGCTTCTTATTTAAATGCTTACCAAACTTATTTTTTAATTGAATTTGATATCAATGGGTTGTATCAAAAAACAAGTTTTATTTTTAACTGAATTGATGCAAATTCCACAGTTGATACTCAAAAAGCAAATCAGGTGAAAACGTTAAAGCAAACTAAATATGCTAGCCAAATTACAGCACAAGACATCATTAATAGTTTTATCTCTTATCAAATTGCTTCCAACACTGGTAGCAGTTTAGTAATTAGTACTGATAATGTCGCATTATCATATTCTAATTACTATAGTACTTTAACAGTCACAATCTCTTTGGATCCTTCCCAATTACCAGTTGGAATTCCAGCTAATATGACAAAGTTTACAAACACTTTTACCGGGTTTTTATCAACACAAAACTATAGTGTTGTTTTAAATGATAATAATGTAATATATTCGACAACTGCATCAATCTATCCGAGTCAGTTAACAAAACAAGAAATTATTAAAAATTTCTTTACAGTCGGAAGTAGTGTACAAACCGATCCCAAATATTGGGATATCCAAATTTCAAATGTGGATGATTATAATGGAACACTTAATTTAAGTGTGTCATATACTGGATATACAAATGCTTTAAATTATAGTGAGTTACCATCAGATTATGCCAATTCATTTAAAGATTTAATTAAAGACCAATCATTTGTTACTTTTAAAGCTTTAAAAACAGCAATGGATACTTTTAATAGTGATTCAATCTCATTCCAGGACTATAGTAGTGAATATTTGCCAAGCGAGATTTACCAACAGTATTTAGATTATTTAAACAATATTGGCAGTATTGATGCAAGCAATGTTATTTTACTAAATAACTTAAGTTCTTCAGTATTTGGTGTTAATGATTTAGAAATTGTTTGTAACAATAGTAATTCTTGTGATGCAGATGGGTTTTTAGACTTAACAGTTAGTATTAAAAACAATACAACAACAAAAGTAGAATATAATGGGAATCAATTTAGTAGTAACAATAATTATCTAGTATTTGATAATCAAATTGCTGCTAAACTTGATAACTATCCTTTTCATTATGAATGAAAAATTAATACAACAAGCAAATACTTTTATGTTTTAGATGCAAGTGGGAATAAAATTAAATCTAGTAATAATGTGTATACACTAGATTTAAAAACAGATAGTGGAATCGGGATTAATAGCCAAACATATGCGAATCAAGTAACGGTAAATGATATTGCTAAAATGTTTCAAATTGAGGGGTATAATTCATCAATTTCACTAGATTCTAACCAAGATGATGGATGGGTGAAAGCAACAATTAATTTAGCATTGAAGAACCCTCCATTGGTGAGTCAATATGATGAATCTGCAAATAACCAAAATTTAACAAGAACACTCTATATTTACAATTTTGCGATTCCTATTTCAAAAACTTTAATTTATACATTATCTGCAATCGGGGCAGCAGTTGGAATTGTGATTATTGTTTTAGCTATAAGATATGGTATTTGGCAAAGAAAAGCAATATATTACAAAAACAAAGCAACTCCACTTAAAGAAGCTAGAAAAAACGAAACACTTTTAATTCACTATAATAAGAAAAACCGTCACTTTAAAAAAATAGCTAAAATTAAAAAAAGTAAAGCTAGTAAAAACAAATAGATCAAAGCTATCTTATTTTCTAAATGTGTTGCATTAATCAATAATATCTAATAAGATTTCATTGAGTAAATCAAAGTTTTTAGCTTTAATAAAATTGTTTTCAATTGTTAATAGTTTAAAATTCAATTTGTTTTTTAAATAATCGAATGCATTTAAATTTCTTGGGATTGTTAAATCAATTCCATTTTTTTTTCTTAATCCCATAATGAAGGTGTTTATATAAGTTTCTTTGTCATCCCAAAAAGTATTGTTTTTTTCTCATTCTAATAATGTACCTTGATTGTGGTAATACACATTTTTTTCATAACCATATGCTGCAATTCCAATCGCTTTCCAATCCTCTAAATTTCAGTATGCTAAATTATGAAGTGATTCAAATGAGGGATTAATCGCTCAATTAGAAATTTCGTACCGGTTATAATTAAGTTTAATAAATTCGTTTTTTAGATACTCTAATTGAATCGCTTCTCTATCTTCATCAATTTTGTAATTTAGTTTATTTAAAATTGCACCACTTTTAACTTCTAATGCATAAAAGGAAACGTGAGGGATTTGGTAAGTTTTAATAAATGCAAAACTCTTTTTTAAATCAGTGATTTTCAGCAGTGGGAGATTATAAATAAAATCACATGAGATATTATAAATTTGAAACTTTTTTAAAATTTTAATTGCATTAACACAATCTTTAAATTGGTGTGTTCTTTTCAATAACGCTAAAATAGTGTCATTTGTAGTTTGAATTCCAAGAGAGACGCGGTTAACTTGGTTATGTTTTAATATTTCACATTGTGAATTATTGATAAACTCAGGGTTAGCTTCAATTGTGAATTCACAATCTTTTGCTCTTTTTTGATTTAAAGCTGAAAGTAATTGATTTAAAAGTTTATCATCTAAGAAATTAGGAGTTCCCCCACCAATATAGATTGTTTGATAAACATTATTGTCTTGTTTAATTTCGTTAACAATTTTTTGGATATATTGGTTAATTAAATTTTTATCATTTGTTTTGGTACGGTAAAAGTCACAGTATGTGCAAATTGCTTTACAAAAAGGAATGTGAATGTATAAGTGCTTAGTATTATTTGTCATTTCAGAAATTATAAATTGCAGCTAATAGTTGTTGGTATTGATTATAAGATTTGAATTTAAAATCAATTTTAAATTTATTATTGATTCAAGTTTCTTGTCTTTTCGCATACTGTCTTGTTTTTTGTTTAATCAATTCAAGATTAGTTTCGCGTTTTTCGATAATTGAATGATATATTTCATCATACCCGATTGCTTTAAATGCATTCAAATTTGTGATTTTATCCCCATGCTTTTCAATAAGTTGTACAACCTCTTGTCTTCAATTGTTGTCAAACATTTTTTGGGCACGAAGATTAATTTTTTGGTAAAGTTTTTCTCTTTCAACCTCTTTTTTAATGATAAAAAAATCATATAATGGTTCTAAATTTTTTTTATCCAATTCTGATTTTTTTAAAAAGTTATTTGAATATATTATTTTTAAAGCTTGTAATAATCTTTTGCGGTTATTATTTCCAATTTTTAAAGCTTCAACACTATCTAATTCATACAACTTAGAATATAGTTCCTCGTTTGATAAATGGTCAAAACTAAGGTTGCTATCAATTGCTTTAATGTTGTAATTGTTAATAAGACAATCAATGTATAAATTAGACCCACCCTCTAATATAAATTTGGTATTTAAATTATTTTGCATTAAAGTGTCAAATTCATTTTTAAACCTTTTAATATTTCACGCTTCAAAGATTGAAATGTGATTTACGAAGTGGTGTCGAATTTCTTTTAATGCTTTAGCATCTGGCTTGTTAATTCCCCTACTGATTTCTTGATACACTTGGAATGCATCACAAACCACTATTTGATAACTTAAATCCTTTGCAATTTGGAATGTTAAATCACTTTTACCCGAAGCCGTAGGGCCAACAACTATTATTAATTTCTTTTTTTGCATATCTTTAAATTTATATAATATCAATTATGTGATTGGTAATAATTTTATGATTTTAAGTCAAGGTCTAGAAAAGATAATTTTTTTTGTTTAAAATTTATACATTCTAAAAACAATCATAAATAATTATGAAAAAAAATTATTTCAAAAAAGTTAGTTTGCTATTGTTTTCTGCAGCTTTAGCGATTCCCTTATCATCTTGTTCAATTACATCCAATTCAAGCGCAAGCATAGATTCAATAACTTTAGCTAATAAAAATTACCAATATGAAAGTCAATATAGTGACCAAATTTTACAAAGAACACTATCTTTAAAATTTAAATTAACTGAAAACCAAACTCCAGGTGATAATCAAATTGAAACCACAACAGTTACAGGAACTGGTTGAATTTGAAGTGCGTCCAACAATTACTATTATGTTGCAACCAATATGCACGTTGCAGGTTCGGTAACCTTTGCTGGAAACAAGTTTGCATACTATCCAGAAGGAAGCAAAACTCCAACAATCAAAGACTATACCAATTATCAATTAAGCTCCCAACTGGGATATTCTTCTAATGGTACTTCAATAAACTATGTTGATGTACTTAACCCAACAGTTGTTTACTCTTCTATTAATGACACAAATTTTAATAGCATTGTTAATCCGAATAATTCTTACTATCAATATAGTAATTACCAATTTAAAGGAATTAGTGACATTGTCATTTTAAGATATGATTTAAATCCAGCAGATTACGATAGTACTACTTCAAACTCAACTTCTTTGGATGCAGTGACAGAAAACACAAATGCATCCGCTTCATTAAACCCACTACCCTCAGATTTCCAAACTTGATTAAGCAATTATAATAACAATCCCACTAATGTTTATAATGGTTCAATAAGTTTGAGTGGTTCAACTTTTTATTCAGGTGGTTTTCCAGTAATTAAGGATCAAAATGGTGCACAAAGCAACCAATGAGTTCCATTATCTGGATTTGGATGCGATATCAATGTTACTAGTCAATTTGATAAATCATGAAATTCAAAAGATAGGCCAGATAATGAAAGTGACCAACCAATTTCATTTATTGATTCAAACTATGCTAATCAAGTTTTAAGTAATACTAGTAATAATGATAATAATCTTGAATCTGCAAATAACGCAGAAGATAGTACAAAACCAAATAATGATTACTCTAGTAATCCTGGAAGTACTAACTTTTTAAATAAAGCATATAACATTTATTGTTATGGTAACTCATCAGCAGGGGCATCTGGAAGTTTATTGTCAACCGTGATTAATAACACATTTTATGTTGTGGGAATCTATTGAGGGGTAACTACATTTAAAGTGAATAACTCTGATATTAATTTGGGAAGTTATGATTTGTTTGTAAACCCTTCTTATAACTTAGTAAATAGTATTAACCAAGCTATTAGTAGTGATAAACCAACAAGTGCATCAAATACTTCTGCAGCTACACCTTCGGTTGATGCTAACCAACAAACTCAAGAACCTGCAACAAGCTCTAATAAATCTGAATAATTGATTGATTTAATAAAAAAACTGCAACTTAATTGATTGCAGTTTTTAATTGTTTTAAATAACTGAAAAGTTATTCTTTTTTTAAAATTGAAGGTTTATCCATCTCAGCAGGGATATTTAATTTCATAAAGTCCAAAATTGTTGGGGCCACATTTGCTAAGCTTCCCCAAGATTCTAATTTCACATTTTTATTATTTGAAATAAAAATAACTGGGTTGGTCGTGTGTTTAGTAACTGGCTTATTTTCACTATCAATCATCACTTCTGCATTTCCGTGGTCCGCAGTAATAAACAATGTCCCACTTAAGCTTTGTACTTTTTCACTTATTCTTTTAATTTGTGAATCTAGTGTTTCAATTGCAATTACAGCTTTATCATAAACTCCCGTATGTCCTACCATATCAGCATTTGCAAAATTCAAGATTACAAAATCATATTGGTCTAAAACATCTAATAATGCATCTGTAATTTCAACTGCTGCCATTTGGGGCATTAAATCATATGTTTTAACTTTAGGGGACGGAATTAAAAGTTTTTTCTCATTTCTTAATTCTTTTTCTTCCCCGCCATCTACAAAGAAAGTAACGTGAGCATATTTTTCAGTTTCAGCAATTCGAAGTTGGACTAGGTTATTGTCAGCAACAACTTCTCCAATTGTGTTGTTAACAATAACCGTTGGGAATAGGATTCCATTAGGTGTAATCCCTTCATAGCTCATCATAATCGCATAATAGATGTTTTTTAACGGTTTTTGATTTAGATAATCATAAATGTCAGATTTACAAAACAGATGCGATAATTGTCTAGCACGATCTGGTCTGAAATTGGCGTGAATAATACTGTCATTGTCTTTTATTGCAATGTTGTTATCATTTTTGCGAGCTGGTGTTAAAAACTCATCAAAGATGTTTTTAGTATATTCATTTTCAACATATTTGATCGAATCTTCAAAATAGTTGTTACCAAGTCCTGTTAAATAATCATATGCTTGTTGACTACGTTCCCATCTTTTGTCACGGTCCATTGCATAAAATCGTCCCATTATCGTCCCAATTTGCCCACCATATTTATTCAATACTGCTTCTAATTGTTTAATGTATTCAATAATTGATTGGGGGGCAACATCACGCCCATCCCCAAAAACGTGAATAATTGGTTTTAATCCATTTTCACTAATAATTCTTATCATTTCAAAAATGTGGTTTTGGTGTGAATGCACCCCACCAGGTGACAATAACCCCATAATGTGAATGTTGCTTTGGTTCTTTTTACTGTGTTGGATTGCTTCAAACAAAACTTTGTTACTATTAAATTTCTTAGTTTTGATATCGTTATTAATTAATGACAATCCCGTATATACCACTCTTCCAGCACCAATAATTAAATGCCCAACTTCAGAATTACCAATTTGGTTTTCAGGTAATCCTACATAATCCCCACTAGCTTCTAATAATGCATAACTATAGTTTTGCATTAGTTCATCAAAAAAAGGCGTTTTTGCGTTTAATATTGCATTTCCAAAGGCTTGTTTCGAATACCCAAAACCGTCAAATATTGCTAAAACAACAGGTGACTTTTTCATCTTAAATTCCTTTCATAATTTTGATTAATTGTACATAATTTTCAGGTTTTAAACAAAAACCACCAACAAGGGCTCCATCAATGTTTTTTTGTTTAAAAAAATCAGTACAGTTTTTGTCATTTACAGACCCACCATACAAGAAAGGAATTTTAGCAATAATGTCCTTACTATACTTTTCGCTAAGTTTTTGTTTTAATTGTGCTATAAGTTGATCAATTTGTGCAGCTACTGGAATTTTCCCAGTCCCAATGGCTCAAGTAGGTTCATATGCAATAATTAAATTGTGAAAATATTTTTTATCAATGTTTTCAAGTGCAATTAAAGTCTGGTTATGAATCACATCAAATGTATGGTTTTTTTCATACTCATCAATTGTTTCACCAATGCACAAAACTGCTTGCATTTCGTTTTCAAGCAATGCTTTTATTTGTAGATGAATGATATCATCAGTATCATTAAAAAACTGACGTCTTTCAGAGTGACCTACAAGTGAACCTTTAATATTGCAATCTTTTAATTGATTTCAAGAGATATTCCCAGTAAACGCCCCTTCTTTTGCATAATGGGCATCTTGGGAAATCACTTCCACATTTTTAAATAATTTTTTAGCATCTAGTAAATAAATACTTGGTACTGCAATTTCACACTTAATGTTTTTTGCATCGATTTTTTTATATTCTGATTCAAAAACATTTGCAAATTGTTGAATCTCTGCAAATGTTTTATACATTTTCCAATTGGCAATGATGTATTTTTCCATATTTCCTCCATAATAAGAATTTATATTTGTTTTGTAAATTAAATAAAGTTAACTAAGTCTTAATCAGAACATTTAGTAAACTGTTTTGATTATTTTGTCTCTTTCATTTACCACAATGGTAACATTGTGTTCTAAATTTTTATAAATACTATCCCCTTCATAACTGGATTCACAAATTGCGTGCTCTATTAAATCTTCTAATAATTCATGAATTTGATAAATGGGTACAGCTTTTAAATTTAGTCTTTGTCTAGCTCTTGTAATTGCGTGATTAGAAATCGCATATCTATAGCGTTGACCATAATAACTCATATTTAATACCTTTACTAATAATATTCCAATTTACTGTTTAAAAATAAATTTTATAACTTATGGTTTTATTCTTTTAAATTTATTTTTAGTTACAACATATAATATTATTGTCATTTTAAAAGGGTAATAAATAAGTATTTTAATTATTATGCTTATTTATTTCTTTCCATCTAAATTTAATAGTTTTTAAAATACTTATTTTTGTTTATCAATAAATTAAGTTAAAAATAAAGGAGTTTATTATGAAAGCATTTTCAAAAAACATTGATGCTAATGGTTATATGCACCAAGACTTTGGGGGCAATTGCAAAAAACCAGATCACTTTATGGATGGCAATAACGTTTATTCATTTCACATTGGATGAAGTGAAATTCCCATAAACACAAAAAGCATTGCGATCTTTTATTTTGATTATGATTCAATTCCAGTTTGTGGATTTCCCTTTTTGCATTGAGCAGTAGCGAATATTGACCCCAACATTAAAGAATTAAATGAAAATGCAAGTGTATTAATGCAAGACACATTAATCCAGGGAAAAAACTCAACATATTCCCCATTATTTAGCCAAGATCATAAACCCAATTTGTCTTTAAAAACACAATTGTTTGTGGGAAGTGCTCCGCCAAACTGTGATCACATTTATACTGTAAAAGTTTATGCTGTTAACAAAATGCTAGATTTAAAAAATGGTTTTTTTGTAAATGAATTAATGAATCAATTATCTGGTAATGTTTTAGATAAAGCAGAATTTAAATTCATTTACAAAAAGGTTGGTAGTGAATAATTTTTGATTGCAATAAATCACAATGTAGTTTAAATAATTACATTTATGTAATTTTCTATTTATTTTTAGATTTATATAGATTATTATTTATTTGTAGTTCCCGAGTTTATTGCAAAATAAACCGGGGGTTTTTTATTTATGGAAGACAAAACAAAAAAGAAAAATAGTTTCGATTATGATTTGCAAAAGATTGATGCAAAACACAATCTATGAAGAATTGAAAATGATTTAGATTGAATTTTTTCTTATGGAAAAATTGAAAAAAATATTGATACTAAAATTTCTTTATATTGGTTGGATATCAATTTAAAAAATATTTTCTTCCCTTGGATTTTAAAAATTGAAAGGGAATTAAAATCCTATTTTGTTTACCTATTTAAAATCAAATTTAATAATGATCTATCCAATCTTGTTAACCCTTTAAATTATAAAAAAACATCCTTTGATAAAAATCCCATTGATATTTGGAAGAATGTTGATTTTAAGCAAGCAAAAACAATTGATGAATTAATATTTTCTTTAACTTTTGGGGAATTCATTAATTTTTTCATTACTTTTAATTCATACTTTCGGATTACCATTTCATCCAAAATCAATTTGAAAGAAGCGGTTTTTATCAGCTATTTAAAATGCATATTAATTTTAAGAAATGCAGTGGCACACAATAAAACAGTGATCAAAATTAAGGATGAGAAAAATAACAAGCGTTTTTCTTTAAAAAAAGCTAGTTTTGATTTTGAAATTTCTAAACAAGAAATTGATATCATTTCAACCAATGTTTCAGGAAGTATTTTTGTAATTAAGAAACTGCTTTTGCATTTTGATTCACCTGCAAAAGCAAAGAGTTTCATAAGTGAAATTCAAAAAGGTTTTGCTAAATTTCAAAAGGAAATTAACAACCCCATAAATTATTTGAAAATTATTAAGTTACTTTTCTTAAATTATTTTCAGCAGATCTTAAAAATATAGGCAACTGCAAAAAGTGCAATTAATCAATTTGATTTATTATTTGTGAAAAAATGCTAATAGGTTTTTAGACATATCTTTTCTGCAAATCACACTTATAATGTCATTGGTTTTTAATATGACATCAGCTGAAGGGATAAAGAATTGATTATCCCTTTTAATTCCAAAAATATTACATTCAAAAACAGCTCTTAAATTTAATTGGGCTAATGTTTTGTTTTCAATGTTTTTGAGATTATCAAGTTTAATATGGATAATGCAATATAAATCATCAATATCAAATATATCCAAATTTCCTTTAAAAAGGGAGCGGTATGCTAACCTACTTCCTAATTCTTCTTCGGGGATAACAACATCATCCACTCCCAATGTTTTTAATAGTTTTAAATGGATTTCGTTTTTAGCTTTGGCCATAAACTTTTTATTTGGGTATTTAACACAATTTGCTGCAATCATTAAAGAAGATTCTAAATCAGACATTGCGATGACAACAATGTTAATTTCATTAATATCAATCCCATCCAATATTTCAAAATCTGTAACTTGTGTTGCCATTACATTTGAAAATGATGATTTAGCATCTTCTAAAGTTGCTTCTTCTTTATCAACAATATAAATTTTGGATTCTTTAACACCTTCTTTTAATAACCTTAAAGCAAACCCTCTACCAAATTTTCCATATCCGATAATTAGGTATTTGTTTGCAGTATTTGTTTTTACTTTGATTTTGTTTAAACTGTTTTTCATTAAATTTCTCTTTTAGTTAATTACTAATATTTTAATAATTTAATAATTTTTACTTTAATCAATTAAAAATATTTTAAGTTTTTTGATAAAATAATTACTGTATAAAGAAAGTGTTTTATAACACACCTGATTTCTTAACAATTATGGATTATAGAGATAGGTTAATGCTTTAGTCAAAATTTTGAAAACAAGTTTTTTTGTTTTTATATTGTAAACTACAAGTCAAACACACTTTATATAGTGTGTTTTTCTTTATACAACATATTTTATATTAAGAGTTATGAACAAAAAATTTATCATCAACGAATCGATAAGAGACAGACGATTATTAATAATTGATGCTAATGGCAATAAATTGGGCGAAATGGACCGTCAGCAAGCACTTGATTTAGCAAAGTCGCAAGGCCTTGATTTAGTTCTATTTTCGACTGGCGAAAAACCAATTGCTAAAATCATTGATTTTGGTAAATACTCGTATGAGAGTAAAAAGAAAAATAAGGAAAATAAAAAGAATCAAGTTAAAGTTAAAAACAAAGAAATTAAGATTAAACCAACCATTGGAGATCACGATTTGCAAGTTCGTGTTCGCAATGCTAAAGAATGGTTAAATAGTGGTTTCCGTGTCCGATTTGTGATTTTAACATATGGCCGAATTGCTACCAAAGTTGATTTAGTATTCCAATTGTATAATCGTTTTTTAGAATTAGTGGGGGATTGTGCGACTGTACAACAACCACTTAAAAAAGCGAGTAATGTTCAATACGAATGTTACTTAATCCCAGCAAAGAAATAATAAATTGAAAGGATGTTTATGAAGATTAAACAGAAAACTAAAAAGTCAATTTCAAAACGTGTTATTGAAACAGGTTCTGGAAAACTTAAAAGAAAACAAGCTTTTCGTTCTCACTTAGCTCATAACAAAACAACTAAACAAAAACGTCATTCGAGAAAAGATGTAATCGTTGATCGAATCGATGCATCGCGTTACAAAAAATTACTTCAAAACTAAAAAGGAGATAGTCTATGCGTGTAAAAACAGGACCAGTTACTAGAAGACGAAGAAAAAGACTTCTTAAAAAAACTGAAGGTACTTGGGGAATAAATGGTGTTTCATATCGTAATGCGAAAGAAACATTACTACAAGCTTCAAAATATTCTTATCGTGACAGAAAAGCAAAAAAACGTGATTTTAGAAAACTATGAATTGCTAGAATCAACGCAGCTGTACGACAAGAGAATTATAAATATTCGGTTTTTATGAATAAGCTAAAACAAAAAAACATTGCAATTAACCGGAAGATGTTATCAGAGTTAGCAATTCACAATCCTGAAGAATTCAAAAAATTTGTTCACGAAGTAATGCTTAAGTAATTCGCTTACTTCACATTAAAAAAGACTAGAATAACCCTAGTCTTTTTTTATTCAAATTTATTATTTTACAAATGAAAGATGCGTTTCATTTCGTGGGCAATCCCATCTTCATTATTGGTTTTTTTAGTAATTTTATTGGTTAATAGTTTTACCGTGTATGAAGAATTTTTCATTGCATACCCAATACTTTTGGTTAGCATATCCAAATCATTTTCACCATCCCCAAAGGTATAGATTTGACTTAAAGGGACCATATAGAATGTTGAAAGGTATTTGATCGCTGATCCCTTGTTTGAAAAAATCGAAACAATTTCGATTACAGTACCCTTAAAATCATTGGGTAATGACCAACTGCGCACTACTAATGTATTTGTAATTCCTTTAATTTTAAAACTAATATAATCAATGCTATTTTTATCTTTTAAATATAACAAAATCGTGTTGATATCTTTATCAAGTTGATCTAATTGGTTCATTTTTAAAACCTTTAAGTTAACTTGTGCGTTACTCACTTCTGTATCTGAAACGTGGAATTTGGATAAAAACTCACTGCGAATGTATGAGTTTTTTTGGTCAGTAAACAAATATGTGTCCTCAATTGTTTCAACAAAGATACAACCAACGTGTTTTAAAATTGATTTATTGGAAAGTAAATATTTAACTTGCTCTCTTGAATAGCACAAGTTAATTAAAGAAAAACTCTTATCACTTGGATTGGATAAGATACTTCCATTTAGATTCGCCATTATTGTATCCAATCCTAGTTGGTTATAATATTGCATTGCAGCCCGAATTGGGCGTCCGGTTGCAATACAAAACTTATTGCCTAGGCTGACATATTTTTTAATTGTATCGGTTGTGAATTGGGAAATGGTTTGATCATCTTTTAAAAGTGATCCATCCAAATCACAAACAACTAAATTTCTTTTTGATAAATCCATTTTAGTTCCCTTTATAGGTATCAAGTCCTATTGTTTTTTGAATAAAATTAAGTTTTTGGTTGGCAATTGCATTGCAAGTTTTGGCATTGTTAACCATTTTTTGGTAAACAGTATCTGTGTTTTTTAATTGGTTAAATTTAGTTTGGATATTAGCTAAGAATTGACACAACTTATCAGCTACTGCTTTTTTGAAAGTACCATAGTTTTGGTTTTCAAACATCTTTTCAATCGTATTAAAATCATAGTTTGTTAAGCAGCTGTAAATACTCATTAAATTACTAATCCCGGGTTGGTTAACAACGTCATATTTAACACAATTTAATGAATCGGTTTTAGCTTGCATAATTTTGGTACGAGCCAAATCAATTGCATCTAATAAAAAAATAACACCTTTTTGATTCGCGCTTGATTTGGACATCTTAATTGTTGGGTCTACTAAATCCATTATTTTAGCTCCCACTTTTGCTTGATAAATTTCAGGAATTTTAAATAAAGGTGTATTGTATTTCTTGTTCATTCTTTGGGCTAAATCAATTGTTAATTCCAAATGCTGTTTTTGGTCTTTCCCAACGGGTACCAAATCGGCATCATATAACAAAATGTCTGCTGCCATTAAACAAGGATATGTAAACAAACCTGAGGGAATATTAGTAGTTTTGTTAGCCATCACTGCTTTTTGGGATTTGTCTTTAAATTGGGTCATTCGGTTTAGTTCCCCCATATAGCTGTGGCACAGTAAGATATGTGCTAGTTGGGTGTGGGCAAAAACACTTGATTGGAAAAATACTAAATTGGTATCAAAATTTAATCCACAAGCAGCATATAAATGGGCTACATTTAACCGGTTAGCATTCAATTCTGTTGGATTAAAACTTGTTGTAATTGAATGCATATCCGCTACAAAAATATACATTTTAGAATCATTTTGCAAGTTGATAAAATTTTGAATTGCCCCAAAATAGTTACCAATTGTAAGTGAATTTGTTGCTTGAATTCCCGATACGATAGTTTTCATTTTAAACCCTTTAATTGATTAAAATTATTTTGTAAAAAAACTAAATTTTAGTTAAGTTTATGTTTTATTATGCTTTAAATGTTTTATATTATATACTAATAAAATAATTGGTTATCCAATTAAAATTTTTTGATAACAAGTGGGTTTGTGTCGTGATTAAATTATTTGTTTTATCCAATTGCTTAGGTTGTGAAAAAGCTGAAAAATTTCTTAAGAAAAATGCTGTTCGATATGAAAGAGTGAATTTAAGTTTTGCTAAATTACAAGAAATTGACTTAGTTTTAATGAACAAATTAGCACCTGGAGGAATTTTGGATATTGTTAACTGAAATTCACAAATATTAAAAGATGTTGGGGAAGATGTTGCTCCCATTTTTAAAAATATGAATATTAAGGAATTGTATGCTTTTCTAATTGAAAATCCAGAAGTTTTAAGTTATCCCATTGCATTAGATTATGATTCGGGATATGATAAAAAACCACTTTCATTAGTTGTTGGGTTTAATGATAGTGCATACAATTATTTTCTTGATGCTGAAGCTGATACTGAATTCAAAGATAAGTACTATGTGAATGTAAGTTCTTCATACATTTTTAATGCTTGCTGTTTCTATGATGAAGTTAAAAATGATGGACCCAATATCTTAATTAATAATTTTAAAAAAGATGAGCAGCAATAAATATTGAATTGTTGATAATGGATCTGCAAAGGCAAAATCGATTCGAAAACAATTTGAAGCTTTAATTCCCAAAAATTGAACAATTGAAGATCAAAATTTTGAGTATCTTTTTGTAATTGGGGGAGATGGTACTTTTTTAAGAAACAAAGCTTTGTATTCAAATAAAAAAATAGTTGCCATTAATGGGGGTAATTTTGGTTACTACTCTTATTTTAATGTCAGAAACATTAAACAAATTTTTAGCAAAATAAGCAATGATAGCTTTTTTTATCACCCTTTAGAAATTGAAATCACAATAGACAACCAAACCTATTTTTGCATTAATGAGGTTTTAATTAGAAGTGATGTTGTTTTTAAAACCGATATCTATTTAAACAATCAATTATTAGAATTTTTTAAGGGAAGTGGGATTTTAGTTGCAACTCCTTTGGGGTCAACCGCGCACGCTAAAAACGTAGGGGGTGCAATTATTAACCCAAATTTAGCTGCAATTCAGTTTATTGAAATTGAACCAATTACCCAAAAAAGTTACAGTTCTTTAAAATCTCCTTTAATTTTGGGGATTGATACTAAAATTGTTTTAAAAGCAAAAGACAATTGCAGAGCTTTTATTCTCTTGGATGGAATTAAAATTAATAAGGTGTTTGATAGTGAATTAATAATTAAAGCAAGCTATGCCAAATTTAAAATGTTCAAACCTGATTGCAACCAACATTATATTAAAAAATTACGAGAATCATTTATAAGGGATAAGTAAGATGAATAAAACTAAAATATATTATATTTTGACTTTGGGAATTGGTTATTTAATTGCTAAAAACAAAGCTAAAAAAATTGCAAATTCAGTTAATTCAAATTTAACAGTGAGTGAAAAAGTACCATTTGAGGTTAGTGAAATTTTGAATGCAATCGGGGGAATTGAAAATTATGTTTCGCACTCTGCTACAATCAATGCGATTAAGTTTGAAGTCAAAGATACCTCATTGATTGACAGGGACAAAATTAAGCAAATGGGTGCGAAAGGGACAATGCTTAACGAGGATAGTGTTTCGTGTTTATTTGGTGATTATTCTAAAAAACTTGCAGATTTGATAACCCAACACCTTGCTAAGTAAACATTTATTTTTTATTAATTAATTTAGTTAAATCAAGGCAAAAACATATATTATTAGATTAATAAAAGAATTTGGAGAATATATGCTTAAACTAGATTTAACATGTTTTAAAGACGGTGAAAAAAGTGCTAACACTATTTTTAAAAAATATGCATCAAAAGTGAAAACACTGCATAAATCAATAGTTGATAAAAAATGTAAGGGTAGTGAAATGCTTGGATGATTAGATTACCCTTTAAACTATGATCAAAAAGAAATTAAAAAACTTGTTTCTTTATCAAAAGAATGAAAAGAAAATAAAAAAATTAAAAATGTGGTTTTACTAGGAATTGGCGGGTCTTATATTGGAATCCGGGCTGGAATTGATTTAGTCTTATCTGAGTTTAACCGTGATAAAGAAATTTTTTATGTTTCTTCATTGTCTTCTTCTTACATTGTTTCATTATTAGAAAAACTTAAAAATGAGGATTTTTATTTAGTTGTTATTTCCAAATCGGGGACAACACTAGAAACCGCAATTGGTTTTAGAATGTTTTACAACTTATTGTTTGAAAAATTTGGCAGTGTTGGGGCTAATGAAAGAATAGTCGCGATTACTGACAAAGAAAAAGGAACACTTAAAAAGATTTGTAATGAGCAAGAAATTAAAACTTTTTGCATTCCCGATGATGTTGGGGGAAGATTTTCTGCAATTACCCCTGTGGGATTGTTTCCAATGGGTGTAATGGGATTAGATGTTGAAAAAGTTTTAAAAGGTTGTAAAAAAGCAATTGAGGAAAATAATAGTGCTAACTTAGAAGATAATTTAGCTTACCAATATGCAGTACTAAGACATTATGAGCATACTGAAAATAAAAAGAGTGTGGAAATCTTTTGTGTGTATGATGATGCAATCAGATTCTTAAGTGAACACTTTAAGCAATTGTTTGCAGAATCCGAAGGTAAAGAAAATAAAGCATTATTACCAGTTAACTGTTTGTTTACAACAGATTTACACTCTGTGGGTCAATTTTTACAACAAGGGTCTAAGATCTTTTTCGAAACTTGTTTAGAATTTGAAAAACCATTAGCTGATGTTAAAGTAAAAGATTTTTTAGATAATGCAGATGGGCTAAAATTCATAACACAAAAAAAACTAGATTATATTAATAAAGTTGCAGCATCGAGTACGATTGATGCACACCACTTGGAAGCTGGAATTGATATTATTAAAATCTTGGTAGAATCAAGATGCGAAGAGGCATTTGGTTATTTATATACGTGATTCTCAATTGCAGTTGCAATGAGTGCATTACTATTAGATGTTAATCCTTTTGATCAACCAGGTGTTGAAGCTTATAAAAAAAGAATGTTTGCTAAATTAGGGAAATAACAAACAAACAAACAAAGAATCTAAAATAATAGCTTTTTAAGCTATTATTTTTTTATTTTTGGTTTAAATCAAAAATAAAGGAGTAAAATTAAAAAATCTTATTTAGAAAAATTATATTTAAGAATTCAAAAGAGATAAATTTTTTAAATTTAAATATTCAAGAAAGGAGTTAGTGTGAATTTTCCATTTAATGAAATTGCATTTAATGGTAATTACAATGCAGCATTAGCTGTAAATCTGATTATCTTTGCTTTCATTTTATTAGCAGTACCGTCATTTTTAGTTTTTTTAATATCGCTTGTTAAACCTAAAATTAAAGAAAAAAGCTGCCTTTATCTATATGCTTTCTCATCCGCAGTTTTTATCATTGTGGGTGCAGTTGGATTAATTTCGGAAGGTATTTCTAGTGGGAGAGAGTTTTTAGAAGCAAAAGTTACAACTAATTTATTAATGGAATGGCAAAGTAGCGGGTTGTTAGTTTTAATTGTTGGAGCAGGGGCTGTTTGTGGGTTAACAGTGGCAATTACCTTCCGTTACTTTTTTGTTAAAAAAGTGGGTGAGGTGCACAAGCATCACGATTTTCACGGGCATGATGATCACATTTTAAACATTAAAGAAATCGACAATCCCAAAGCTGCTTGATTGGTAATTTTTTTAATTTTAAGTCACCGGACAATTGATGGATTTATATGAGGTGGTACGATTTCAGAATTAAGTCAACAAGGAGGCACAATCAACTTGGGGTTAGTGATTGCTTTTAATGTCCACATTTTTGTTGAAGTTTTAATTGTGTATTACCGTCAAGTTCAAAATGGTGAAAAAAGATGGAAAGCAGTACTAAATAACTTTTATACATTGTTAGCGATCATTCCAATTATGTTTATCGGTGCTTATGTACACAAATATTTAAATTTTATTGGTTGGTTTTTACCACTAACCAATGTTGCTGGTGGGGTGATAGTTACGTTTGTGGGTGTGATTGAATTAGTCCCAGAATTTTTGCACCACCGTGATCTAAAAACTAAAGAATGGTATTTACTAATAATTGTTTTTGCAATCGGGATTGTGTTATCAATTGTCTTGCTTACCTTTCACGAGCACGGTGGACATGAAGAAACTCATCAAATTCAAGAGCAAGCATTAAATAATCTGTTAGTACATTATTAACAAAATTTAGTCTGAATTAATTTTAAAAAAAGAGTTATTAATTAATACAATATAAATTAGTATGGTTTAGCAAACCATATTAATTTATTTTTATTTATCAAATATCATTATTGGAGAAATGAGCATAATGAACGATATTTTTTATAAAACTGAAGCTTATGTAAATGGTAAATTCTTACCTGGTAAAAAAACAATCAATGCAGTAAGTGTGATGGATGGGAAAACAGTAATTGGGACCATTGCTGCATTGGAAAAAAGTGATGTTGATTTAGCATATAAGGGATCAAATTTAGCATTTAACTATTGAAGAAATTTAACTTCTAGTATGCGAATTAAAAAAATAAAAGAATTTGCCCAGTATTTTATTGAAGAAAAAGAATTGCTTGCCAAAATTATGACTTATGAAATTGGTAAAAGTTATAAAGAGTCATTAAAAGAAATTGAAAGAACTTATGATAACATTTTTGAAACAATTGAGGTTTATGAAAGTGAGTTTTTAAAACCCCAAGTGATTGGTGAAGATATTCACAAAGTTGCGGGCAAAACGGGTTATTTTTATAATGAACCAATTGGGGTTGTGTTAGCAATTGCGCCCTTTAATTACCCAATTAATTTAGCACTTGCTAAAATTATTCCCGCACTATTGGTTGGCAACACTGTTGTTTTTAAACCAGCAACTGTAGGATCATTGGTTTGTAGTATGTTAGCCAAATATTTTGATAAAGCAAAATTTATTCCTGGTGTCTTTAATTTAGTAACTGGTAAAGGAAGTGAAATTGGTGACTACTTACTAGAAAACAAATACATTGCTGGTGTGATGTTCACTGGTAGTAGTGAAATTGGAATTAAAATTGCACAAAAAACAATTATGAAACCACTAGTTTTAGAATTGGGCGGTAAAGACGCTGCGATTGTAACTAATAATGCTGATATTGATTTAGCTGCAAAAGAAATTGTTAAAGGTGCTTTTGGATTTTCAGGGCAAAGATGTACTGCAATTAAAAGGGTTTTAGTAACTAATGAAATTGCCAATTTACTAGTTGAAAAAATAATTGCTGAAAGTGAAAAACTTAAAGTGGGGTCTCCGTTTGATAATGCTGATATCACCCCACTTGCATCACACGATGCATTTGAATTTAATTTAGAATTAATTAAAGACGCAACTAATAAAAATGCAGTGGTTGTGTATGGGGGGACAGTTGAAGGGTATAACCTTTTACACCACACGGTAATTGACTATGTGGACAGCTCTTGTAAAGTTGCTTGAGAAGAACCGTTTGGACCAATTTTACCAATTATTCGGGTGTCTACAGTTGGTGAAGCGATCGCGATTGCCAATGCTAGTAAGTATGGCTTGCAAGGATCTGTGTTTACCAATGATCTAGAAGAAGGGAAAAAGATTGCATCATTGCTAGAAACTGGTACTGTTAACATTAACCGGTCAAGCGCAAGAGGACCAGATATCTTCCCCTTCCTTGGAATTAAAAGCTCTGGATTTGGGGTCCAAGGGATTAGGGACTCACTAAAGGCAATGACTCGAATTAAAGGGGTTGTTGAAAACATTTAGTATTCGAATTTAATAATCTAATAAGTTAAAACCATACCAAGAATTAAATCTTTGGTATGGTTTTTTAATGTTTGTAACTTATATAGATTAGATTTTAATATTCTTTTAATTTGTAACATTGTGTTAATCTTGAACCCTTCCCTTGCTTTGTTACACTACTGTTTTTTGGTATAATTTATTTGTCGTAATCAATCAAGATTACATATGTTTTTTACTTTTATGTTTATTTTTATTTTTTAGGAATTGAAGATGAAATTTAATAAAAAAATATTTTTTTCTACGCTTTCTTTGTCTGTAATTGCCATTGGTGCACTTGGTACCATTTTTGGAGTTAAAGGAGTTACCAATTTAAATAACAGTTTACTTAAAAAAAGTGTTACTAACCAAGATGATGTTAGCACCTCTTTAATTGCAGCTGAAAAAAATGACCAAAATGCAAATCTATCCACAACCGCAGGTCCGCTAACTTTTTGGGGTAATACAATTACAGCACTTGACTGGTTTGGGGCAAAGTTGTGGCAAATTGATATGGCCCAATACAACAAGGATGATAAGGGAAATATGCCCGGTACAAGTTATACAGGCGCGTGAACCCGTGCTTGGTACAACTGGGACTACAACCGGAAAACAAACACTTTATGGGTGTTAGGTTGTTATTATGAAACAAATAAAAACCAAAACCTATTTAAAATTGATGCTGCAACTGGAAGTATACAAACTATTCCATTAGGCGACACTAAAGGAAGACGTTTTATATCGGCATTAGTTTCTGGAAATGTAATGATTTATGGGACCGCAGCTGAAGACTTTAGTAGCCAAGCATCAGCATATTTGTATAATGCATCAACTAAAAAAACGACTGAACTTAAAGGGGATAGCAACCAATATGTACCAAAACAGGATACGAAAGCAACTGACAATTCTGCGTATGACAAATCTAAATATAAATGGTATTTCTTTAACATCATTCCAGTTGCTACAAACCGGAATTTTGTAGAAATTGTTTCGTATTCTACCACTGCTAGCCTAACCGGAGACCAAGGTGCACAATACGCATCTTATGACATCTATTTCATTTTGGTAGATGACAATTTAAATTTTGTTAAAAACTCATCTAGTTTTTGAAACAAGGGAGCAGTAAAAGTAGCTTCGGGGATGAAGGATTTTAGAAACACGCAAATTACGCCCCAACGTGATTACTACACAATGCTTGATGGGAATGTAGTAACCATTGTTTACAATACCGTAATTATTATTAATGCACAAAATGGGATTAATATTTCACGATTCTCAATGAGTGAATCAAAGTGAATCTTATCTTGAAGCTTAGACTCAAATGAAAACTTATTCTTTAAATTTAAAGATGATTCAAAGATATATGAGGTAACCAGTGACATAATGAAAGGTGCTACTAATAGCAACAATAGTATCGCCCCGATCACTTACCTTGATTTAAAATCAATTTCCAAAGCTAGTAGTGATAAATCTACATCTTCAATTGATGTATCTTCGTATGCTAACAACTACATCATTTTCAATGTGTATGGTTATAGTGGCTCCTTAATGCTAATTAATGAGTTTTATAATGCAAAGGTATCAGCTACCAATGATGCAGATAAGTCAAAAACTGGTACACAAGCTTCAACTAGTACAAATTCAAGAAATTATGGGCTAGCAATTGCGGTTGTTCAAAATAGTTCCAATTCCAATGTTGGGGACTATTTAGGATTATTAAATACAAAAGAATCGGTAATTACAACCCCTGATTTTGAAATTAATAGTTCTATTTTATCTTCTAAAATCCCTAGTGAAATCACAAGAAATGACATTACCACATTAAATGATTCATTCTTTCAAGATGGCACTGGTTACACTCCTTTTGAAATTTCGAATATTAGTGATAGTGAAGGGAAATTCACAATCACTGCAAACCTTTATAAAATTCCGTGATATACAAAAACACTACCAAGTGATGCAGTACCTAAAAAAATTACAAAACAATTTACCAATGCTAATAAAATTAGCCAAAAAACAAGCTGAATTACTTTAAATACGGCAAACAATTATGACTTTTTAAACTCACTACCATCAACAATTACCGTAGCTGATATTGAAAAACTCAATCCGTTTGTAGCATCTTTCCAATCACAAGTAATCACTGATACTAGTGGTAAACAACTATATCCTAAAACGACATATTCGATTGATAAAAAAGAAGATTCAACTGGGAAAATTACTATTAAAGCAGTATACAATTATGTTCCAATGGGAGTAAATTATACTGATGGTAAAAACAGCCAAGTTTTGTCATATAGTTCAACACAAGAGTATCAAGTATTTAAAAAAGGTGATACATCTTCATTCAACTATACGGGTGGAACTGCAAACAACACAAACCAAACAATTGATATCTCCAAAGTTGGAGAACTTAAATCTTATCTACAATCTGGGAATTTACCAAGCTCGATTGCAGCATCATTAAATTCAGGAAGTGCTGATAATAGTCAATACTTACAGTTTATTAATACTGATACAAGTAAAGGTTTCCCAATTTCGAAAATGAAATTTAGTGCATCGGGAAATGACACAAACGGAACCTTATCAATCACTGCAAGTATTGTTGCAAATGTAGCACCAGATAATAAATCCCACTCATTTGTTGTCAATTACCAAAATCTAAATAAGCTTAATGCATATTCATTTGCTTTTAATGATGTTAGCAAAATAGGCACTACAAGCTTTGCTGATATGCTAGCCTCAACAGTGACAAGTGGTGATGTGTTAAGTGATTTAGTTAAATATGCTGGTTTTGATTCCAATAACTTTAATATCACACTAGTTCCAGATGATATTAACGGGAAACTAACTGTTAATGTTAATCTAGACAAATCATATGCTAGCAGTATTGGTAGCAGTAACCACGGATTTAACAAATATGTAGCAACAAAAACCTTTAGTGGTTTTCTAACTACAGAGCAATACAACACAAGATATGCGGTTGAATTTAAAAGTGATAATGATGTAACATTGCTTGATTTAAAACAAATTCAACCAGTGCAAATTTATAATGCACTAGGTGGTACTAACAAAACTTCACTAAAAGTGGGGGACAAAACATATACTAGTTTAAACCAATTGGTTAAAGATTTATTGGTTACTAAAATCGGGAATGCGATTCCAGCAGATTGGACAAGTAATAATACAAAAGTAACAACGGCAATGTATGTGGATAACAATCTAGGGTATGTCAGTTTCTTAGTGCAAATTCCTCAAGCCACAATGGTAGGTGCTAGTAGTGATTTAGATTTAATTGTGAATTACACCGGATTTGTTAAAGGAAATATTGATAACACAAGTGACAATATGTCATTTATTTCCAATACAATGCTGAAAAACTATTTAGTTTCTAAAAATATTTTTACAGCACAACAATATAGTGAATTAACTCCATCTAAATTTGCAGAGTGAGCAAATACTAAAGACAACTTTAAGCAACTAATTACTTTTAAAAGTGGTGAATATGAAACAAAGTTGAATAGTGGTGACTTTAAAATTGCAGTAGTTGCCAACGATGCACAAGGTACAGTATCGTTAACGATCAATTATGGCCAATTAAAAGATTCTAAATCCCTTTCAGAATACTCAATTCAATACACGATTTAAAATAAAATATTTATTATACACACAAAAATCTAGTCTTGAACTAGATTTTTATTATTTATTTGAGTATAACCATAGTGTAGAAATAATAGAAAAATACTTACAAAGGAGACCATTATGAAAAAGTCTCAAAAAATTTTGTTGTCTTTACTTTCAATTACAGCTGCTGGATCGCTTGCGACTGGGGTTGCAATTGGAGTTAAAAATAACAATGAATTTGCAAACGCTTTAATTAAAACTAATTCGGTTAAGCAAGATAACACAACAAATGCGTTAATCCCTTCTGAAAAAAATGACCAAAATGCGAATTTATCAACAGCATCAGGTCCACTAACTTTTTGGGGAAATACAATTACAGCCCTTGATTGGTTTGGTTCAAAGTTGTGAAGCATTGATATGGCCCAATACAATAAGGATTCAACTGATAAGCTTAATGGTTCACAATATACTGGGCAATGAAGCCGAGCTTGGTTTAATTGGGACTATAACCGTGCTTCTAACACTTTGTGAGTGTTAGGCTATTATGGGGGTACTAATAAAAACCAATTGCTATTTAAAATTAATGCAGCAAATGGGACAATTTTAAAAACAATTTCATTGGGGGATACTAATGGGCGTCGTTTTATATCTGCGCTAGTATCAGGAAATGTAATGATCTATGGTAGTGCAGCAGATGATTTTAAAGATAAAATCCAAGCATATTTGTACAATGATACAACTGGAAGCGTATCACCAATTAATGGTGATAGTAACAAACAAGCACCAACAAGTGATGGTACAAAATCAAATTATCGTTGGTATTTTTTCAATTTAATTCCCGTTTCTAATAACCGTAACTTTGTTGAAATTGTATCATTTTCTAAAACTTCTGGTACCACTGGTGATGGTGGTGAAAAAGATGCATCATATGATGTTTATTTTATCTTAGTTGATGACAATCTAAACTTTGTTGGTAATTCTTATAATGATTGAAGAAATGGTGCAGTTAAAGTTGCATCTGGGATGGCAGGGTTTAGAAACTCAACAATCACACCACAACGTGATTACTACACAATGCTTAATGGGGATGTAGTAACAGTAGTTTATAACACTGTAATTTTGATTAACACAAACTCAATTAGTGTTTCTAAATTTGCAATGAGTGAATCAAAGTGAATCTTATCTTGAAGTTTAGATTCAAATGAAAACTTATTTTTTAAATTTAAAGATGATGGCAAGATTTATGAAGTTACAAGTGATGCAATGAAATCAGCTGGTATTTCAGGTTATGCAACGCCGGTTACATATTTAGATTTAAGCTCAGTGAATACTGATATTGGCAATAATAAAAAAGTGTCGTCTTATGCTAACAGCTATGTCATTTTCAATGTCTTTGGTTATAGTGGGGCTTTAATGTTAGTTAATGAAAACTATAATGCAAGAGTTGAAAATAAAACAAAACCCGCAAATTCTGATACTGATCAATACGGACTTGCAATTGGGGTTACTCAAAACACGAGTGACACTACAAAAGGGGATTATTATGGATTGTTAAATACTGATAAATCTGTTATTTCTTCAGCAGATTTTAATATTGATAATACAGTTTTAGCTTCTAAAATCCCTAGTGAAATCACAAGAAACGATGTCAAAACCCTTAATGATTCATTCTTCCAAGATGGTACAGGGTACAAACCTTTTGAAATTAAAAATATCGATGACTCAAAAGGAACTTTTACAATCGTTGCTAATCTTTACAAAATCCCGTGATATGCGAAAACACTACCAACAAATGCAATTCCAAAAGAGATTGAAAAAAGTTTTACTACAACTAACAAAATTACAAACAAAGTAAGTTGGATTAATTTAAATACCACTACTAATTATGACTTTTTAAACTCTTTACCTTCAGCTATTACGCAACAAGATGTAAATACACTAAACCCATTTGTAGCAACCTTTCAATCACAAGTGATAACTGATGCAAAAACAGGTGCACAATTGTATCCTAAAACTACATATTCAATTGGTAATAAGAATGACACAACTGGTGAAATTAATATTAGTGCAACGTACAGCTACGTCCCAATGGGCGTCGAATACACAGGAGCTACTGGGCAGGTAAAAACATATACTGCAACTCATAAATATACAGTTTTTAATAATAAACAAACTGCTGAATTTGATTTTATGGGTGGTACTAAAAATAGTGAAACTCAAACAATTTCAGTAAGCAATGTTGATCAATTAAAAACATTTATCCAATCTGGTAACTTACCAAGTTCAATCGCCGATGCGTTAAACAACGGTAGCAAAGACAATAGCCAATACTTACAATTTATTAACACTGATTTAAGTAAAGGTTATCCGATTTCGAAAATGAATTTTAGTGCAGCTGGAAACGATAATGCAGGTACACTAACCATTAAAGCATCAATTGCAGCAAATAATGCAACTGATAAAAAAGACCATACTTTTACAATAACTTATAATAATTTAAATGTCTTAAACACATATTCATTTTCATTTACTAACGCTACCCAAATTAATAGTGTATCTTTTGCTCAAAGCTTAGCATCATCAATTACAAGTGGCGAAGTGTTAAGTAACTTAATCACTTATAAAGGATTTGATTCAAATAATTTTAATATTACATTAGTACCTGATGACATTAAGGGTGATTTAACAGTGAATGTTAGTTTGGACAAATCATATGCGAAAAGCATTGGTAACAGTGGTCACGGATTTAACAATTATGTCGCTTCTAAAACCTTTAGTGGTTTTTTAACAACAGCAGATTATAATACCCAATACTCTGTTGCATTTAAAAGTGATGATGACATCTCATTACTTGATTTAAAACAAATTCAACCAGTCCAAATTTATAATGCATTAGGGGATGGTACTTCTAACCCTACTAACCAAAGTGGTTTAAAAGTTGGTAATACAACTTATAAAAATTTGAATGATTTAGCTGAAAAACTATTGGTTAAAACTTTAGGGAAAGCAGTACCTTCAAATTGGGAAAATAATGCAAACATTAAAACCTATATGTATTATGACAATAATCTAGGGTATGTTAGCTTTTTAGTAAACATTGATAAATCGTTAATGAATGGTGCTAGTAGTGATTTAAATTTAATTGTCAACTACACGGGATTTGTTAAAGGAAACATTGTCAACACACAAGACAATATGTCATTTATTTCGAATGCAATGCTTAAAAACTATTTAATTTCAAAAGGGATCTTTAGTGAAGTGCAATACAGTCAATTAACACCAGATGCTTTTGCAAATTGAGCAAATCAAAAAGAAAACTTAAAGAAATTAATTACCTTCCAAAGTGGTGAATATGCTACAAAGTTAACTAGTAATGATTTCAGTGTTGTAGCGGTTGCTAATGATGCGCAAAACACAGTATCAATCACAGTCGATTATGGTACTTTAAAGGATCAAAATTCACTTAGTGAATATTCAATTCAATACACTATTTAGGATTTCAAATTTTAATTATATTAAAAGCTTATTTACAGGTTTTTGTCAGCTTGAAATAAGCTTTTTTTAAAAATATAATTAAGTATATACACATCCTTTATCCTTTTTATTTTAGAAAAGCAGGTTTTTCAAATTATGTTTAAAAAAAATAAAAAATTCCAATCTTGGTCAAAATTTTTATCAATTTCAACCCTTGCAATTGTTTCGCTTCCCATTGGTTTTGGTGTTCATTCTAATTCACAAAACTTAGATTCAATTGTGAAACAAGCAACTGCATTGCAAGCAAGTGTTAGTGCAATTGACACTTCAACTGCAAAAGATGGGTATAATTTAGTACACCTAATTAAATCTGATGGTAAAGATTCTGGGATTGCGATCAAAATTCCTGATTTTTCCAACCCAGATGCAGCTGCGCAAAAAACTGCTAATAGCATCTTAAATATTTACCAAAGTGTACCATCAAATTTAATCTCTTATGTCCCATCAGCTCCATCAACTCAAGGGACAACAAGTGCAACAACGCTTTCTAATTTAATCCAATTCGATTCAACGATTTGGCAAACAAAGGATTTAACAAATGCACCCCGAATTTTTAATTTAGGGTCAGTTTCAACTTATAATAATTATTACCAAAATGCAGCAACTGGAAATAATGCAACTGGGGATAATACAGCACAAACTAGTAATTTACCAACAAACTTTAGTTCTTATAACCTAGATTCTACTAAAAATCTACCTGCTTTGGTTTACCACGATAATAGTGGTGGTACCCCAATTGTGGCAAGCGAAGATTATTTAAACCAAAATGGAATTTTAGCGTTACAAATCAGTGTATCAGCAAATTCTACTGGTGCTACCCAATTGGGATGGCAATCATTTTATGTTTTGTTATCAGGGTTTGGGGGATCACTAACTGGTAACGCATCATCAAATAACGTAATGCTACCTGCAAGTTATTATAAAAACGGGGTTAATGGAGTATCAGATGCAAACCTTGTTTCTTTTTTGTTAAGTTCATTCAGTACCAGATCTAATGCTAGTACATCAAATAATAGTGCTGATAATGCTAGTGTACCAAACATTAAGATTGTTGAAAGAAACAACGATAATGTTAATGGAGTTTTGTCTTACACTTCAAACTTTTTATTCAATATTCCATCTAACTTAGCTTTTAGTGAATCGTTTAATGGAATTACAGATTCACAACTAAACTCACTACAAGATGCAACAGGAAGTAATACCGGATTAGTTGCTGTCTCTCCTCAAGGGGCAAATGCAAATGTTTATTATGAAAACACATCATATAATTTAAATTTTGTATCTTCTGGATTTCAACCAACTCCACCTGTGAGCAACACTGATGTATTAATTATTGTCATTGTGATTATAGCTGTGGTTGTAATTGCTTGTGTCTCACTTTATTTCATTACTAAATTATCGCGAAAGATTCGGTTCCAAAAAGCATTATAGATTTTGTTTCATTTAGATAAAAAAAGACTATTTTTTCAAATAGTCTTTTTTCGTTTTTTCAACAATATCTATTAATTGTGTATTGTCATCCACAAACCATAAGTCACACTCTTTCCCATTGATTAATGCGTGCAAAAAGTTTTTGTAGCTAATGGCTCACTTTTTGTTTTTGTAAAAGTTTTGGTGCAAAAAATCCTTCATCGCGTCACGTTGGGTAAATCCCTCCATTGGGCAACCACACGGAACCACGGGCATTTGTTCAGTTTTGGCAGCTTTCGCAATTGCTTTTTCACGCGCTAATATTAAAGGTCTAATAAACCAAATATCACTGCGATCCAAATACATTTTGGGTTTAAAGGTTGCAATTCTGCCTTCATTAATTAAATTCATAAAAAAGGTTTCAATTGCATCATCCCCATGGTGTCCCATTGCAACCTTATTACACCCCATTTTTTTGGCTTCTTCAATTAGAATTGCTTTTTTTAATTTGGAGCATAGTGAACACTGAATTTTGTTTGCTTTCATTTGGCGTCTTAGAATTTCACCCATAATGGTATCCACAATTTTAAATTCAACACCATATTTTTCTCAGTAACTTATTATGGGGTCATAATCGATAAAACACAAATTCATTTTTAAATGAATTCCCACAACTTCAAAATCAATCTTTTTCTCGTGGTGGGCAATTTTCTTATAAATCCCTAATGCTTTTAATAAAATCATTGAGTCTTTACCACCACTTACCCCAACTGCGATCTTGTCCCCATTTTGAATTAGATCAAATGCTTTATCAGCTTTGGCAATTGCCCCCACACATGTCCGCATATTCTTTTCCTTTATAAATAACTTAATTTTAATAATTTAAATTGGTTTTTAAACAATTTTAAAATAAGCTGTTTGATTAAAAATCACTAGTTGGTTTTGGAAAAGAGATTTTTAATTTTTAAAAAACTAATCAATTATAATTAATTGTTTAAACATACTAAATTTATAATTGAATTGGGTAATAAAAAGTGATTTTTTTAAAGAAGTTTGAAGCAATCGGGTTTAAGTCATTTGCTGATTTAACAAAAATTAATTTTGATTGCTCCCTTATTGGAATCGTGGGTCCAAACGGATCTGGGAAATCAAATGTAGTGGATGCAATTAAATGAGTGTTAGGGGAGCAATCGATTAAATCATTAAGAGGGAAAAAAAGTGATGACATTATCTTTAATGGATCACTTACCAAAGATGCTAGTCCCTATGCGCAAGTGACACTAACTTTTGATAATACCAAAAGGTTTTTACACTTTGATAGTGATGAGGTTGCAGTAACCCGCAAGCTGTACCGGGGAAATGGGAGTAATGAATACTATATTAACGGTGCTCTAACACGCCTTAAAGACATTCACGATGTTTTTTGTGATACGGGATTATCAAAAGGATCTTTGGGAATTATTTCACAAGGGACAGTTAATTGGTTTTCTGATACTAAACCAGAAGAACGAAGGACTATTTTTGAAGAAGCTGCTGGAATTAGCAAATACATTCGGAAAAAAGAAGAGTCTTTAAGACAATTAGAAAGAACACAAAACAACTTAAACCGGGTAAGTGATTTAACTAAAGAATTACACAAGGATATTAAAAAATTAGAGTTACAAGCTAATAAAGCCAAAGACTATATTGCTAAAAAAAATGAACTTACTAATTTGGAAATTACGATTTTGGTAAAAGATATTTTAAAAGCCCAAAATGACTTAAGTGCAGTTGAGTCCAAAATTGCCAATTCAAAAACAATTAAACAAGATTTAACCCCAAAATTAAACCAGTTATTAAATAACTTGAATTCCAATAAGGAAATGTTAACTAATGTGGAAATTAAGTTAGATAATTTCCACTGGGAGTTAAACCGGATTAATGAAAACATTAATAAGCTAAAAGTTCAAAAAACGATTTTCGAAAATGATTTAGCAATTGATTATAATTCTGTTGATTTTCAATCTAAGGTTGATGCATTATCAACATTGATTGAAACAAAGCAAAAAGAATTAGAGAATTGCCAAAAGATTTTTGAACGTAATAAAGTTGAAGCGGCTAAAAACAATGATGCACTAGATGAATTAAAATACAGTGCAAAGCTTAATGAAAAAGAGATTTTAGAGCTTAGTAAACTAATCGCAAGACACGAGAATGAATTGGTTTATTTAAATGCAGCATTGTCTTCCAAATCAAATTATTCATTAGGTGCTAAAACAATCCTGGAAAACAAGGAAGCACTAACCGGGATTTTAGGGAGTGTGGCTGATTTTGTAAAATGTGAAGACCAATATAGTAAAGCGATTGGGATTGCATTAAATAAAAACACACAAAACATTGTAACCAATACAAATCGTGATGTGAAAAGGGCGATTGATTTTTTGATTAATAACAAAGCTGGAATTGCCACTTTTATGCCAATTTATGATATGAAACCAACCCCAATGCGTGACCAACACTACCAAATCCTTTTACAACTTGATGGGTTTGTTTCAATTGCAAGTGAGTTAATCAAGTGTGATAAAAAAATCGCACCAGTTTTTGAAGTGCTTTTAAACAAAGTAATTATTGCAAAGGATTTTGAAAGTGCGCTCCAAATTGCTAAATACACTTTTAACCTTTACAAGATTGTTACGGTGGATGGCCAAACTATTTTACCACACGGAATTATCAGTGGTGGGTATGCTAACCAAGTAGTTGATGGTGCAATTAATATTAAAAACAAAATTAAAGTGATTGCAACAGAATTGGAAAATGCAAAAAAAGAATTGCTAAACAAAGAAGATGCAAAAGCTAATTTGAATTTAAAAATCATTGATATTGAAGCAAAATTTAACGAAAACAAAATTAATTTAGGAATTTATGCAACTGCAATTAATAACTTTGAACAAGAATTAATAAAGCAAAAAACCGAATACCAAAAACTTACAAACCATTCATATTCTAGTGAATCACAAGAAGCTGATAAAAACAACAGCTTAGCTAAAAACTTGGAAGAAATTACCATTCGACTTAACAATTTAGTCAATTCCAAAGATTTAGTATTAAATGAAATTAGCACAAACGAAGCTAAGAAAAAAGAGTTAAAAAACACAATTAGTGAATTAGAAATTGAAATTGAAAATTCACGGAATTTAATCAACTCAAGCACCGATGTATTAGTTGAATTAACTGAAACTGAGGTTAATAGTAAAAATGTTTTAGCATTTGCAAAGCAAAAGCTAAATGATACATACAAACTTACAGTTGAAAACGCAATTGCATCATATAACAATCCACTATCAATTTCAGATTCAGAAGCCCGTAATAAAATTAACAAGTTAAGTAAAGAATTAAGCTATATTGGCCCCATTAATATGGAAGCTGCTAGTGAATTGAGTGAAAAAAGCGAGCGCTATGAAAAACTGTATAATGAAGAATTAGAAATTAACCAAGCAAAAGAGAATTTACTTAATATCATTAAGGATTTGGACCAAAAAGCCCACGAGGATTTTGAAGCAACAATTTTGAAAATTAATGAAGAATTGCCAAAAACCTTCCAACATCTTTTTGGTGGTGGGACTTGTATGATTGATTTTATTGACCCATCTGATATTCTAACATCAGGAATTGATATTAAAGCCAATCCACCTGGCAAAAACTTAAACTCCTTATTTGCCCTTTCTGGGGGTGAAAAAACCTTGGTTGCCCTTTCCGTATTGTTTACTATTTTAAAAATTAGTTCATTCCCATTAGTTGTCTTGGATGAAGCAGAATCCGCATTAGATCCCAGTAATGTGGAAATGTTTGGTGACATTATTTCCCAATTTTCAACTGATACCCAATTTTTGGTAATTACCCACCGTGAGGGGACAATGCAAAGATGTGAGAAATTGTTTGGTGTTACGATGCAACAACAAGGGGTAACAATTATGTTTCAATCAAAAGTGCAAGAGGCAAAACAATTTGCATTTGACGACACTCTAAAAAAACAAAATTAGGAGATCATAATGGCATTAGGTTTTTTTAAAAAATTAATTAATAAAATTAAGGGCAAAAAAGAGGGAAGTGTCCAAGATTTATCTTCTAAAATTGAAGAGAAAAACATTGAGAAACAAAATGAGATATTTGTCCAAAAAGCGGATAAGCAAGAAAAGTTTGACCAAGGGTTAAGAAAGTCAGCTAATACCCTTAAAACTGCAGTTAATGAAATTGTTAAAAAATTCAAAAAGGTTGATGAAACTTTTTATGAAAACATTGAAGAATTGCTAATTTCATACGATGTTGGGGTGGTTGCAACTAATAAAATTAGTGAAGCGATTCGGGATGAAATTTCATACCAAAATGTACAAGACCCTAAATTAATTCGTGAAATTATTGTTGATAAAATTTTTACATACTACATTCAAGACACTGATGTAAACACTTTTTTAGATATTAAAAACGATCGGACAAACATTATTTTAGTAATGGGTGTCAATGGGGTTGGTAAAACTACTTCAATTGCTAAAATTGCACACCGTTTTATTCAAAAAAAGAAAAAGGTATTACTTGTTGCCGGGGATACTTTCCGAGCCGGGGCGGTTGAGCAATTAAAAGTTTGAGCTGAAAAACTTAAATGTGAAATTGTTTTACCTGAAAAAGAAGGACAAGATAGTGCATCTGTGATTTATAAAGGAATTCAGGAAGCAAAAAACAAAAACTATGATTTAGTGATTTGTGATACTTCTGGAAGACTACACAATAAAACTAATTTAATGAAAGAATTAGAAAAAATCCATAATGTGATTCACAAGTTTGACAATAGCGCGCCTCACGAGACTTTACTAGTATTAGATGCAACACTGGGGCAATCGGGAATTATGCAGGCTAAGGCTTTTAAAGAAATTACCAAGGTTAGTGGCATTATTTTAACTAAAATGGATGGGTCTTCAAAAGGGGGAATTGTATTGTCAATTAAAGATAATTTTAATATTCCCGTGAAATACATTGGACTTGGTGAAAAACTAGAAGATTTATCCCCATTTGATTTGCAAAAGTTTATTGATGGAATTACATCTGCTATTGTGATTTAGTTATGAAAACACAGAATTTATATGAGATTGTTTTACTAATTGATTTTTATGGCACACTATTAACGCAAAAACAACTTGATAATTTAGTTGCTTATTATTTTAATGATTGCACTTTAAATGAAATTGCACAAAACAATCAAGTGTCGAAGATGGCAATTTATGATAGTATTAACAAATCTAAAAATGAGTTATTTGAATATGAAAATAAATTAGGATTTATTAAAAATTATAAAAATCGCATTGCATTGTATGAAAAAATAAAGGATGCAGAATTAAAACAAGAATTGTTAAAAACCGAGGTTATTCAAATATGGAACAAAAAGTAAAAGTTGTTTTTGAAATTAGTAAACTCAAAAATGTAATTAAAAATGAAATACCTTCTTGACTTGAATTTGTTAAAGAATTCATTAAAAGTAATGATATTGTCACTAATTTTTATTTCATTCTTGATTTTGAAAATGATGATATGAGGGTTAGTGATCCTAATAACATTGCAAATTGAAAAGCAGTTGCAGAAAAAATTAGCAATTATTTAAAAGAGAATAAAATTGATTTTAAAAAGAACATTTTAAATTTTGGATTGTGTTTAGACCCAGTATTAACAAACGATGACCAAAAAAATATTTTGTTTTATTCTTATTTAAATCCAGAACAAAAAATTAGTTTAGATAATAGTGATTCTATCTTTTTCTTCAATGCTTTTGAATTAGATGATTTTTTAACATTAAATGGATATTTCATTTATTTTTTGAATTTTGATGAATATAAAGTTAATGACAAAAAAGCGAAACGAATTTGTAAGGATATTCAGGGTTATATTGATAGTAGTAATTATAGTGAATTCAGTTTTTCTAACATTAACTACCAGTTTTTAACATTTCTAGAACAAAATAAATCTTAGTTGTATGAAGCAAAAATGCTTTTTAAAAATCAATTTAAATAATTTTTAAAGTCATATCTTATAATAAAATATATTATTTTCTTAACTTAATAAAGGAGATCCAATGGCTGATAATGTAAAAAACGATAAAAAAGAAACTGCTACAAAAGGACGTAATATCTATTATTTATCTGCTAGAAAAGATAAAGATGGTAAAAAAGAGTGCTGGGAAATAAAAATGGAAAATGCGAAAAAAGTTTCTGCATTGGCTGATACTAAAGAAGAAGCACTTAAAAAAGTCAAAGAATTAGCGGGTAAAAAATCAGCAACTGTTATTATTAGAAAAGTAGATGGAAAAATTCAAGATACCATTAAATTCAATGACTAATAATTAAATATGTGTTTCTAATAAAAGCCTAGAAATTTCTGGGCTTTTGTTTTTTATTTGGATATTTTTAATAAATTACATACCAAAAAAAGTTGTAACTTGTTGTGGTATTAATTAGATCAAAAAAACATACAGTAAAAACTGATTGTACTTCCAAAATTTCAATGTTTTTGGTATTAATTAGATCAAAAAAACATACAGTAAAAACATCCCATTCATTAGGTACTAATTTAGACCAGTATTAATTAGATCAAAAAAACATACAGTAAAACTACTGTATGTTTTTTTGTGTATTGACAATAATAAAGAAATCTGTTGAAGAATGAAGAAGTGTAAAATTCTATAAATAATTAGGAAATAAGAGTTATGAATAAATGAGTTAAGGATAAATTAAGGATGGTTACTAAATTAAATGTATCTTAAAAATAAGATATTATTATTATTATTTCTTATTTTTTAACTCTAAAAGTTCCTTTTTAATTGTGGGACATTCTTTAATTATTGCTATTTCTGAATGAACTTCAGCGAAGCCTTTGTTCATATCGCTTTTAATGGTAGCAATTTCAGAATGAACTTCAGAAAACCCCTTTTTCATATCATCCTTAATCTCTTGCATCATTTCAAGAATGATAGCAAATGGCTCTTTATCTCCTTTACTCATCTTCTTTGAATTCATAAACTCTATAAATCCTCCAAATCTTGTAATTTTGATGACATTTTTATCTTTGTCTTCAAACAT
>JABUSB010000004.1:113663-120542 GCA_021444005.1 Malacoplasma sp.
TAATTGCTCTAAAATTATTTAAGTTTTGTTTGCAAATATTTAAATATTATTAATTTATAAAATTTAAGTTTTTTTACAAAACTTAAATCAATAGACATTGATTATTAAATAATAATCTTTTCAAAACCACATTAACTATTTAATAATGGTTTTGGTAGAGGCTAGTCTATCTACCATCCTCTACACTATAAAGAAGTAAAAATTTTTGAAAAAAAGCCCCAAAAAATTTACAATTTTTTATTTTTTCTCTTTTAGAAATTTTTAATTATATTAAAAAGTGTTTTTAAAAAGACTAAAAATTATTGATTATTAGCCTTATTCAAATCATATTTATAGATTTAATACTGATTCTAAAGTGAACCTTTATATCTGGTATCCTTAATGCAACAAAGATGCATTTTCAAAATATTAAAATATGTAAAATTAGGTATATTAATGAATGATGAAGATTAAAAAAATACAAATTAAAATTTTAAATAATTGTTGTTTTTTGCGTTGTATGAATTATAATTACTTTGTGATAATGATAATTTAAGAATTGAAACATCTTCTTTAAGGACTGTTACATCATCTTTAAGAACAAAGATATCTTTTTTAATTGAAGAAATTTCAGAGTTTACTTCTGTAAATCAGTTATTTGTATCTTCCCTTAAATCATTAATCATCTTAAAAAAGCAATTGGGTAAACCATTGCTTTTTTTATTTTTAGTGTGATTTAGATATTTTGTTAACTCATTTTTATTCCTGTTAAACTAGATATGACATAACTAAATTTAGTAAACTATAAACAATTTAATTATTAGTTGTTTTTTATTATTTTTTTATGTAAAGACCACAATGCTTTAATAAATAATTTCAAAGATTTTTTTATTCAAAGTGCATGAATTAGATCATTAATAAGCTTTATCTTGCATTGCATTTTTTTAAAACAGAGTGAGAAATAATACAAAATAACTAGTAATTTAACTTAAAAAAATAAAATTAAATGTAGAAAATATTCAAACTAAGATAGAATAATATCACTATGAACAAAAAACTTTATGTAACTTATTTTCAAACTAATTACAAGGTAACTAATGTTACAAGTTTTTTGTATTTTAATCTATCTAATCCTTGCTGCTGTTGCTGTTGTAAATAAAGTCATTTTTACAAATTTTTAAGCAAGGATCTTTTATGTCAAATCAGAAATTTAGTGAAAAACAATTTGTTTTTTTCACGCTTAATTACATTATGGGATTTGGGTTTATAACCACAATCTCTTCATTAATATCATTAAGATATTTTGGAATTATTATTTTTGCACTAACTGCAATTATAACATTTGCAGTAGCGCTTGTATTTTCTAGACTTGGAAATATTTATAAAAATGAATATGGTGGTTCATATTTGTATGCTAAAAAAGTCTTTAAGAAACGATTTAGCTTTTTTATTGGGTGAAACCAGTTTATCCAAGGTCCAATATTAGCAGCAACATCGCCTTTATTTATTGCATCAGCTATTGAGACAATTACAAATGATGCATCAGCGATATTAGTAATAAGAATTATTTCGATATTTATTTTTATTATTCTAGTATTTGTTTCCACATTAGGGATTAATTTAAATAAGAAAATTATTTTTGTTTTTTCTTTTGTTAAATGAGCAATTTTATTATTAGGAGTTGCCATAATTATCTATTTATCATTTAAAGAATTAAATTTTGCTAATAATTTAACCAACCCAAACAATGTTAGTGTTTATTTAATCTTTAGTAATGTTTTATCTTTTATGTATGCATTTGGTGGGATTGAAGACGTATCTGCAATGATAAAAGATGTTAAAGTTAAAAACTTCCGAAAAATAATAATGATCGTATTTGTAGTTATCATTAGTTTTTACTTTTTAATTTTTATCTTATTAAATGGTTTAAGAGATCTCGATTTAATTGCAAATACTAATTTCTCGACAATTTATAATTTGGTATTTGGGTTTAGTGGTGTAATCATTTTTGCTGTTGGTCTATTATTTAACGGAATTGCATCTAAGATTTCAATCAGCATTTCCAGCTCTAGAAAAATTGTTGTGTTGGCCAATGATGGATATTTACCCCATTTTTTAACTAAGACTAACAAACGTGGAGAGTATAAAAATGCGATTTTGTTTGCAGCTTTTTTAACAATTATATCGATGCTGATTTTTTGGTTAATTCCCTTATTGCTTAATTTATCCAATTTTTTTAGTTCGGTAATTGAAATTGGAACAATGGCCTTTTTAATTCAATATATGCTTACATTGTTTACTGCAATAGTAATGCATTTTAAAAAGAAAATTAATCCAATTCCTTATTGGGAAATGATTATTTATACAATTGCAATTATGATAATTTTTCTTACCCTTCTTATTTTCCTAATTCCCAATATTACGCTTCAAAATTGAACTGCTAAAAACACAATTGTTTTGGCTTCTTATTTCATATTTATTGGAATTGGTTATCTTTTATATTTGAGCAAGAAAATGTATAGTAATAAGAAAAAGGAAGTTAATACAATCAAAAACATTTAATAGTATTTTCTTTTATAAAAGACTATTACATTATATTTTTTAAATAGATGGTTTATTTGTGTTGTGCAAATGTAAAATAATTTTGATTATGTTTCAACTTAAAATAAATGATTCAAAAAAGATTTTATCCACTAAAGAAATTAAATTAATTAAAAAAATTGCTAACTTAATTTTTAAAGCGGAAAAACTTGAAGGGAAAATCATTTTTGAATTACATATTATTAATAATTACAAAAGTAAAAAGATTAATGCAAAATTCCGCAACAAAGATTATGCAACGGATGTGATTTCATTTTCATTATGGGAAAATAGTGAAATCAGATCTAGTTTGTTGGGTGAAATATTTTTAAATTATGACAAAGTATTATCACAAGCTAAAAAACACAAGCACAGTATTTTAAGGGAGTTAGCATTTTTAGTATCTCACGGAATTTACCATTTATTGTGCTATGACCACATTGCACCAGATGATGCAAAAATTATGTTTGCAAAGCAGTATCAGATTTTGAAATTAGTCGGATTGGGTAGTATAAACGACATTGTAAATGATTAAAATTGATCATTAAATTTATAAACTGCAAAAAAATTTCCTTTTTTTTTGTATTATTAAGGTAAGCAAAAGAATATTAGATGTTATTTTTCACTATATAACATATTTTTGGTGTTTGTATAACACTAATTCTTTTACTTGTAATTAACAAAAACATAAAAATTAAAGGAATTTTAAAAATATGAAACTAAAAAAATTTAAATATTTGCTTGCAGTCAGTAGTGCAGCATTAGCAATTGCACCAATTGCTAGTATTGCAATTAATTCAAATAATACGATTGCAAAAACTAATATAGCAAATAATAATGCAGCAGAATCAGGAACAACAAATTATGCTCAAACCCCAAATAGACCGACAAATGTAGATTTATCAACGTTATCACCACAAACCAATGATTTATATAATGTTTACAACTATAAACTGGGTTATGTTGTTAAAGATGTTGCTAAAACTACCATTTCTTTTTATGATTGATTTAATCAAAAAGTTTGGCAATTAGATATAAAAACAGTACTGAATAATATTGATTCTACTAACAAAACGATTAAAACAATGAATGTTAAAGGTGCACTCAAAAGTGATGGTACTTATGACACGAAACTATTTGTGTATGGTAATTTAGTAAATAATACTAGTTCTTCAAGCACAAGCAGTATTACAACTTCATCAAGTGTATCATCAAGTAGCAGTTCTAATAGTAATAACAACACTGCAAACACAACAGCAGGCTCATATGTATTTGCAGTTGATATGGTAACTGGTGAATATATTCCAAAATCTTTGGTAGAAAATATCGAAGGTAATGCAGATAATAAAGTTTATTCAACAACCCTAATTGGAGACATTGACCAATTAACTGTAGTTGACCAAAACACAGTTGTTGTGTGTAGTCACATTACTAATCAATACCTTCACTATCAAGATGAAAACAAATCTTGAGTCGATACAGTTTCCCATACTCTAAGCATAAGTGTATTAACCTTTAGTGATACAAACTATCCTGCAGTGCAATCAATGAGCACTGATTTTGGAGGTCACTACAATTTTACATTTGGAAGTGTTTTAGGACTTATTAAAAAAGAAAACCAATATGTATTTGCAATCTCTACTTGTAATCCCGAAATTAATTTAGGGATTACAAGTACTAATAGTTACAATACAAATGATAATCTATATTTAAAAGTATATTATTGGTATTTTAAACAATCAGGCAATAATTTAGTCCAAACTAATTTTGATGAAACTAGTCCGATTGATACTACAGATTCAGTTAATACTAAACCCTTTGATATCCAAACTATAATAAATTCTATTCCAGTATCCCAAATCACTGTAGATGGTTATATTAGAACTTCATCTTCTAGTATTAGCACTACAACTACAGAACCTAACAATATTGTGCCAAGTTATACTACACCAGAGATGAGAACTGAAATTGTCCAAAATTGGTTAGAAACAAAGTGTGCCAATTTTTCAGTAGTTTATCCTGGAACTACAACCAACCCAAAAATGATGTTGTCCTATAATTGGGACTCAACAGATTTAAGTCCTGATGCAAAAGCCAATGATAGTGGTAAAAACAAAGTTACATTAGTCCAATTCAACCCAAGTGCTACATTGCAAACTAATAATAAAGATGCAGTCATTTTTGGAATTTATAAGATGCCAGATAACATTGGGACTAATATCCCAATGTTAGGGATTACTAATTTAATCTATAACCGTGTTAAAGACAATAGTGGTTTTATTCAACCATATGCGGTAGTTGTGGGAGAAGCAGATTACTCGCATAAACCCACAATTTGGTTTAACTTAGTAAAATTAGAAACTACTAAAGCATTATCAAACACTTCTGTGATTAGTACTAATTCTACAATTGATGGTAACAACACCCAAGTTGCATACACTTCTAGTTGTTTCGCAACTACAGATGCGTATACAACTGATGGGAATCAAGTTAATAGTGACAATAGTAACATTAAAAAAATGGGATGACAATTACAATTCATTCCAGGAAGCGGTATAAAAGATAATAGTGGTTCAATTAAAAATTACTATGGGTATATCAGTTATGGTACTGAGAAATATAATAGTTCATATGACACAAAAACCTATTCTGCACTTGATAATTTACCAAAATATTTAGCTGATTATCTTAGAAGATATTCTTCTGGATATTCGTATTCTTATTCCATCACAACTACAAAAGTTACAAGTGATGGAATAAATTACCAACAAGACTACATTTCTTTACCTGTAAAAAGTACTCAAAATACATTAGTTAATGAATTAGGTTATGGATATCAATTTGGAATTACTGATTCCCAATTGAACCAAATTTATAAACGTACAGTCTCAAGTGATTCTGTATTAAACCCAAATTCTTTTGCAACTGATGCTACAAAAGAATCAATATTAGCTAATTTAAAACAAGTTTACAAGTATGAAATTAGCAATAGTACAACTGTGTCATCATATGCAACTATAAATAATTGATCTAAAGATGATAGTGTTATTATTTCTAATTTTGATGCAAATAACCTTGTTGTTAACCAACAAAACGGGACTATAAAGGGATATGTAACATTTGATGTTAAAAATTGGTGAAATGATAATACAACATCAATTAAAAGGGATATTAATCTGCAATTATCAGATCCTAATTATTTTAATTTTGATTTAAGCAACAACAACAACAACAAAGGATTAGATGATTCAACTTCTAATTCTGATCCCAAATCAGTTGCAAAGTGATTGGAAGCAAAATACTCTTTTAATAGTTTGTTTCCAAATCTAAATTCAAATACAGCATCACCCCAATTAATTAGCTTCTTGCAAGATTTGTTAACTAATGCCAATATGGGGACAACCCTTAAAGCACTTTTAAAAAATTCTTTAACAGCTTCACAAAGTGGTAGTAGTAATGCTGAAGCAGGGACTAACAGTGGTAGCACCAGTGCACAATTACAAAATTTATTGTATTCTAGTACTAATACATTACAAAGTGCTAATGCAAACACAGATATAAATGTGGGGAACTACATTGTAGTTACTCCAAATAGTGCTAACCAATCATTAACTGTTAAGTTTAATTTACCTTCATATGTAGTTGGGAATAATCAATCAAGTCAAATGACACTAAATTATAAAAACTTTAGTGGTAAATTAAAATCGAGTGATACAGGATATAGTAATTATCAAACTTGAAAGGTTTATGGAACCGTTCCAGCATCTGACAATTCTTCATTACAATTAGAGATATGGATGATTGCTGTAATTGTAGTTGCAATATTGTTAGTAATTGTAATTGCAACTGGAATCTTTTTTATAGTTAAAAAACATAAAAGAAGAAAAAACTGATAATTTATTAACTTATTTTTAAAATTTATGATTTAGTTACTTATAAAATTTAAAACTTATTTTTCACCTTATTTTTTTTTTGAGTTGAGAATAAGTTTTTATTGTTCTAAAAATATCAAAAACATTCTTAAATTGTGATTTTTTTATAACTTTTAAATTTGAAAAAGATCATTAACTTCGCTCCTTAAATAAATTAGCATTTTAGAATAGCGTTAAAAAGTTGTTTCTTTAATTTTTTTTATCTTAAATTCAATAAATTAATTAAAGAAAGTAAAAGAAAACCACATTTTTGCATTTTAAAGTAAAGATTTAAATATCAAAAAAAGTTGCATAATAAATCACTACAAATTGGTCACAAGTAAAATAGTTTCCAAAAAATTTTCTTTTTTTTTTTTTTTTGTATGATTAAGGTAAGCAAAAGAATTCA
>JABUSB010000004.1:120547-127076 GCA_021444005.1 Malacoplasma sp.
TTATTTAATATTAAATAACTTGGTTTGTGTTGCTTTTGCAATACCGTTTTCTTTTGCTGTAATAAAAAATTACAGGAATTTTATAGACAATGAAATTAAGAAAATATAAATGGTTGTTGTCGTTAACTACCATTGCAGCTGTTTTAACACCGGTTGCAATACTCAGTAACAACAATACTAATGGTTATCAAATTTCTAAACAAAGTGTTAAAAATAATGCTGGTACAGAAACTACTTCATCAATTCCAAAAACTTTAACTGAAAGCCAAGTGAATGCATTAGCACCAGATCCTGAAGACTTGTATAATGAATATGCATTTGCAAGCGGTTATGTAATCAAGGACGAAACAAGTCGCATTATTTATTTTTACAACTGGTTTAAAGAAGAAATGTGACACGTTACAATTACTGCAATTCCTAATTTTCCAAAACAAACAATTGCTTCTATGAATGTTAAAGGGGCATTAACAAGCACAGGTGCATTCGATACAAAACTGTTTGTTTATGGTAATTTTGCAGAAAACAAAGGATCATATTTATTTGAATTAGATATGACAAGTGGAGCATTAGTTGCAAATAGTTTAGTTACAAATATAACTAATAGCAATGCAGCAGAAACCTCAACTGATGCAGTTGCAACTTCGACTGTTCAATCTACTGATAATTATTTAATAAGCGATGCAAACCTACTAACTGTAATTGATCAAAACACAGTAATTGTCACACAAAAAAATGTACAACACCACTCACCCAACAAAGGTTCACATAAAGATAATCAGACGAATGACAATGCTGACAATACCTTTAATTTTAGTGAGATTAAATTTAATTCAAATGCTGCACCAACGATTACAACATATAAAAATGTATCAATTGGTGCATCAAGTTCTTACACATATGGTGAAATTTTGGGAGTAATATATTCAAATAACCAATATGTATTTGCAATTAATGCATTAGGTGCAATGAACAATAATACTAAATATGCATTAACAGTATTTGAATTTTATTTTAAGAAAACCACAACCGAAGTTACTGAAGGTCAAAAAGCTGCAAATGCTGCAGGGACTTTAACAGCAACTTCTTTTACTGAAACAAAACCTGTTGGTTTAAATAATACAAGCAATACTTCATTTGATTTTATGTTTTTCGTAAATGGAATAAATCCTTCAGATGTTACAGGAGATTCTAAAACTACTGGTACAACTGATATTACTTTAAAACAAGAACAAGATTATTTAAACGACAAATGTAACAATTTCTCAGTAAAAGTAGCTGGAACAATTGAAGCTCCTAAGATGCTAATTTCACTTAACTGAGACTCTACTGATTTATCAGTAAGTACAGTTGGAAGTCCGGGTAGTAGTGTTAACACAAATTATAATGATGGTGCAAATAAGATATTAGTTTCATCGTTAAAAGGGGACGGTAGCACAGATCCTGAATTTGCAACATATTCTTTAGGAACCGATAGTTCAAAAGGTATGCAAAATTCATTACAATATCTGGGAATCTCAAATTTAATTTACACAAGAGATACTAATCAATCGCCATTTGCCGTTGCAGTAGCTTATGCTACATCAAGGGGTAAAACTACAATTTGATTTAACTTTGCTAAAATTGATGTCAATAATATGACTAACAATTCTACAACATCTAGCAGTAATGACAATAATGCTTCATATTTAGCAAATAGTAGTAGTAATTATTGGTTTGCATCTGATGACCAATATTCTAGTTCAACTTCAACTGATTCATCAGATATTCAAACCAACAAAATCAAAATGGATTGGTATTTGAATTTCATACCAAATACTGACATTAGTGGCACTGATGATAGTGCTGCAAATACCAATTATGTAGGGTATATCACAACTGGTAAAGAAGACGCTAAAGGTAATATTGATTATTACCAAAACTACTTTGAAATTCCAGGACAAATTACTAATCAACAAGAAGATTCATTTGTAAACAATACTAAAATCAACTTAAACGATTACCAATTTACATCTGTTGACTCTTTATTAACAGACTTTAAACCAACTGCAAATACAGCTTCTACAATCAGTCCAAATTCATTTGCAACTAACGACACATTGGATGCAATTATTAATAAATTATCAACACTTCCATCAGATATTGTGGCATACAATGTGAATGTAACACCACCAAGTGATGATTCACAAACAACTGATACAATTACCACTAATGAATTAGATGCTTCATCTGCTTTTAGTAAAGTCATAATAACTGATGACAATGCAATTAATGGAATTTTTAAAGTTTATCAAGATACTGGTGTAATTGAAGGTGTAGTATCATTTAAAGTAAAAAATTACTGGAATGATGGTACCACTGCAATTATAAGAAATGTAAACCTGCAATTAAACAAATCTTCAGATTTTGCAATTGCAAATGATGCAGTAAGTACTATTGCAAATTCAAACACAGACAATACTGCAATTGCAGATTATGTGGAAGCAAAATACCCAATTGCAACATTTACCCAAAATTCAGCTGACTTTAAAGCAAATTTTGAAAACTTTATAAAAGATTCTTTATCACAATTAAGTAGTAGTGATTTAGGTGCAACTTTAAAACAAATTCTTTTAAATAGTGTCCAAACTGCAGTTAAAGCTGATCAATCTGTACAACCTATTACTACTATGAGTGTATCATTACAATCTGATACACCGCCTACCAGCACAACCACTAATTCTTACAAAGTTGGGGATTACATCACCGTAAATCCAGATACTACTAACAAGACAGTTACAATCTCTTATGATTTATCAAAAACAGGAATCCCAAACGCTCCTACATCCCCAATTACACTAACTTATAAAAACTTTAGTACGGATGCTAATCCATCAAGTTTTGCTGCATATAATGATTGAGTAACTCAAAAACAATCTGCTGCTCAAGAAACACCAACACCAACACCTACTACTCCAACAGGAGGAGACAACAACACTCCTCAAACTCCAACAACAGGCGATAATAATAATCCTGCACAAACGCCAAGTTCTCAAAACACTAAAAATAACTCTGCTCCTATAGTACTTGCAAATTGACAAATTGCTCTTATTATCATTGCAATTGTGATAATACTAGCAGTAACTGTAGGTGTGTTGTACTGGTTAAAAAAACGAAATGAAAATAAATATGATTATTAAAAAACACTTGTTTAATAAAAACTAATAACCTTATTTAAAAAGATTTATTCTTTTATTAAACTTAAATTTCAAATTTTATAATGCTTGAAATTTAAGTTTTTTATTTTTCTAATTTTGTAAAATTCTTCAAAAAATGTCTTTTTTTTTTTTTTTGTATGATTCAAGCAAGTAAAAGAAATAAAAAAGTTATTTTTGGCTAAATAACATTTTTTGTAGTGTATTAAAACACTTGCTTTTACGAATAATAAATATAAGTTTTAAAAAATATTGAGTTTTATAAAATTATGAAAATACGAAAATATAAATGGTTGTTATCATTAACTACCATTGCAGCTGTATTAACTCCAATTGCAATATTTAATGGTAGTAATCAAAATAATACTGGAGTAATTAGTAAGCTAAATGCTGTTAATAATGCAGAATCAGAAATTGCAACTACTCCTGCAATTCCCGAATCTGTGCCAATTGCTCAAATAAATCATCTAGCACCAAATGCAGATGATTTATATAATGAATATGCATATGATTCTGGATATGTAATCAAAGATGAAACAAATCATATGATTTATTTTTATAGTTGGTTTAAAGAAGAAATTTGGCACGTAACATTGAGTGCAATTCCAAGCTTCCCAACTGATAAAACCATTTCGACAATGAATGTTAAAGGTGCTTTAAAAGCAGATGCTACATTTGACACAAAATTATTTGTCTATGGTAATTTTCAAGATGGTGGCTCATATCTATTTGAATTAGATATGACAAACGGATCTTTAATTGAAAATTCTTTAATTACAAATACAACAGTAGACAATTCTGTCGAAGATGAAGCATCTGGTACAAAGCCAGATCCAACTAATAATAGTAATCTTATCAGTGATGCCAATTTATTAACAGTAATTGATGCAAATACTGTTATTGTTACTCCTAAAAACATTCACCATACTACTACTACTACTGGTAGTGGTGATCAAGGTTCTAACTTAATTAGTTTTAGTGAAATTAAGTTTACACAAGATGATAAAACAGCACCAACTATTACTACTTTTGAAAATATTGACTTGGGTACTTCAAGTTTATGAACATATGGGCAAATTATTGGAGTAATTTACTCTAATAACCGATATATGTTTGCAACTACTGCAATTGGAGCAGTAAATTCTAATAAAAATTATGCTGTATCTGTATTTGAATGATATTTGAAAAAATCAGATAGTGATGGTAGTTTTAGTGTTACTGCAACTAATTTTAATCAAACTAGTTCAATAGGTGGTAATACAACTAATAAATCTTTTGATTATATGTATATGTCAAAAGGAATTGAATTAACTGATGTTGACGCTAGTAGTAGTAGTGTTTCAACTGATGTTGCAACACTACAAAAGTATTTAGATGAAAAGTGTAGTAACTTTAGTGTTAAATACACTGGAAGTATTGAAAAACCAAGAATGTTAATTTCACTAAACTGAGATAGTACTAATTTAACATTATCTACTAATGGAAATAATGGATCTGATAGTAACAATGGATACAATAAAATATTAGTATCTACGTTTGATGATGGAGCAAACGGGACTGGTGATCCAAAACTTGCAACTTATACGATTAATACTTCTACTAACTTACAAAGTACATTAACATATTTAGGAATTTCAAATCTAATTTACACAAGAGATGCAAATGTAGCACCATATGCTGTTTGTGTAGCAGCAGGAGCTTCAGGTAATAATATGAACATCTATTTTAACTTTGTAAAATTAGAAGATTTTACAAACAACAGTGAAGGAGATACTCAAAGTAGTACTTCACCAAATGATATTACATTAACTAATAACACTTCAACTTCTTCTTCAAATAATGATAAAAATTTCAGTAATAATAATCAAACTAATAACTGATGGTTTAGTGCCCCTGCAGAAGTTTTGCAAAGTGGCAAAACTTATAATGCATCAAATGTTAACAAACTTGACTTCTTTTTAAACTTCATCCCAGGCACTGGATTAAAATCTGGTACAGAAGATTCTAGTACCACAACTTATTTTGGTTACATTAGTGCAGGTGCAGAAAATACAGAATCAACTGGCGTAAACTATGAAGAAAACTATTTTAGCATTCCTGCAACTATGGCATCTACTAGTGATATTCCCATCAAAGACTTAAAACTAAATGATTTTGAATGGGGTAACATTCAAACTATTTTAAACAACGAATTTAAAGCTACAACATCAACTGATACTATAATTTCACCAAATTCTTTTGCAACTAATGCAACAACTGAAGCAATTGGTAAAAAAATTGCAGAATTGTTACCAAAAGAATTTGCAGCATATACTGTAAACTACCCTACAGGAGAAGATACAACAGATGGAACTACTGCAGCAGTAAGTGGTGATGCTTCTCCTTATGCTAATACAGTCAATGGTGCAACATTAGCTAATCCAGATTTACAATACAGTCAAGAATCTGGAATCATTCGAGTTAATTCAGAAAAAGCAATTAGTTTTGAAGTTAATAATTGATGAAATAATGGCAAAACTGTAATTGGTCAAAACCCAAATACTTTCTCTTTTGAACTTCAATTAAACAAAGTATCTGATTTTGCATTTGCAAATGATGCAGTTAGTAAAATTGCCGATACTAATGCTGATAACACGGCAATTGTGGATTATGTGGAAGCAAAATACCCAATTGCTACATTTACACAAAATTCAACAGAATTTAAAGCGAACTTTAAGAATTTTATAAGCGACTCTTTATCACAATTAGGTGCTGTTGATTTAGGTCCAATTTTAAAAGATGTAATATTGAATAACATTCAAAGTGCAATTAATGGTGCTGATCAAAATCAACAAGATAATCAAGTTGCTAACAATAGTGTTGTTTTACACTCTTCTGATAATGCAGATCCTAACTCTTACAAAGTTGGTAATTACATCACTGTAAATTCTGATACGAATAACAATAGTGTAACGATAACTTATGATTTATCAGGTACTGGTGTACCAAATGTTCCAACAACTCCAATTACATTAACTTATAAGAACTTCAGTGCAACTGCAGACCCTAGCACTTTTGATTCATACAATACTTGAAAAGAACAAAAGCAAGCTGCATCTCAAAACACTCCAGTAACTCCTCAACCTGGAGATAACAACAACAATAATAATAGCAATAATAACGCAACTTCATCCCAACTAGAAGGATGAAAGATTGCACTTATTGTAATTGCAGTAATATTAGTAATTGCAATCATTGTTGGAATATATTTCTGAATGAAAAAAAGAAATACGGCAAGATATAGCAATTAAGAATCATCCTTATTAAAAAATTAAAATCCTTATTTAAAAATATTTATT
>JABUSB010000005.1:0-3197 GCA_021444005.1 Malacoplasma sp.
AATAAATAAGTATAAGGATATTAATAATTATTTATGAAATTAAAAAAATTTAAATACTTACTATCAATTGGAGCAACCGCACTTGCAATTGCGCCAATTGCAAGTCTTACAATTAATGCAAATAACAATGCAATTGTGAAAACGAATGTAGCAAATAATTCTGAAGAATCACAAGAAGCTAGTCCTGCTTCTACTGTTACCCCGATTACGCAACCAGAAAACGGGACAATAGACCCTGCAACTTTATCCCCTGCTGGAAACGATTTATATAATGAATATAATTTTGCAGATGGATATATTGTAAAAGACTTAACAAATAAAAAAATAAGTTTCTACAATTGGTTTAAACAAGAAGTGTGGTCAATTACAGTGGACAATACTTTAATTGCAAACTTCCCAACAGATAAAGAAATAACTTCAATGAATGTTAAAGGTGCATTAACCGATAAAGGAGCATATGATACAAAACTATTTGTATATGGAAACTTTGGTGAAAAAGCAGCTGCAGCACAAACTGCTGTTCTAGTAACTGAAACCAAAACTGATTCAACAACTGGGTCATATCTATTTGAATTGGATATGATAAACGGTACTTACATCCAAAATTCACTAATTACTAATACAACTGGAACTGATGGTAGTAGAGCACAAAATGAAATACCTGCTAGTAGTAGTGAGGGTGAAAGTGCTACAAATGGTAAAACAACACTTATAAGTGATATTAATCAATTAACTGTAATTGATAACAATACATTAGTTGTAACATCTCCTTTTAATAATACGGATAATAATAATAATAAATCTGCAGCAAATGCTCAAAATAATTTCTATTTTAATGTAAGCATCATTACTTTAAATAGTGATACTGCACCTACAGTAAGTTCCCAAACTGTAACATTAGGAGGTGTTAATGGAAATACGCAACAATTTGGTGCTACAATGGGTGAAGTATTGGGAGTTATTAAAAAAGATAATAACTATCTATTTGCAGTATCTTATTTTGGAAGTGATAATGGAACTGATGAACAAAATACTGTTTTGTCTGTCTTTTTCTTATATTTTAGTGCTGATAGTAGTAGTAATGCTTTAAGTCCTGCAAATTTTAGTGAGACTGGTGCATTCAATAATGCAGCAGGTTCGACTTTCTGAGATAATGCACAAATAGCAACTATTAGTCCTGCTAGCATTAAAAGTGGATCATCAAATGGTACTGGAATTAACATCCAAGATTACCAAAACTATTTAGATACACACGCAACTAACTTTAGTGTAGTATATTCTGGTGGTGCTACAGACCCCCAAATGTATATTTCCCTAAACTGAGATAGTACTGATTTAACACCAAATGTGAATTCTACTACTACTACTACTATGGTTACAAGTTATAACAAAGTAATCTCTGCAACATTTAAAGCAGAAGATAGTAATAATACTCCAGTTTTAGGTACATATTCATTAAATGCAGTTACTTCTGGTGGACCAGGTACACTTACATATTTGGGAATTTCAAATTTGGTAAGTACAAGAGTAGATTTGAGTGCAAATCAAGATGGTAGCAATATTTCTAAACCATATGCAGTTGCAGTCGCATCTGGTGCATCTGGAGGCCAAACTACCCTTTATTTTAATGTAGCACCTTTAGAAACATTGTCTAATAACACTGGTGGTGGTGGTAGTGGAATTGACAACACTGCAACTTATGCATCAAGTGGAAAATGATATAACTCAAAAGATGTTTACAATACTACTACTACTACTAGTTCATCAACTAACAATAAAATGGATTGACAACTCCAATTTATTCCAACAACTAATTTAGATAATCCAGATAACTTTTATGGATATATCACAACCGGAATTGAAAATGATGGATCTGTGTCTTATAATGAAAACTTCTTTTCAATTCAAAAAACAAATACATCATATGCAGCAACAGATTATGGATTAGTTGATTACCAATTTGGAATTACAGACACTGAATTGAAACAGATCTATAAACCAGCAGCTTCAACTGATAAAACATTGAGTCCAAATTCTTTTGCAACTGAAACTACTAAAAATGCAATAATTGCAGATTTAGCACAAGTTTTGTCTTATAAAGTATCAGAAGATTCTAATAAAACGGTTTCTGCAACTTCTACAACTGATGGTAAATTAAACATTACAACATCACAAATTACAAACCAAAATACACAAGGATTAGTAGTAAATTCAGATGCTGGTACAATCACTGGTTCAATTTCTTATGATGTACCAAATTGATGGAATAACAAAACTACAACAATTACCATCCCTGTTGATTTGCAATTATCAAAAGGATCTGATTTTAGTACTGCAAATTTAGCTTCAAGTGTATCACAAGGTGATAACTCAGTTGCTGATTGGTTACAAGCAAAATACTCATTTGATAGCCTATTCCCAACTGGTAGTACTTCAGCTTCAGACCAATTAGTAAGCTTTGTAAAAGATATATTAAATACTGCAAGCTTGGGAAGCGCAACAGATAATCAGACACTTCGAACAATTTTAATTAATTCTTTACCAAACTCTAGTACTACACCAACTGAAGGAGATGGCCAAGAAGCTGGTAGTCAAGGTAATGGTAGTGGAGGTCAAGAAGAAGGCAAAGTTGCTGCTAAAAGTGTTAAATTGCAAGCAGAAGAACAACCTGCTACAACTGATGCTGCAATTCAAGTTGGAAGTTATATTAGTGTAACACCAGATAATACTAACAAAAAAGCCACTGTTTCTATTGATTTATCATCAGCTACTGGATTAACTGCAAATCCTGTTACTATGGATTTCCAAAACTTTAGTGGAACACTAGACCCTAGTAGTGAAGGATATACTAACTATGATGCTTGAAGTGGACACCAATCTCCAGCTGAAGAACAAACTGGCAACAACACATCACAAACCACAAATGATAATTCATCATCTTCACTAAGTGGTGGTGCGATTGCAGGAATTATAATTGCGGTACTTGTGGTAATTGCTCTAATTATTGGAATCTACTTTTTTGTTAAAAAAAGAAAAAATATCCAATAATAAAAACCTTTAGTGAAAACTAATAATTAAACTCTAAATATTAAAATATTTATTCATCCCAAACAAAAAACCTATTTTATTAAAGCTATAAAGCCTTTTAAAATAGGTTTTTTATATTTCTATTTTTGTAAAATTATTCGACAAAATGC
>JABUSB010000005.1:3324-5305 GCA_021444005.1 Malacoplasma sp.
AAATATTTTATGGAGTTTAAAATTTTTATGAAATTAAAAAAATTTAAATACTTACTATCGATTGGAGCATCTGCACTTGCAATTGCCCCAATTGCGAGTTTAGCAATTAATCCAACCAATAATGCAATTGTAAAAACAAATGTAAAAAATAATGCAGAAGGAGATAGTGGTGAACAATCAACGGGTGAAACTGCTGATTCTTCTTCAACATTAATTACACCTGTACAACCAGCAGATGGTAGTATAAAAGCTGATACTCTATCCCCTGCTCCAAATGATTTATATAACGAATATAATTTTGAATCTGGGTATGTAATAAAAGATGTAGCATCTGGTACTATTTCTTTTTACAATTGGTATAAACAAGAAGTTTGGACAATCACGGTAAATAGTGATTCTGTGACAAACTTCCCAACTGATAAAACAATTGGCACAATGAACATCAAAGGTGCATTAACACAAGATGGGACATATGATACAAAACTATTTGTATATGGGAATTTCAGTAGTGATTCTACTACTACAGGTTCTTATGTATTTGAAGTTGATATGGAAACTGGAAAGTATGTAGATAATACTTTAGTTACAAATACTAATCCAACTCAAAGTGATCAAAATACTACTACACTCATAGGTGATGCTAATCTATTAACTGTAATTAATTCAAATACAATTATTATTACACCAAAGGCCAATACTACTACTACTAATTTCACTTACAAAATTAGTTTTAGTGAAATTACATTTAATAGTGGTAGTGATCCAACAGTAGTTGATTACAATAATGTTTCTATTGATAAATATACTGGATGGTATATTGGTGAAATTGTTGGGGTTATTGAAACTAATAATCAATATGTCTTTGCTTTCAAATCATATGATTCTAAAAATTCTGAATCATTTGGGATTTTAGAAGTATATTTTAAAAAATCCACATCTGGTACTACTACTACTACATTAACTTATACACCTTTTAATGAATCTAAATCATTACAAAACAATAGTGTTAATAATAATTCATTTGACTATATGCCTTTTGAAAATTCACCAGAAAGCCTTAGTAGTAGTAGTAGTAGTAATGGTATTTCTGCTACTAATAATACAACTTACGATAGTAAAACTATGGAAGCACTAAATTCATCTTTTAACAATATTAGTGTTGTCTATTCTGGCACAATTGACAATCCTAGAATGCTAATTTCTTGTAATTGGGATTCAACAGATTTGTCATCAAATTATGAACTTTCTGATGCTGCAGCTACTAAGGTTTTAGTAACTGAATTATCAAAAGATGGTAGTGCTCCAACATTAGGAACATTTAGTGTAAGCAGCTCTACTGGAAGAAGTGGTGTAACATATTTGGGGATTTCTAACTTAGTTAGTACTAGAAATGCAAATGTTGGACCTTATGCTGTGGCTGTGGGGTATGGTGTAGCAACTGCGCAAGCAAATACTGGATACGACACAGGTAGTTTAAACCGAATTTGGTTTAACCTAGTTTCTTTAAATGGCACATTAACTAATACTACTAATTCTTCTTCAAATGATAATGGTACAACATATGCATTAACTTCTGGTAAATGAATCAATACTTTTGATGCATATACTACAAACAATAGTACTCCTTCTAATACTAATAAAAATAAAATTGATTGACAATTACAATTTATTCCAAACAATGGTACAGCAGCTTCAGGGTCAACAGATATAACAAATTACTATGGTTATATCAGTACTGGAAAAGAACAAAGCGATAAATCAATTGCTTGGCAAGAAAACTTCTTCCAAATTCCAAAAACTGTAACTACTGAAGGAATTGTAGATTATTTTTTAAACGATTATCAATTTGGGGTTACAAACGATGAGTTAACAAAAGTGTATAAAGCAATTGATGCAGCTACAGAATTGACAACTATTGACAAAAATGCATTCGCAACTAATGCTACTGCACAATCGGTAATTGATAACTTATACCAAATGT
>JABUSB010000005.1:6083-7337 GCA_021444005.1 Malacoplasma sp.
CAAAACACACCACAAACCCCAACTAATAACTCTAATAATTCAGGATCTTCATCACTAAGTGGTGGTGCGATCGCTGGAATTATCATCGCGGTATTAGTTGTAATTGCTTTAATTATTGGAATTTACTTCTTTGTTAAAAGACGTAAAAATATCCAATAATAAATCAAATTAATAATTAATATCCTTATACCTATTTATTAACTAAAACAAAAACTTATTCTCTAATCTATTTAAAGGTTAAGAATAAGTTTTTTTTATTGTTTAAAGGTTTATGAATTGCTTAGAGCTTTTTAATCATATGAATAAAAACTTAATATAACAAATGGTTACTGTTTAAATTTAATTCTTAAGAGATACAAGCAATAATATTGTTATAAAAGCTTTTACTATTTTGTTTTCTTTGCTCTAATATGTTTAGCTAGTATATAAAATAGCATCACAAGGATTAATAAAACTGCAATTGAAATTAAGACAATTCCAGCAATTAATCCTGCATTGCTAGGTTCAATTGCATTTTTATTAGTACATATAAGAAGATATAAAGAATAAGAATATGAGTGTAAATCAGTGTAAGCTGAAATTTTGTTTACACTCAATGATGAACTATTAGTGTATGAATTTAAAAAGAGTGCACTAAAAAAGCTAATATAAGACATTTCAAAAAGGGTGTTGAAACTATTGTTATTCAAACTATTAATGCTTTTAAGCCAAACAACATAATTTGAAATTACTTGGCTTAAACTAATATTGCTTGTATAAAAGGGAAATGCAGACAAAGATAAGGGGTTTACTGAATTACTTGTAGCATTGGATTCTGTACTTATATTTAATTCTGCTTTAAGACTTGTTAATTGGGACAAAATTAAATTATATTTTGTTTGGTTAGATTCATATTGATACATATTATCAATATTTTGATAATAGTAATAATTTTTATAAGTGACCCCGATTGTAATTCCACCACTAATTAAAAATGCAGCAACTGGGATTACAATAATTATTTTTTTAGATTTAAAAGATTTAACTTTATTTTTTGCCATATTAATACCCTTTTATTTTGAAATAATTTATTCAATTTTTTTCATAAAGAGCAAACAAAATTTGTTTCAATTTAAGAAATATTAATCTTTTTTTAATTTCTAATTTTGTAAAATTATTCGACAAAATGCCTTTTTTTTTTTTGCTAACCTTACTAGTAAGTAAGAGTTTACAAACAATGATTAAAAGGCATTTTTTATTTGAATTAGGGATGAA
>JABUSB010000005.1:7956-10519 GCA_021444005.1 Malacoplasma sp.
TACTACTACTACTACTGGTAATAGTAATAGTACTCTAATTGGGGATGTACAACAATTAACTGTGATTGATGCAAATACAGTAGTTGTTTCAAGTGACATAAGTAATTCTGGTACTGATAATAATCACTCTTTTCAAGTTAGTGTATTAACTTTTAATGGTAACACTGAAACAGAAGAAGGTAGTGACACTACTACTAATGGCCCAGCTGTTACCACAATGACAGCAGCATTAAATGATTATAGTCTTACATTTGGAGAAGTATTAGGGGTTATTAAAAAAGGAAGTGAATATGTATTTGCAATAACAAGTACTAATATCTACCAAACTACAAATACATCAACTACTCAAAATTTCGAATTAAATGTCTATTATTTTTATTTCAAACAAAATAATAATAATTTAGAAATAACTAATTTTACTGAATCTCAAGTAATGACAGGAAATCCACAAGTTTCAAAAAATCAAGCAAAACCTTTTCACTCACAAACAATTATAAGTAGTGTTCCAAAAGCTGAGATTACTAGTCAAAACAATACTACTACTACCGGTGCTGGTAATAAACAACAAGTAACAGATGCTCAAAATTGATTAGAAAATAATGCAACTAATTTCTCAGTAGTATATCCGGGAACTGCAGCAGACCCTAAAATGATGGTATCTTTTAACTGAGATACAACTGATATTACCCCAGACGTTGGTGCAAATGACATTGGTAAAAATAAAGTTACAATGGTGAGCTTTAATACAAATACTAATAATAATGGAAATCAAGTTATCATTGGGCTATACAATATGCCAACTAATATTAATACTTCAAGTAGTAGTAGTAGTATTGCAACATTAGGAATTTCTAATTTAGTATATACTCGTACAAAAGATGGTGATAATTTTATCCAACCATATGCGGTGATTGTAGGACAAGCTATTACAAGTGGTAAACCATCAATTTGGTTTAATTTAGTAAAATTAGATACTACTGCAACTTTAAGCAATACTACAGCAACTTCTGGTACTACTACTACTACTGATGGTAATTCTTCAGTTACACCAAGTGGTGGTGGTAGTGCACAAAACATTGCAGTAGCTTACACTGCTGGATGTTTTGGTACAACTGATTTGTATACAGAAAACGGAGCTACTGTGACTAGTAATAATGTCAAAAAAATGGACTGACAGCTACAATTCATTCCAGGAAATGGTACCAAAACTTCAGATAGTATTGACAACTACTATGGATACATCACAACAGGAATTGAAAATTCTGATAAAAAAGTCGATTATCAAGAAAACTTTATTAAACTTCCAGCAACTGGTACTAAAAATATATTAGCTGATGAACAATATCTAAATTATTACCAATTTGGAATTACAGATGCTGAAATAAAAGCAAATTATAAAGCTTTTTCAGCAGATACTACAATTTCTGATCTTTCTGCAATTGACCCAAACTGATTTGCAACTGAAAATACAAAGAATTCACTAGTTGCAAATTTAGAGCAAGTTTATAAATACACAACTTCAGAAAATAGCGAAGATACAATTACCACTCCTTGAACTAAAGAGGATTTAGCAATCAGTAATGCAGATACTTCTAAACTTGTAGTTAATGAAGCAAATGGGACAATATCTGGAAGTATTACTTATAATGTTAAAAATTGGTGGAATGACAATACAACATCAATTACAAGAGATGTAGGTACACTACAATTAACTGATGCTACTACATTTAACAACAACTTTAGTTTTAATTTAAGTGATAAATTTGCACTAGATGATTCAAATACTGATCCAAAATCTGTTGCTAAATGATTAGAAACTAAGTATTCATTTGATAAACTATTCCCACAAGGTGAAACAAGTAGTACTACAGCATCTGCTGATTTAATAAACTTCTTAACTGATTTATTAACTAATGCTAATATGGGATCATCACTTAAAACAATTTTATTAAACTCATTAAAATCTACTCAAGAAACCACTACACCAAGTGGTGAAACTGGTGAAAATGAAGAAGGTACTGTAGCTGAAAATTCTAGTGTTAAGTTGAAAGATCAAACAACAACTACTGAAACAGAAGGTACAGGAACTTCAACTTCAACAGCATCTGCTGCTATCCAAGTTGGAAACTATATAACAGTAACTCCTAGCAGTGCTGATCAATCAGTAAAAGTGGATTATGATTTATCATCTGCTAACATACCTACAAGTGCATTTACAGGTGCATCTGCAACTGGGACACTAAATTACAAAGGATTTACAACAACACCATTAGGTCCAAATGATAAAGGTTATAACAGTTACCAAGATTGAAGTGGCGAAAGCAGTCCTGCTGATAGTGCACCAGGAAATCAAGACGGAAGCACATCTGCTAATAATTCATCTTCACTAAGTGGTGGAGTGATTGCTGCAATTATTATTGCAATATTAGTGGTAATTGCATTAATTATTGGAATTTACTTCTTTGTTAAAAAAAGAAAAAACATCCAATAATAAATCAAATTATTAATTAATATCCTTATACCTATTTATTAACTAAAACAAAAACTTATTTTTAATCCTATT
>JABUSB010000005.1:11023-34266 GCA_021444005.1 Malacoplasma sp.
GAGGTCCTAAAGGTCCAGAAGGTCCAGATCCTGTTATGACCATTTTGAAAGAAATTTTAAACAGACTTACAGTTTTAGAAACTAAGGTTGATAAAATTGATGAACGATTAATCATAGTTGAGAAGAAGGTCGACGCACTTGAGGTCAGAGTGGGTAACTTGGAAGCTAAAGTTGATAAACTTGAGGTCAGAGTTGGTAACTTAGAAGCTAAAGTTGATAAACTAGAAAAGAGAGTTGAAAACTTAGAAAATGATGTTCAAATGATTAAAACTAAAGTTAACAACTTAGAAAATGATGTTCAAATGATTAAAGACCATTTAAATCTGTAATATACAAAATTAAAGCTATATTTTATGATTTATAGCAAAGTATAAAATATTTTTAATAACTCATTCAATTTGAAATTTTGCAACTTCATTAAATTTAAATAATCACGGATTATATGAATCCATTTAACTTACAAACTTAGTATTTTCTATATCTATGATACTAAGTTTTTATTTTGTGCTCATATTTAGAAAGTGTTTTCATATTCTTTTAATTTTCAAATAATCAAATGAAAGATATTAATAAGTGCTGCATTTTAAATTAATAAAAAATTATTATTTTGGTGTGGTATAAATATTAGGTTATAAATTTAAAAGTGTTTTATTCTAGTTTCCGGAATAAAGTAGCACTTTTAAAATTGTTAAATAAAGGAAATCATAATATGGCAATTAGTAAAACAATTAAAGCTGATCTTGTAAAAAAATATGGTGGTAATAGTAAAAACACTGGTAAGGTTGAAGTTCAAATTGCAATCTTAACCGCAGAAATTGAATCATTAACTAAGCACCTTATTGAAAATAAGAAAGACCAAATTTCAAAACGTGGTCTATTTAAAAAAGTATCTAAACGTAGAAGTTTACTAAATTATTTAAAAGACATTGATATTCTTCGTTATCGGGAAATTTTAAAAGACCTTCACATTCGTGGTAATTAATTTTATTTTTTAATCATTTTTTGTTTCTATGTATAACCATAATTTAGTTGAAAAAAAATGGTCAAAAATTTGAAAAGAAAAAAATGTCTATGTTTTTAAAGAAGATTTATCTAAACCTAAATTTTATGCTTTAGATATGTTTCCCTACCCTAGTGGGGCTGGGCTTCATGTGGGTCATGTTAAAAGTTATACACCAACCGATATCATTGCACGGTACAAAAGATTTCAAGGATATTGTGTTTTGCATCCAATTGGTTGGGATGCTTTTGGACTACCTGCAGAGCAATATGCGATTAAAACAAACAACCACCCTGCAGTTTTTACCAAAAAAAACATCGATAACTTTAAAAAACAAATTGAGCAATTGGGTTTTTCTTTTGATACTAACAAAGAAGTGGATACTTGTGATCCTTTGTTTTATGAGTGAACCCAATGAATCTTTAGTCGCTTGTATGAAAACAAACTTGCAAACCTAAATTATGTGGATGTTAACTGGTGTGAACAATTGGGGACTGTATTGGCCAATGAGGAAGTGTTAACTGATGCTAACGGGAATAAAGTTTCAGAACGTGGTGGTTTTAGTGTAGTTAAAAAACCAATGCTGCAATGGATTTTAAAAATTACCCAGTATGCTAACAGATTAGTAGATGATCTTGAATTAGTTGATTGACCAATTGGGCTTAAAAACATTCAAACTAAATGAATTGGTAAATCAAATGGGACTACAGTTTTGTTTAAGACAACAAATAATCACACGATTGAAGTATTTACCACTTGTCCTGATACCATTTTTGGGGTTTCGTTTATTGGATTAAGTACTGATCACTATTTGGTAAAACAAGTAATAAATGATTATCCTGAAGTTAAAGCATTTGTTGAAAAAATAAGTTTTGTTAAAGATTATGAAAAAATCGCAATTAATGCTGAAAAAGAAGGAGTTTTGCTAAACTTTAAAGCAATTCACCCGATTACTAAAAAAACGATCCCCGTATATGTAACCAATTATGTGTTATCAAATTATGGCGAAGGTGCGATTATGGGGGTGCCATCTTGCGATGAACGTGATTTTCAGTTTGCAAAAAAATACCATTTAGACATTATTCCGGTTTTGGAAAATGGTGATGATACCAAAAACATAGAATCAACTTATGTTAATTCTGATTTTCTAAATGGATTAAAAAAAGCGGATGCAATTAATAAAATTAACCAATATCTTGAAGCCAATAAAATTGGGAAAATTACAATTAATTTTAAAATTAAAGATTGGTTGTTTAGCCGCCAAAGATATTGGGGAGAACCCTTCCCAATTCTATTTGATAAAAACCACAATATTTATTTGGAAAAGAAATTACCATTATTATTGCCCAATGTAGTTGATTTTAAACCGAGTGGCGATGGTAGTAGTCCGTTAGCGAAACTAAAAGAATGGGTTAACGTAATTGTGGATAATAAGCTGTTAGTGCGGGAAACCAATACGATGCCCCAATGGGCAGGGTCTTGTTGGTATTATCTAGCCTATTTGTTAAAGCAAGATGATGGATCATATTTACCATTAAATTCTCAACAAGCATATGAAATCTTTAAAAGATGGTTACCAGTTGATATTTATATTGGTGGGCAAGAACACGCTGTATTACACCTATTGTATGCGCGATTTTGACACAAATTTCTATATGACATTAAAATTGTCCCCACTAAAGAACCATTTATGCGCTTAATTAACCAAGGGATGATTTTAAAAGATAATGAGAAGATGTCCAAATCAAAAGGGAATGTGGTCAATCCGAGCGACATTGTCATATCTCACGGGGCTGATGCATTGCGGCTATACATTAGTTTTCTAGGGCCATTAACTGCATCAGTTTCGTGAAATGATGCGGGAATTGATGGGATGAAAAAATGGGTTTTAAGAGTCTATCGTTTATTTGAAACTAAACCCCTAACAGATTTTGTAAATCCTGAAATGGAAAAACAATACCATTTATTTGTAAAAGAAGTAACTGATTGCATTGAAAACTTTGAATTTAATAATGCAATTTCGAAAATGATGGTCTTTATTAATGAGTGTTACCAATACGAAAAGCTTAATTACACTTTTATGCACAGCTTTTGCATTATTTTAAGTTGTTTTGCGCCATTTATTAGTGAGGAAATTAATCAAGTGTTTTTAAAGCAAAACAAGTTGATATCCCAAAATGTTTGGCCACAATATGACACATCTAAAATTAAAACCACCAAAATCAATCTTCCCGTACAAATTAATGGAAAAACAAGAACCGTGATTGAAATAGAAATTGATTGTAGTGAATCTAATGCAATTGCAATTGCGTTAAAAGATGCAAAAGTTCAAAATTGAATTGCATCTAAAACGATTGTTAAAAAAATTTATGTAAAAAATAAAATTTTGAATTTGATTGTTAAATAAATTTATGTATGTTTAAAATGATTTATTTATATAATATATTTACTAACGGAGGAAAATATGGCAGTAAAGAGAAGTTTAAGACTAGAATGTAGTAGTTGTAAAGAAATTAACTACTTAACTTTTAAAAACAGTAAGAAAAACCCCGAAAAACTAGCTTTAAAAAAATATTGTAGTCGTTGTCGCCAACATCATATTCATAACGAAACTAAATGTAAATAGGAGGTTATATGGCTTTTAAAACAGATTTAATTATTCATACTTTAAACATTAACAACGCTGATGCTTATTTGCTAACATCAGATACGAACCGCTTCTGGTTAGCAGAATTCGCTTCTAGTGCTGGGTATGTGATTGCAACTAAAAAAGAAATCTATTTATTTTTAGATAAAAGATATTATCAAAAAGCAATTGATACAATTGACAATCCTTTAATTAAAGTAGTTTGTTTTGTTAATAAAAACCAATTATTAGATTGTTTAAAAGATAATAATGTCAAAACACTAATGGTGGAAAGAGAATACTTTTATTATCAAGACTATTTATTTGTAAAACCTTTAATTGAAAAAATCATTAGTTTTCCAAGTGATGTTTTACGAATTCAAAAAACTGATGCAGAATTAGAATATTTGCAAAAAGCCACTACAATCACGTGTGAAGCCTTAAATTGAATTCAAAACCAGGATTTAATTGGAATTAGTGAAATTGAAGTTGCTAATATGGTAACAAAGAAAATGCTTGATTTGGGAGCTACTAAAAATTCATTTGACCCAATTGTAGCAAGTGGAATTAATGGGGCTTACCCACACCATAAACCAACTTCAAAACTAATTGAAAATGATGAATTTGTCACTGTTGATTGTGGTTGTATTTATAACAATTACTGCTCAGATGTGACAAGAACCTTTCCAATTGGTACCCCTGCTCAAATTCTAATTGATGCATACCGTGCGGTTTATGAAGCAAATTATTTAGGAATTGAAAATGCAACTTACAAAAAGATTGGGAAAGATGTTGATAAGTTGTGTCGTGATGTTGTTACCAGTTATGGTTTTGGCCAATATTTTGTCCACGGTACAGGGCATGGTGTGGGGATTAACATTCACGAATTGCCAAATGTTGCACCAAGTTATGAAGGTAAACTAGAGCACAATAGTATTGTCACAATTGAACCAGGAATTTACATTCCACAAGTTGGGGGAATTAGAATTGAGGATATGGTTTTAGTTAAAAAAGACGAATCAATTCTAATGACACAAAGTGGTAAGAAATGAATATTTTAATTAATAGAAAGGGATAAAAATGAAAGTCGATTTAGCACAAAAAGTAGAGTTGGAATCAACACCATTACAAGTTGGACAACAAGCACCTAATTTTGTATTAACTAAAATGGATGGTTTTGTAGTAACTGATGTAACACTTGATGAATTTAAAGACAAAATTAAAATAATTTCGTGTTTTCCGTCCATTGATACGGGAATTTGTGATCTTCAAACTAAAACTTTTTTTAGTAAGTTTGGGAATGACAATCGCATTTACTTAATTAATGTTTCAGCAGATTTAATGTTTGCCCAATTAAGATGGTGTAATGCAAACAATGCACAAAATAACATTATGTTGTCAGATTATAAAACACACCAATTTGCAAAGGATTATGGAATTAACATTAAAGGGGCTAATTTAGTGTACCGATCACTGTTTATCTTAGACCAAAACAATGTTATTAAATACATCCAATTAGCATCAGAGGTGAAAGCTAATTTGGATTATGATGCTGTAGAAAGCGCAGTTAAACAAATCTTGGGTTAGCAATTGCTTAAGTTAGTGATAGTTGGTTGCTGTATAGAAATATATAGAGGAAAGTCCATGCTAGCACTACCTGAAATGGTAGTAGTGTTTGTTTAGGTAGATAAAAAATAAAACCTAGAAAACAATTTATTGTTTTACGACACATTAAACCCTTAGCTAGTTTTTACTAATAACCACTTTTAAATTTTTGTTATTTTAGAAATACCTTATAATATTTTAAAATTTTCCGTGATTTTTTGCTGTTAGTAAAACTAAGATGGGTAAAATGTATAAAGTGCCACAGAGACGAGATAAAAAGAAATTTTTATTGTGAAACGCGGTAAACTCAACAAGCTAGAAACCTAAATTTTGGTAAGGGAACTTGAAAGTGAGAACCAAATTACTTTCTTGAAGAATTTTTTCTTAGATAAATAACCAACGTCTAGATAATAGATACAGAATATGGCTTATTTCATTAACTTTAATAGATGGATTATCTCCATCTATTTTTTATTTATCTGTTTTTTATATATATCATTTTAATTTATTACTTTTTGAGGAAAAAATCAACTAAAAAATGCAATTTTTTTAGATTTATTTTATTCTTTGAATAAGAAATAACAAGATCTTTATAAATTTATTAAATTAGTGAGTTTACATTGCTTAAAAAAACTAGTAAAAAAATTTATACAATTGCTTTATTGTCTTTATTAGCGACAACCAGTTTTTGTGGTGTTGCTATTTATTTTGCTAAATCACTAAAAACGACATACGAAACACAAAACGTTGCTAAAGACCCGGAAATGGGAAATGCTGTACTTGATAGCACTATTAAAAATCTTGAAATTCCTGCATCTTTTAATAGTTTACAAGCCAACCAATACTATCAAAGTTTAAATATAAGCACACTACTATCAGACTATTCAACGGCACTTAAAAGCGAATCGCTTGCAAATGTAATAAGCCAAATCCAGTCTGTTAATTCCAATTTTAAGTTAAGTGATTTAGAAAATGATATTTTGTATTACTTAAAAAATTTATATTCACAAAACAATAACTTTATTGGGATTCAAATTAAAAACCACTCATTTAGTATTAGTTCAAGCTCAATTAGCTTTGATTATCAAATTACCCTTGTTAACACTAGTGTTGCGACAATTGCTTATACAATTGATGACAAACAGTTTTTTATATCGCCTAACCAAACATTAAATGTAGAAATTAGTGCTAATAACCAACCATTTTATTTTTATGTAGATTTGGCATTTAATGATTTTTATTTAGATTGAAATACAAATGTTAGTTTTAAAGTTGCTAACAATAGTTTTGTTATCAATAACTTTTCATTTACAAAAAACAATTATTCAATTGGTATTAAAACAAAGTTAAATGGCATTAAAGACTCTTTGTCATATCAAGAAATTTCAAACAACCAAGATTATTATCAAAATATTAATGAATCATTTTTAAACCAAGAAATCGCATCATATTTTCAAACAAATATGGACTCTAGTTTAAACTTGATTCATTTTATTGCCCCCATTATTAATGGTTTAAAAACAAACCAAACCATTAACTATTTCTTACAATCCCAACAATCCAATTTGAGTGGGTTGATTTTAGAACTTTTACAAATTGATAAAAGTGACACAAACTATAATGGGTATTTGCAGTTGTTTCAACAACTTATTGCAAACCAATTACCTTTAATTAATATTGTTAGCAGCAATTTAGATGCAATCTCAAACCTAATTGCATTCTTTATCAAAGATACTACAATTACCCCCGATGTAATTAAAACTTATATTGAAAAAATTAGTCCTTCGCTTTCAGATAGCCAATTAAAAACCCAAGCTAATGATTTAAAGGGATTAATTACTTATTTTATTGAGAGCTCAAATTTAAATAATGTTGATTTAAATTTTATTAATGGGATGGTTGATACAATTTTTAACCGTACCTATACAACACTAGATTTACTAAACTATTTGTTTAGTGATAAAAACTCAAATGCATTAGTTCAAATGATAACAACTAATGAAGAGCAACAAAATACTTTTTTAGTATACTTCCAATTTCTAAACACCTTCTTTAAAGACCCTTCCCAATTTACGCTATCTACCTTAACCTCTTCTCAAGGGGTGAGTGCACTAAAAAATGTGATTCAAATTTTAATGGGAAATTCTCCTGTACAAGAAAGAGACAAAAACTCACTGCTATTTGTTTTAGTAGACCAAATTTTTGATGTTAATAATACTAATTTAAATGAACTTAATTTAGCAAATTTGATTTCTAAATTAATTGGACCATTATGCGATTTTTTAGCAAATCAAGACAATTATAAATTAAGTTATCAAACAAAAAGCTTTGCATTTGATAAAAGTACAAATAAAGTGTCTTATCAATATTTAATTAATTTTGAATTTACAAATAGTTTTACAATTGATTTTGAACCACTTCTAGAAATATTACCCAATGTATTGCAAATTGAAAATACTGCAATTCCCAAATCGGTATTAAGTTATATTTTGAATCAAGATAACCAGATGTTAAGTGGGACAATTGGCAAAGGGGACAATATTTCATTTAGTTTTGACGCAACAAATTCTCCAATTTATTTAGTCCCAAAATTATCAAACGATGGTAAATATTATGCATCATATGCAATTGAATACCATATGAATTTAAAAATGAATTTAAATTCATTCTATAACTCAATAACCTCATTTTATAAAACCAGCTCTACTTCTACAAGCCATATTATTAATGACAAAATTGTGGCGATTCTAATCCAGTTTTTACAAGACTATATGCTGCGTGATTATGATTTTTATGGAATGATTAACTTAGTAGATCCAAGCACAATAATTGATAACTATAACCAAAACACATATTATGCTAATAACTTTTTTAAATGGAAAAAACCAGATAATGCTTTTTATGAAAGTTTAAAAGCAAATTTGACTAATATTGATAATAACCAATTCAGTTTAAACACTACTGCAGATACTGATTCAGGTGTACAAACCGATAGTAAACAAGTGTATGGGCAAAAACCAGAATTTATAAATGGTTTTGAAAAAACTTTAGAAAACAATTTATTTGAGTACAAATCAGATTTTGCACCAATTATTAAAATCACACCAACAATTAATTCTGCAATTCCAATTAGTTTTATTGGTGTCACCTTGGCTAGTATAAATGTTATTAGCATCCAAGTTCAAGTGTGATTTCCTTATGGAGTTGTGGATTTAACCAATCCAGATGCGATTAGTTTTAACAATTATTTCCAAACTGTAATAATGCTTAATTAAGCATTATTTTTTTATTGTACCCACCCATTTAAAATATTTAAAAAAATAAATAAAACTTTTATTATACATTAAGTTTTATGAATTGATTTATTTTTTTTTATAACCTATAATTATAAAGTATATATGTGTAATTTAAGGTAATTTACATGAAATTCAAAAATTTATTAGTATCTGAAGATAACCAGTTAGTCTTAAGTGACTATGGATTAAACGAAAATGACGCTGAAGTTCTTGATTTGAACAAATCTTTAAGTGATGTTGCAAACGATAATGAACTGATCACTTTCATTAAAGAAAATGCTATCAACCCTGAGAAAATTTATATTTTCTGTGTTAAAGAAGACTTTGGGAATAATGACCAATTATTAACAGACATTCCCGATATTAAAAAAATTGGCAAAAGTATTAAAAAAACATTTAAAAAATTACCTAATATTTACTTTTTTGTCTACAATACGCATCTTAAAAATAATGATGAAATTAACCCTTCTTTAGACACTTTGGTTGCAGAGCAAGATGGTGTTGTAATTGATGATAGTGATGCAATTGTTTATGATGACACAGGAATCGAACTTGGTGAAGAATATGTGGTTGAAGAAAACCAAGTAATTGAAGAAACAATTCCTGCTGAAGAAGTGGCTGCACAAAATGATGTAATTGTCGCTAATGAAGATTTACCACTGCAAGAAGAAACTACTGTCATTGAAGAAACAAAGGTTGAAAATGAATTTAACCCATTTGAAACTGTGCCAATTCAAGAAGTTAAAGAAGAAGAAGAAATCATTGTTGCAAATGAAGACTTACCACTACAAGACGAAGCTAGCATATTTGAAGAAGTAACAGCAACTCCAGTTGAAGAAGCTGCTGTTATTGAAGATGATGTGATTGTAGCTAATGAAGACTTACCTCTAAAAGAAGAAGCTGCTGTTATTGAAGAAGTTGTTGAAACGACAACAGTTGAAGACAATGTATTTGAAGAAGTACCAATTGCTTCTGAATTTGAAAATGTTGTTGCAAATAGTGATGCACTAAAAGAAAATGATGCAGACCAAGTTGTAGATCAAAGTGTTGATGTGCTTGAATTTGAAGATGCAACACAAGAGGTTGAAACTGTTGAAGAATTGAATGATGTTGACCAATTGAATGCGATTGTGGATAACAACATTGATGAATTTGCTTCATATGATGATTCTGCAATTAAACAAGATATCATTGACAACTATGAAATCAAAGCAGAAGTGAGTAATGAAGCGCCAGTATTGTTTGATGAACCACAAATGCTATCAGATGCAGACATCCCAATTGAATCGGTAATAAGTGACGATGTAGTAAATTATGGTGTGGACAACAATGAAGCTGCAGTTGTAGTTGATAGCAATTCGGGAATTGAAATGCCTTCAACTTTCTTTGATAGTGAAAAAGATGATGAAATCACTTATGAGGACTATAGTGAATTCACAAATGATTATGAATTAAACATTCACGCCCTAAAATCAATTTATGATTTCATTTGAAGAATTTTAGTATTAAACAACTATGAATTAAAACTAAATGATCTTTTATACATTGCAGTTAATAACCTTGATGCATTCGCAGTTGGTCAAAGTGATTTCGTGCGTCAAACTGCAAATAAAGCGAATTCATTATTTGATCTAATTTTGCAACTTGATGTTAAATTAGAATTTAATAACTCACTATTCTACATTTACTTAGCCCAATTCTTTAATGTAAGTGGTAATTCAATTCACGTTAATGAAAAATTCTTAGATACAATCTCAATCTGGGTTAACCAAAACTCTAAGCAAAAATTCATTCAACAAGTTGAACAATTTATGAATTACAGTTCAATTTACAATAAGAAAATTATCTTCTCTTATTTCATTGAATTAGCTAACTTTATTAAAGGTAAATTACCAACAGTTGCTGCAAACCTTTCATTATTAGACATCCACCGATTGATTAATAATAAATTTAGCAAAATGCGAGAAGAAAACATCTTCGCATTTATGGTTAAAAAAATGAACCAAATCTTTGCGGATAATGGCACTGTAATTGAAATGTACTTGGTGAAAACTCCAGACAATATGTTTGGTATTGAAGTTAACCAACCAAGTGATGCAGTTGATAAGAGTTGAAAAACACAATTGGCCCTTTTATACAAACAATTGCTAGAAAACATTGTTAACTACATCCTATTAAAAGGTAATAAAGAAACTGAAATCTTTAATTTATACATCGACATTAGAGATTTGAGAATGTATCAAGACTTTATTGCTAACAATACTAATGTTTTATCACCAGAAACAATGAGTGCATTAAACAATAAGACTTCAACATTCTTAACAATCGGGGATGAAATGAACAGATTGCAATCAATTGTCCCTAGCCAACGTTTTGGAATCCAAAACGAATGCAATTGTAACCACCATTTAAATAATTTATCACACGGAGCAAATATGGAAAACAGATTCAAATTAGACAAAGACGTAATTATTAATTCAACAACAGATAATATTAACTATCCAAAAGAAGTTGAATTAACACAAGATGCAATAATTGCAACTACAAAAGAAAAATACACTGCTAAATTCAATATTAGTGAATTTGAAAATTCAATTTCTAAACGAATTGAAGAATACGAAAAGAAAATTAAAAACAACATTTCTCGAATTGAAGCTGAAAGAAAAATGCTACGTGAAAAAATGGAAGAGTTAAAAAACATTTAATTTATGGTTTCTAAAAACACACAAGACGCGATTGATAAAAAACACATTAAGCGTAAACAAAGAATTCGTAAAGAACTTAGTTTACTAAACTCAACTTTTTCCACCAAAAAAGCAAATTAAATTAAATTTCTTATTTTTAAACACTAAACTATTTATAGTTTAGTGTTTTTTATTTCAAGGTAGAAAAGATTATGAAAGACTTTATTTTTAAAAAGGATTTTTTGTGGGGTGGGTCTTGTGCTGCAAACCAATGTGAGGGAGCATACAACATTGGTGGTAAAGGATTAAGTATTCAAGATGTTGCCCCTTATGGTCCCAAGGGTGAAATCACTTTAACCCCGATTAGTGCGAACCTAAAATTAAAGGGGAATGATTTTTATCATCAGTATCAAAATGACTTAAAGCTATTGCAAGAAATGGGATTTAAGATGCTAAGAATTTCAATTGCTTGAAGTCGCATTTTCCCACTTGGGGATGAAAACGAACCAAATGAAGCGGGGTTATTGTTTTATGATCAATTGCTGCAAGAAATTAGAAAACACAATATGATTCCTTTAATGACACTATCCCACTATGAAATGCCCTTGCATTTAATGCAAAAGTATGGGGGGTGGACAAACCCCAAACTAATTGATTTTTTTGTTAAATATTGTGAAGTTGTTTTGAAAAGATATAAAGACTTTGTAAATTATTGAATTACTTTTAATGAAATTAATTCAATTCTAGAAATGCCTTACAATTCGGGAATTGACACTAAAAATAAAAAGGTGACTTTATCGGATTTGTGGCAAGCAATTCACTACCAATTTGTAGCATCTGCTAAAGTAACTCAAATTGCACATAAGATTAATCCAAATAACAAAATTGGGTGTATGGTATTAGCAATGCCCACATACCCCATAACTTGCAATCCAGATGATGTTTTGGCTGCAAAACAATTTGAAAACCAAAATTATGTTTTTTTAGAAGTGCAAGCTAAAGGGAAATACCCTTATTACTTGAAACGCTATTTTGATGAGAATGATATTAAGATCAACATTAATCCTTCAGATTTAGAGATTCTAAAAAACAATTGTGTTGATTTTATTGCCTTTAGCTACTATATGTCAGTCACATATGCTAAAGATCCTTGTAAATACAAAAGTGGGGAAGGTAACATTTTAAAAGGATTGGATAACCCGTATTTGCAAAAATCACAATGGGGGTGACAAATTGATCCAGTTGGTTTAAGAATTGTGCTAAATGATTTTTACACACGTTTTAATAAACCACTATTAATTGCGGAAAATGGATTAGGCGCAACTGATGCCTTATTAGAAGACAAATCCCAAGGATATGCGGTATATGATGAATATCGAATTGATTATTTAAGACAACACATAATTCAAGTCAGAAATGCAATCCAAGATGGGGTTGATGTTATGGGTTATTTAGCGTGAGCGCCAATTGATTTGGTATCAATGACAACAGCCCAAATGAGTAAAAGATATGGATTTGTGTATGTTGATTATCATGATGATAACACTGGTTCTTTTGTGAGATATAAAAAAGCTTCATTTTATTGGTATCAAAAAGTGATTGCATCAAACGGGACTGATTTAGATTAAAATGTTTTTTATATTCAATTACATTGAATATAGTCTTCAAATTGTAATTCATTTTTTAAAGTTCTTTTATTTCATTTTTAGAAATTTGTGAATTTAGTGGCAATTTATTAGATTTTTTAGGTATGATTTATTTCCATAAAAGTTTGAGAGGTAATATTATGCCAAATAGAAATGAACAAGGTTGTCCAAAATTAATTTATCGAATTGATGCGCGTCCACCTGAAGAAATTTTCGAAACTGGTTTTGTCCCTTGAGGGAGCAATACCAATTTTTTCCGTCACATTTTAGGATATTCAATCGGGGATGATATTCCAGAAGAACGTCGTAGCGGAATTATTTCCGCATCTGATTCTCCTGATTCTAGTTTACGTTTTTTTGGCGGGATGATGACTGACCCCACTGACCAAATGGAATATTATTTGTATGAAATTAGAGCTGATGAAACAGTTTATAGTGCATCACGGACTGCTAATTTTTACAACCAAAGAATTAATAATGGATTAATGGATTTAGAAGAGGGGAATTTAGAAACTGCAATTGATGCAATTGATTCTGTATTTCGTGAATTCGCTTACCAAAGAGAATGATTCAGTGTTGGTGCCATCCCAAGAGAAAGAGTGCGATCTGCTTGAAGAGTGGATGCGGTACCAATTAATCCAAATGCAATTCGACACCAAAGGGATACGGTTTATTTCACGCCAAGAATTAATGATCCCGAAATTTTTAACCCACATTATGTAGATGCTAATACTTTTGCTAACAATCTACCATTTATGGATGGTGCAACTTGAGATACTCCGTCCCGTACAAGTGTCCCAGAAAATGTTACTGAAGCTGATGCGTCTGGTGGTGTGGCTGCTTCTATGGGGTTTGCGTGTACAATAACACCACGCAGTCCTCACAGTCCACGTAGTAAAAGAGAAGTTGGTGATAAAGGAATTTTTTGTTACTATGATAGCAAAAAAGTTAGTTATTTATTAAAAGACAAAAAACCAATTAAACCCGTAATTTTAAGTGATGTTTTTCCCCAAAAACTTTATTTACGGGGTGATCAAACCAACCGTGATTTTATCTTATCTTTTAAAAATGAAGGTGGTATTAATAAAGCAATTTTGGTAGATGTCAACCAAAGTGGTTTCATACCTGATTTTATTTTTGACTCATTTAGATGTTTATCGTGAAAAGATACACAAACAGGAATTAGTCACGCATTGTCACTTTTAAAAACAAATTTCCAAATCTTTTATGATGCTACATATTCGATTGCTACGACAAATGATGCGACTCAAAAATGATCTTTAAAATTGGCCAAAATTGATTACAAAAACAATGTGGCCCAATTTAGAATTCAAAGCACATTCATTAAGGGGTTGTGTTTGAAACGAAATATTAGTACTAATGAACTAACATTCCGTTTCATTGATGACAAAGACAGAAATTTTGAAGAAGTGTTAATAGTAGTTACTGAAAAACGTTGTGATAGCTGTATCATATTAACCCAAAACGCAAATATGCGTTTAATGGATCTTGGTTTATCTTGGTTTTACCAATCAGCAACATATTCTCCAATTCCTGAAACTAATCGATCTTATAATTCATTACCAATTAAAAACAGTTTCTTTTATGATTTAAACAGTTACAAAATTTTATACATTAATAAAAATGGTAAAGTTTTTGCATTGTGTAACGAACGGAATGGATATGCTTGAAACTGAATTAGTTGAGTCCCTTCAGATTTTTCAAAAACAAATGATAAAAGACTTAAATGGTATTTCCAAAATGATAAATATGATGCACCAAGTGATATAAATTTTAGAAATATTAGATCATTTGATAATAATGACTGGTTACGAGTGGTAGTGTCTGGGGTTAATTGGGGGTCATTTTACACAACTCCATTAAGAAGTGATTTCAACTCAATTGCTTTGTTTAGACTATTACCAGAAGCTGATATTTAATTATTAAAAGATTTTGGGGCTATTTTGTATTGTTGTACAGTTGCAATTGTGGGTAAACCCAATGTTGGTAAATCGACATTAATAAACCAAATCTTTAATAAAAAAATGGTAATAGCAACAAATAAACCTCAAACCACACGGAATTTAATTGAAATCAGTTATACACACAATTCAGATTATCTAATTAATTTTATTGACACTCCAGGATTGCATCTTCCTAAAAATAAGTTTGATAATTTTTTGAATGGACAAATTAAAAAAGCACTTAAAAGATGTGAAATCCATTTGTTTCTATTTGATGTTTCAAGAACTTATGACAAAGAGGACCAAGAGTGTTTAAAAGTTTTGAAAGATTTTCATTGTGAAAATGTCATTTTGGTTTTAAACAAAATTGATTTAGTTGATGCTGATAAATTAAATAGAATCATTCAAGAATTACAACAACATTATGCATTTAAAAACACAATTGCAATTTGTGCGAATGAGCAAAATGATGTGCAAAAGCTGATTGATTTAATTATTAAAAGTGCTGCATTTAATGAAGTGGATAACCTTGAAATTAATAGCATTAAAAAAGAGATTAATGACAAGTTTATGGTGAGTGAATTAATCAGGGAAGCCGCGATTAACCTTTTATCACACGAATTACCGTACGGAATTGCAATTGTGATTGAAGAAATGAAGTATGAAAAAGAAAATAATTTGTTATCGATTTCATATGCGATTGTTGTGGAAAAAGAATCACATAAAGCAATTGTTGTTGGTAAAAATGGAAGTATGGTTAAAAAAATTAATATTTTGGTTCGTGAAAAACTATTAGAAATTTATGATTGTAAAATTTTTACATCTTCTTATGTTAAGGTTAAAAAGAACTGGCGCCAAAAAGAGTCTTTAATAAAAGCTTTGGGTTATCAAAAATAATGGCAGAAACAATTTGCAAAGGTTATTTGGTTTATCGACAAGATTATAACTATTTTGATGAGATTATCGGATTTATTAATGAATATGGTAATCTCTTTTTTAATATTGCATTAGGGACTAAAAAAATCTTATCAAAAAATGCCCGTAATCTTTTTTATGGGTGTTTGTCAGAGTTTGAGTTTTTTGCTTCCAAAAACATTGATTTCAAAATGGGGAGACTTAAAAAAGTAACCCTGTTAGAAAACAATATTGCAATTGCATACCGCATGCCATTATTGGTTACCAATATGATTGTTGCTAAAAACAAACTCAAAGGGATTAAGGTTTTTAATTTAATCAAACAAACAATTGATAACCTATTACAATTTTCAATTGAGTATGATGCAGTTTTAATTATTGATTGTTTGATTAGACTTTGTCCCCAATTGGGAATTAAACTACAACTTAATCACTGTAGTATGTGCAACTCAAAATTAATCTATTCTTTTTCTCCTGATAGCTTTGGGTTTGTGTGTGAAGATCACTGAAGCCAAAATTATAAAATTGATCCAAAAGCAATTGAATTACTATATTGCATATTTTTAAAAAAATACCAAATAGCTAATCGCTATGATTCAACAACTAAAAAAGTGGTAACCCGGATTTTAGTTGATTTTATTAACGATAATGCTGGGTTTAATTTATATAATTTCTTGTTTAAATAATAAATATTTCTAAAACTTTGTAAAATAAAAATATTAGTTATAAAGAATTAAAAAGAAATTATGGCAACTAAAGTTAATCAAGAAACAATTGTAAATCATTTAAAAACATATGGATTTATTTACCCCAATTCTGAAATTTATAATGGATTAGCAAATGCTTGGGATTTTGGACCACTAGGAGTTTTGTTAAAAAATAATTTAAAAAACTTGTGGTTAAAGCATTTCATTTTTCAAAATCCAAATATGTATTTACTAGATTCAAATATTATTTTAAACCCCCTTGTTTGAAAAGCTTCTGGTCACATTGATAATTTTTGTGATCCCTTAATTGATTGCAAAAATTGTAAATTAAGATACCGTGCTGATAAATTAGTGGAAAATGTTAGTACCCAACAAATTAATGAACAAACTGCAACTGCAGTAATTGAGAAAATCATTAATGATAATAATGTTTTGTGTCCTAATTGTAAAAAGTGTGAGTGGACTAATATTCGCAAGTTTAATTTATTATTTGAAACTGCAATTGGAGTCGTGGATGACAAAAAAGATGCAGTTTATTTAAGGCCAGAAACAGCCCAAGGAATTTTTATTAATTTTAAAAATATTTTAAGAACACAAAGACCAAAACTTCCTTTTGGGGTTGGTCAAATTGGAAAAGCTTTTCGCAATGAAATTACGCCCGGTAATTTTATTTTTAGAACCCGAGAATTTGAGCAAATGGAGATTGAATTCTTTTGTAGCGAACAAGATTCTAGTAAATGGTTTGATTTCTTTTTAGATTCAATTCAAAAATTTTTATTTGAAAAATTACGTCTTAAAAAAGAAAATGTTTGTTTATATGATTATCCTCAAAGTGAGTTAGCTCACTATTCGAAAAGAACGGTTGATGTTTTATACAATTTTCCACATGGTAAAGTGGAGTTGTGAGGAATTGCTGACAGGGGGCGTTTTGATTTGAGTTCGCACCAAGAGTTGTCTAAGAAAAACCTTGAATATAATGATGCTGCTAGCAAACAAAACTTTATCCCTTGTGTTATTGAACCTTCTGTTGGGGTTGAACGATTATTGTATGCAATAATTCTAGATTGCTATGATACTGAAATTTTGGAGGACAATAGTACTCGTGTGGTTTTAAGATTATGTGAACAATTAGCACCTTATCAGTTTGCAATATTACCCTTAACTAATAAATTAAATGAAATAGCTTACAAAATTTATTTAAAATTACTTTCTTACAATGTGTCTTGTGTTTATGAAAGTGGGGGAAGCATTGGAAAACGTTATCGAAGACAAGATGCAATCGGGACCCCATATTGCATTACAATTGACTTTGATACCCTAAAAGATTGTAGTTTCACAGTTAGGGATCGTGACAGTATGAAACAAATTAGAATTAAAGCAAATGATTTTAATAAGATACCAAATTTGTTTAAATAAAAATGGAAAATAATAACAATAAACCACAGTATTCTCAAATTAAAAAATTAATTGACTCATACAGCATTTTAGATGTTATTGAGTATTATTTACCAGTCCAAAAAAAAGGGAAAAACTATTTAGCAGTTTGCCCCTTTCATGATGATTCTAATCCCTCGCTTTCAATTTCATTAGTCTTAAATTTTTTTAAATGCTTTTCATGTGATGCCAAAGGGAATGCAATTGATTTTATTAAAAATTATAAAAAAGTTAACAATGTGCAAGCACTTGCTGAATTTAAAAAAATTTTTAATATTGAAAATAATGAACTAGATTCATATTTTAGTCAAGCATATGAGCATTATCCAAAAGAAGTTTTAGAAATCTTTGAGGTGAATCAAAAGGCTCAATTTTTTTACAACCGTACCTTACTTGATCAAAACAACTCTAATGCACTAGCGTATTTAAAAAAAAGAAATATTGATGAAGAAACTATTTCATTTTATAAAATTGGTTATGCGCCAAACCAATTGGGGGCAAAATACTTAATTAATTTGTTTAAAGAAACAGAGCATGGTAAGGATTGTGATTATTTATTAGAAAAAGCAGGATTGGTAACATTAACTGAGAAAAACCAATTCCTTGATTTTTTTAGAGACCGCATCATAATTCCGATAGTTAATGAAAACAACTATGTAGTGGGGTTTAGTGGTAGAAGTCTATCAGCTGATATTGAACCAAAATACATGAACACTAAAACAACAATTGCTTTTAAAAAAGATGAAGTCTTGTTTAATTTTTTTGCCTTTGATAAAGCCAATTATGAAGAGTTATATCTTGCTGAGGGATATATGGATGTTTTTGCATTGAGACGGATTGGGATTTTAAATGCAGTGGCTACAATGGGAGTGGAATTAAGTGTTAACCAAATGAATTTGATTAAAAAATACAAAAACATTCAAAGAATTATTATTTGTATGGATAACGATGCTGCAGGAAATTTAGCAACAACACGGCTTGCCCAAAAGTTTATTAATGCTGGATACCAAGTTTTTTGTGTAAGACCTTATGACACGCAATTTAAAGATATTGATGAATTAACAAACCATTATGATAAACAATCTTGTTTATCATTAATTTTGGATCAAGTTGGTTTTATTGAATACCAAATCGAAATTTATAAAAGAACTCAAAGCACTTATAAGGATAAAAAAGTCTTTTTAGCTAAACTTTTGCAAATGCTTAACACTTTTGCTTACCAAGAACTTTTTATAAGTGATGATAAAAAATTAATTTCTGATTTTTTTGGGATTGAATTAAGCCAATTGGATTCATTAATTCAAAAAAAGCAACCAAGTTATAAAAAGGATTTTTTAGCTACTACTACTACTACTACTACTAATGATGTTATCTGAAATTATTTTGAAGATTTTCAAAAAGATGCTGCTACAAATTCGAGATTTATTGTTAATTCAAAAAAACCAACTTCTAAATTTAAATTAGATTTTAATAATTTTGACAACCTTGATAATAAAAATGAATTTAAAAATTGTTTTAATAAAACTTTGCAAAACCAAGAAATAACCTTATTTTTAATTGCTTTATTTTCAAAACAATTAGCGCAATTGGTTGTTAAACATTACCATTTCATTTTCTTTAACCGCTTTAAAGATGAGGATACTAAAAAAGTTTTAAAAGTCATTTTGAAAACAATTGAAAACCAACTTGAATCAAATTTTGAGTTAGATAACCTTGTTGCTATTATGACCCAAGAATTTAGTGAAAATCAGAAAAAGATTTTTAATAAGTTAATGGAGTGACAAAAAAACTTCAATTTTTTTGACATTCAAAAAAATAATGAAAAAACTTTTGAAAAGCAAAAAACGACAAATCAGAAGTTGCTTGACCAAGGTGTTAAACTTTTGTACAAATTGAAGTTAACTATTTTTAATTCCGTTAAAAATGAACTAACTTTAAACAAAAATGAGATTTTAAAATTAAATGATCCTAAAAAACTAAAAGAAAGCCTTATTGAGCTTGAAAATGTGAAACAAAATTTTGAAAAGTTTGAAAAGGATCTTAATAGTGTAAATGACAACAAAAATAAGAAAGCGGATTTAAATTAAATTCTTTTTAGTTGATTAATTAGAAACAAAATACTTTCATAATACAAACCTTGATTGTAAAGCTCAACCGGCTTTGCAATTTTTAATTTTAGATCTTCATCATTAACCATTTTTAAACAACTATAATTTACAATCTTTTCAACATATTGTTTCATTTTCTCTTTTCTAATTAGTGCTAGTTTTAAGTAAGAAATCTCACTCTTAGTGTCACTTAGTTGGTTAAAGACATATTCTAGATTATCGCCTTTTTGAATGTAAGTCTTTTTTTGAATAGTATCTAATTCGTTTGTTAATTTATCGATCATTGCAATATTATTTTTTTCTTCGGCTTTATTTTCAATAATAAAAGCCTTCATTTGTGTTAAAACAAGTTTTGTGCTTGTAATATCATTCAAGATTTTTTTAGAATATTCATATTTTTTATCAACGTCTAACACAATTCGGTCTGCTAATGTAATTGCTTCAATAATGTCTTCAATAATATTTTTAGCCAGTTCTAGTAAATCAATTGTGTTGTAGTTGTTTTTTTGAGAGATGTTAAAATATTTGTCTATTTCGATTTTAATTGTGCAAAACAAAGCATTGCAATTTGAGATCGCAGTTTTGATTTCACGATCCTCAATGAAGTTGCCATAGATTTTCTCAAATGTTCCTAAAATCGAGGGAATTATTTGCAACATATTTCTAAAAGCATTGTCAATATCAGTTTTGTTGTAGTTAAAAAACTCACTTGATTTAAATGAAAAATTAAGCATTTTTTTAATATTTGATAACTTACGAATTAAAGATGTTGAGATTGTTTCAATATCTTTGTTTGATAATTTTTCAACACTTGCTAACAAATAATCACGGTTATTTTCAACTTTTGATATCGCTTTTTGAGCATTATTAATAATTGTTGATTTAATGTTTTGGTGTTTTTGACTAATAATGGTTTTAATTTCATTAATTGAATAGTTGATGTAATTGCTTTGTTTTTGAATGATATAGCTGTGGTTTACTAATTTAATTAATTCATTAAATTCAAAGTTAATGTTATCAATTGCAGCTATGATGACATTAATATCATAGTTTTCAATACATTGGTTTAAGTTATCTGCACATTCTCTCAAACTTCTGATTTTGGCTTTAATTTCTTTTGTTTTGTTATTTTTATGCACTAAGTTTTTTTCATAAAAATGAATTAAGTTTCAAGCATTTTCGCGATAGCTTACAAGTAGGTAACTTACATAATCACGATAACTTAATAAATTGTAATGAATTTCAAAAAGCTCTTTAATTGATGACTTACTATTAACAATTTCCTTATGAATTTCATTATATGTAGTTTCAAACGCACTTCAATCATAATTATTAGCCATTGCAGGCAAGTTAAAAATGTGGTCTTTAATGTCATTAATTTTTGTATCAAATTCATATGCAAAAACATTAAATAAATCAGCAATGCTATCAAATCCCTGACCTTTATTGGCATAGCTAATGTGTTGTACAGGAATTGAAATTTTTTCAAAATCATATTCACGCAGGTTATTGAGTTCCTTTTTTAAATAATTTTCTTTTAGCATGCACTTATACTTTTTAGTGTGCATAAAAACAATGCCTACTAAAAATAAGAGTGATAAAACAAAAAAAACAATTCCAACAATTAATAAAGGCAATAACATAATGTGAAAATATTAAATAAATTTTAATACAGATAAGCTTTAAAAAACTAAAAGAATTTTTAATTAAAAATCATCTTTTTTAGCCCCTTGAACTTTTATTTACTGCTCTTTTGCTCTAAAATGAATATGATAGAGAAAAAATCTAAAAAAGATTTTAGATCAGGAAATGGAGTTAACTATGAAAAAGAAAAAACTTATTTTTTCCTCTTTATTTACCTCATTTTTAATAACTGCTTCAATTGGGATTGGTGTTAGTCAGTCTTTATCTCATTTTACAAATCAGAATGCAGTATTTAAAACTAATTCTGAATTGAATGCCGATACTGCAACTACTCAAGTAAATAGTGGAATTGTCGATTTAAAAACTGATGCTAACCAAAATAGCCAAGTTAATTTACCATTGAGTTATTATAAGCAAAATGATATTGGTAATTTTGCAAATCCCAATGGGACAATTCTTTTATTTGATAATGCAAGAACGGTAGGGGCAACTGACTGGTATGGCAACCTATCGTGGTATATTACATTAAATTCTGCAAGTGGCAAAAGTGATGGTTACTATTCTGAATCCTGATTTTCAACATCAACTTCATCTGCAATTGATTTTAGCAATGCAGGTACAAAAGTTGTTGATATGGCTTACAATTATAAAACTGATGTTTTATATGTATTAACAGATACTAATTATTTAATTATTCTAAATTCAAAAGATGGCTCAATTATCTCTGCTAACAAATTAACAAATACCGTTGATAAAATCCAAGTCATTGATTTTGATAATTCTGTATATTTGTGAAACAGCAAAACCGCAGCCCCAACGGTTTATCAAGTAGACCCAAAAACCGGGATGCCAGTTGCTGCAAACAAAGGGCAAATATCAACATCAACTAGTTTGAGTGGTAAATATTTAATTGGTTTAATTCCGTTAGACGTTAACTATTCAATTGCTGTGACATCAACTTCTGCAATTAATGCAACTACTGATAATGCTAGTGTTTCACTAACCCTTACTATTGTAAATGATAGTCTTGTGGCTTACCCTACCGACAAATCGGGAACTTCAGCAACTCCACAAACTGTAAGTATTTCAAGTGTTAAGGGTAATGACATTTATATGAATGGTTTTGCAAGAAATGGAAGCTATGTCATAATGGTTAATAAAAGTATTTACCAATTGATATTAAATAAATCTTCAATTGAAAAAAGTACTTTTACAGATTTATTAAACCAAACTCAAACTTCACAATCACAACCTGCACAATCTGGTACCCCAGCTACTACTGCTGACAAATTCACAATCCCTGGTAACATTAATTCTGCTTTTATTGATAGCAATAACCAAATTTATTTCAAAACAGATGAGTCACCTAATATCACCTCAATCTCTGTTGCTAATGTTTTTACCAACTCAATTGTAATTCAGTCAACGGGAACTAATGTTGTTTTTTCAAGTGAAGATAGTGCTAAAAATGCGCAAGTATTCCCGGTTGCAAATCCAAGTGCAGGGACTGATGCATTAAAATCATATCCATTCACTGGTTATGTCTTAAGTAACACTAATTTTGTGGGTACTGGATTTACAAATGATTCTTTAATGCCACGACAGTTTACTAGC
>JABUSB010000005.1:35963-37687 GCA_021444005.1 Malacoplasma sp.
CAACTGGGGTTGCATTATATGTAATTCGCAGAAACAAAATCCGTAAGTTGATGAAATAAAAAATAAATTTTGACTAATAAAAAACCCAATTGAATGGGTTTTTTATTTTGTTTACCACTTTTAATTTAAAATCCCCCCCCTTTTTTTTGAAAAATAATTGCTTTAAAATGTTAATATAAATATTTTTTGTCTTATTTACCAATTTATTTTTTATATTCATTTAATTTAAACTTGGAGTTTATATGCGTAAGAAAAAGTTTATCTTTTCATCCTTACTTACTTCTTTTTTAGTGACTGCAGCTGTTGGAATTGGTATTAATCAATCTTTAAGTTATGCAATTAGTAACACTTCAATTAAAAAAAATACCAATTTACAAGCAGATGCTACTAGCCAAACTACTACTCCCTCTAGTGGATTACTTAATTTAAAGACTGATCAAAACCAAAATGGCCAAGTTAGTTTACCAGTAAGCTATTATAAACAAAACAGTATTGGCAACTTTGCAAATGCGAATGGTCCTATTCTTTTGTTTGATAACGCAAGAACGGTAGGGGCAACTGATTGGTATGGTAATCTATCATGGTATATTACATTAGATTCAAAAGACAATACAAATGATGGTTACTATTCTGAATCTTGGTTTTCAACATCAACTTCATCTGCAATTGACTTTAGTAAAGCTGGTACTAAAGTTGTTGATATGTCATATAACTATAAAACTGATGTTTTATATGTTTTAACTGACAAAGGATATTTGATCATCGTAGATTCAAAATCAGGTACTATTATTTCCGCAAATTTAGTAAATACTGGACAAACTAGCGGTACTACTACTACTACTGTTGATAAAATCCAGGTCATTGATTTTGATAACTCCGTGTATTTGTGAAGTAGTAAGACACAAAATCCAACAATTTACCAAGTTGATCCAAAAACCGGGGTAGTTAATACTGCTAATGAAATTAAAAGTGCAAGTGCAACTGGACTTGCAAGTAAATACTTAGTAGGTTTAATTCCATTAGACGTTAACTATTCAATTGCTGTGACATCAACTTCTCAAGTAGGCGATGCTGCAAGTAGTGTAAATTTATCATTAGATATTGTTAATGATAAATTTGTTAAATATATAACAGATAGCACCACTCAATCAAGCACTTCTCGTTCTACAACTCCTAAAACTAGTGAAACAGTTAGTTTAACTAGTACTAAAGGTAGTGACATTTATATGAATGGTTTTGCAAGAAACGGTAACTACATCATAATGGTGGGCAAAAACATTTATGAATTACTTTTAAACAAATCCTCAATTACTAAAAGTAACTTTACAAATTTAATTAATAATACAACTACTGTACAAACAAAAGCAGCAAGTGGTGATAGCACAGACACTACATCTACTTTTACATTGAGTGGTAATATCAACTCTGCTTTTATTGACAGCAATAACCAAATTTATTTCAAAACAGATGAATCAGAAAACATTACCTCAATCTCTGTAGCTAATGTTTTTACGAACTCGATTGTAATTCAATCATCTGGGTCTAACGTTGTTTTTTCAGATCAAACTGGTGCTAAAAATGCGCAAGTATTCCCAGTTGCAAATCCAAGTGCAGGTACTAATGCATTAAAATCATATCCATTCACTGGATATGTGTTAAGTTATTCTAATTTTGTGGGTACTGGATTTACAAATGATTCTTTAATGCCACGACAGTTTACTAGC
>JABUSB010000005.1:39349-80666 GCA_021444005.1 Malacoplasma sp.
CAACTGGGGTTGCATTATATGTAATTCGCAGAAACAAAATCCGTAAGTTGATGAAATAAGAATCCATTTTTATAACGAAAAGCCCTATTTATGGGTTTTTTGTTTTCTTAATATTATTTATATTAATTTAGACAAGTGTAGCAACTGGTTTTAATATCTTTATTTGTTACAATTCCTAAATCAATTTGTCTTAAACAAAAACCCAAAATGATAGTATTTTTAATTTTACAAAATGACTAAAAAAGCAATTTCATATTTAACTAAGTTTTTAGCAATGAACTTTATCCTTGTTGTGCCATTAGCAACAACTAGTATTTTAATTGCTGATTTTGTCCACTCTGCTGCGATTGTAAAATCAGATAACAATGACAACAGTGGTGCTAATATAAATGATTGAAATACGAATTCATTAGTTGTAGATTATGATAACAATTCTGATTTAAATACACCAAATGGTTATTTAACAATTAAAGATGGTGTAATTAGTTTAGTATCTTGATTTGGGAACCGAACTTGAAAATATGATTTAGCAAATTCTAATTTTTTAAAAACAATATCTGGTTTCAATCCATCATTGATCACATCTGTTCACGCTAAATACTTATCCAATTATGAAAGAGTATTAATCTTTGGAATTTACAATAATTCAACTTCATTTGTATTCCAAATTAATAATAGTGATGGAAGTGAATATTATGTAAATCCAGAAATGGACAATAATACTAAAATTACTTCATCTTGCTTAATTTCAAACAGTAACAATAATGTTATTACTAATTTAAACAGCATTAGTATTGTAGGACAAGATAGTGCAGTCTTACTTCCTAAAACCTTTGATGTTAGTAAAGCAAGTTTGAAAACAATTCAATTCTCACTTACAAATTATGCAAGTGTTGTTTTAAATATTGATTTAAGTTTGTGAAGAACTAATAATACAAATAAAACTTATTTGAATAATAATGTTGGTGAAATCTTTAGTTTTAGTACAAATGCTTATAATAGTGTTTCCTATCTTGGATTTAAGTCTTGACAAAAGACATCAAATTTATATTTAGTTTATGTATATTTTGTAAAATTGGTTAATAACCAATTTAGTGACTTATTAAGATACCAAGTTGCCCAAACTTCAAGTGCACCCAACTTGGACAAACTTTATGTTAAAAGCGTTACTACATTTGCAAATAATACTCCAATAAACTATGTGAGTTGCGTTTATAATGACAATGATGTGCAATCCCAAGTTTTAGGGAATAGCAAAACCAATTCAACTACAATCAATTCTTGTTTTTACAAAGTTGATGCAACAAACTCGAAAATTGATTTTTACTACACTAATAACCATAACTTTTTAAACTTTGATTTAATTTTAAATCCGACTAATAACCAAGTGTTTTTATTAGCTAAAAATACATCTGACGCTACAAGTTTGGCAATTTTGGATTTAACAAACAGTTCTTTGTTTACATCTGTTGCTACAAACCGCTTTACATATGATTTTAGCAACACTTTTAGCTTCACAGATTCTATCACTTCATCATCACGTTATAGTTTAAGCTTTATGCCCATCTTTGACAGCTACACAAACAACAGTTGGATGTCTGGAATTTATAGTCTTACAGTTTATAGTAATAACACTGATAATACAATTGCAAAAACTGTTGTCAAAAGATTTAGCATAAACTATACAAATAGTAAGTATAGTTTAACCACTTCTGATTTTTATGCAGCAGTGATAAACTCTTATGATGCAATTGCTTCTGATTATGCAAACTATTTACCACAAGATATCACATTAGACATCTTTGAAAAATACATCTATTTAGTAAATCCAGATACTAATACCAAATTGAATTATGAATCATCGATTTCTTATGTCCCCAATAGTTTAACAATTGATAACCAAAACGGAACATTAAAGGGTATTTTAAATCTAAATGTGAAAGATTGGTGGGTCAAAAACACTGGACAATCAAGCCAAACAACTGTATTTCAAGTGCCAATTGACATCCAAAATCTTGCAACCAACAACAGCTTAGCCTTTAGTTTAGTCACATCATCTGATGTTGATGCAACTAAATTTAATAAGATTAATAATTTGAAGCAAAACTTTTATCCTTCCCAAATTGCAGCACAACAAATTTTGGATGACTTTTTGCAATTTGGTGACAAAATCAACATCACTGTTGATGACATTGCAATCAATAATAAAAATGCGAATAAAGCAATAAATGTTACCACAGATGATAACAAAGGGACATTAACGATCACGTATGATATAAAGCAAAAAGTGTCGCCTTCTGTGCAAAACATTAGTGGTACTTTCACTTTTAACAACTTTAAAAACTTAGAAGGGTTTTTACCAATCACTTTAAACAATACTGCTTTTAGTGCTCTTAAAAAATCCAAGGCTCCTTTTCAAATTACGTTATCTGATTTAATAAGTTGTTTAAACCTAGCTTCAAGTTATGAAACTGATCCTAAATACTGAACGTGAACACCCCAATATACAGAAACTAGTAATAAAAGCGATTATATTGACCAAAACCTTAAAGGAATCTTGCAAGGGACAATATCATACAACCGTGAATTAGGGAATGTACCCACTAATGTAAATCAAAATAATACTTTGTTAAAAATTGATCAAACAACAGGTAGTGGATTTTTAACAATTTATAATTTAATTGGTAACACGAACTCAAATGCAATCCAATTTTTTAGTGATAATGCAACTAAAATTGCAGCATCATACACACTAAATGATGTACAGACAAACTTTACAAAAATCTTGGATAATGCAGTCAGTTTTTACAATAACTGAACCACAATTGATAACTTGAAATACCAAATTAATAGCACAAATAATAATACAATTGTGTTTAACTTATCATTCAATGATCAAATCACAACTAACCTAAAAACCGCATCTGATACAAATTTAGTATTAGATAGTGATTGAATTAAGCAAATTAATGCGAGCAGTGATATCCTTAAATTCAATACCAATTACGAATTTAACTATGATTTAGCAGTAATTAATTTTAATTACAATTTAAATAGTGCAAACAGCATTATTAACATTAATGATTTAGAAAGCAAAATTGATAATAACAATTATCAAAATGAATCTGCAACTAAATTTATTAGTACCTTTTTTGACGAAAACAATAACAACTACAATTCTTTCCAAAATGCAATTAATTTAATTGCATTACCAACCAATACTGCCGCGATTAACTACTACCAAATTAATGATATCCAAATGTTTTCCAATGATGGATTGGGTAATGTGACAATTTCATACACTTTCTATTTTCCCAATGCTGGTGGGCTTAAAGGTAGTACAATTTCAAAAAATGTATTAATCACTGGATTTAAAACAACAAGTGCATTTAACTTTATGTGATTTAAAATTATTGTTATCATCACAGCAATCGTGTGTGCAATCATCATTCTAGTATTAACATCAATTATCATTAATAAAAAGCGCTTTAATCAACCTTTATTAAAATATGGTAAAAAAAGTAAGGCAAAAAACTTAAACTTAGCAACTGTTGACCACTTTGAAGTTAAAAATAGTCAAAATCTGAAAAGAACTTGCAATACAATCAATAGCTATACTTTGCAAAACACCACAAAAATTGATTTAAAAACAAATCTTAAAAAATACAATAAAAAAATCAAGCACCTTAAAAAAGTTATTAAGTATAACTAATTTAAAATACTTGATTGAATTAAATAAGATCTAAATGATCTTATTTTTTTGTTTGTAAAGCAGTAACGTACGTTAATGAAACTACTTCATCAATGTTAGCACCACGGCTTAAATCATTAATTGGTTGGTTCAACCCAATAATGATCGGACCTGTTGGATTGTATTTTCCAAGTCTTTGCATAATTTTGTAACCAATGTTACCAGCATCTAAGTTTGGGAAAATAAATAGGTTTGCTTTGTCAGTTCAAGTACAATCTGGGCATTTTTTCTTACGAATTGAATCAACTACTGCTGCATCAAATTGCATTTCACCATACACACTAGCTTTTGGATTTTGCTTTTCATATTTTTCTTTATAAATTTGATAAGCTTTTTTCACTTTGTCCACAGATGCACCGGCACCGCTACCACTAGTACTATAGCTTAGCATTGCAGCATTAACTTGACCATAATTGATTTTGTTAACAATAAAATCAATTGAATTATCAGTTAACATTGCCAACTCTTCTGCAGTTGGGTCTAGCATTAATCCAATGTCAGTTGCAAAGAATGTATCATCATCTTTTTCAAAAATCATAATACTGTTAACTACTTTTTCTGGTTTTGCTTTAATTACTTGTAGTGCTGCTCTTAAAGTGTCTTTTGTAGTGTATTCAATTCCACAAACACCACCCCAATTTTCATTATTCTTTACCAAAATTGAGCATAAATAATTTGATTGTTGCACTAGTTTTCTAGCCTCTTCTAGTGTTAATCCCTTGTTTTTTCTAAGCTCATATAAAAAATTAGCATTCTTTTCAATATCAGTTTCAGCAATCACAATAGTTTTTATATTTAATGCATTATCAAATTGGGCTTTTTCTGCATTGTTATTAAAAATTAAAACGGGTTCTACAATGTTTTCTTTTTTAATAACATTTGCAGCTTCTTGGATTGTTTTGTTATAACCTTCAGCAAATACAATTGTTGGTTTGTAGTTTAAACTTTTTAAATTATTTTTAATACTTTCAATTACTTTCATTTTGATTCTCCTAAATTAAAGATTGATTAAATTGTTTATTTCACTTCTTCAACTTCTGGTAAATTTAAATAACTTTGTAAAATTTTAGAAGTGACTTGAATAATGTGTTTTGAATAGTGGTTACTAGCAACTTTAGAGCTAATAAATTTAATAGCTGCTAAAAACAATGCATTAACCATTTGTTCACTTGGCAAGATTTTAATAATTGAGACTGTATTCGTTTCATCTTGCCTAAACGTATCACACACTGGGCCATAAAACGCAGTACTGACTGCACAAAAATACTCTTGTAAATTATCTTTATTTTTCTTTACTGTTTGACCAAGTTTTTTATTTGTAAATTCAATAAATTTTTTCCAGCTAAAATCATACAAATCATTTTGCTTGATGATGTAGTTTTTCATTATGTATTTTTCATTCACTTTTTTAATTAAGGTTTCAATTTCTTTTTCGCTTAATTTCTTTTTGCTCATATCAAACCAAAAATTTAAACTCATTCCCAAATCAGTTGGTTTGTTATTAGTTTCAATAATTCAATTAGTTAAGTCATACCAAAATTCATAAATTTTGCTAACATATTGATCTATATTTGAATCATTTTCACTACTAAAACAAGCAATAGTTTTGGATTTACCAGTATAATCATTTAATTCTGGTCAGATTAAACAATCAATTTTATTTTCCTTCATACTCCTCCTTAATTAATATAAAAATTATAATCTTTTAACTCTAAATTAATTTAAAAATAAATTTAGTAGATTAATTCACAGAAACACATAAATAAGTTTCAAAAAAGAATAAATAACTATAAACTTTTTCTTTACCCGGAAATTTTTAGTGAACCAAATGTAGTGTCTTTTGTTTTTAGTATAATAAATATACTATTATAGGTATTATTGGATATTTATGAAAAAAGTACATAAAAACTATTTTAAGTGAATTGGATTAACATCAATTTCTTCACTTTGTGCACTATCTGTTTTTGGGTTTAGTGAAAACTATGAAGAAAAGCATTTTGTTTTAAAAGACCAAAAACTACAAAGTAATAATCAAACAACAAATACTAAATTAAGTGATGCACAACGCTTGGATTTAATGAAGTATTATTTTAGAAACAATACTTACAATATGGGATACAACTTTTTGGGGTCTTGTACCACAATTGCGTTCTCAATGATTTTGACATATTATGATACTTTTTTAAATGATGACTTAATCCCAGAGCAATTTGATGTACCAGCTTATACTACATCTGATGATAATTTCTTCCCATACTCACCCGGATCTTATAATGATGAACAAATTTTAAAGGGTAAGTTTAGTAATGTTTATGAATATCTAGCTGCACTAAAGCAATTAGAGTCTTTTGATCTACAAGCTAAGATAATTTCAATTGCAGATCACTTTAATTATTTAAAACTAAATAATTTAGGACCAGCATTGCAATCTTACCAAGCAATTAAATCAATTCGTTTGTTTTTGGAAAATTATGCAAAAACAAATTACCAATTGAATTTCACAGAAATTTGACCATCAAGTGGTGACTGACAAAAACCAATTCGTGATTATATTGATAAAGGAATTCCGGTATGGGTTGCAGTTCGAAAGGATAACTTTGCCCACGCAGTAGTGGCATATGATTATGATAAAGACGGAAATGTGATCTTTAATTTTGGTTATGCTGGGCAAGATGCTGCTAGAAAACTAGATGGTTTCCAAATTTATGAAGCATATGCAGTTGATCTTAAAGCAGATTATAAAATGTCTGATAACTTCCAAAAAGTGACAATTAATAAAGATGGTGCAATCACAGCAGCTAGTGTGGTAACACCACAAGAGATTTATGATTCATTAAAAAATACAACAAAACCAAAAGCTGACAAAATCACTTATAACATTTCCCGAAATGACACATATAACGGATCAAGTTATACCTATGATGATGCGATTAATGATTTTAAATTCAAAGCATCAGATGTTAATCAAAACAACTTCCTAGAATTCAAATATGATGCAAACAAATATGAAGCAAAGGTTAGCAAAGATGATGTGGAACAAACTTTAAACAGTTCATTTAAAACATCAACTTCTGGGACTTTGTGATTCCATACAAGTTTGCAAAATACTGGATTGTGAAAAGTAAAACTAGTTGATAAAACAAATTCTAATAACTTTTCAACATATAGTTTTTACTTTGCAAAAGATGGTCCTCAATTTGTTTTTAAACAAGATTTGTTACCAATCAAAATTGATTGCAGTGATAAAGATGTCAAAAAATTTCAATACAGTTATGAACGTAATGGTTATTTCTATGACTTTGACCCATCATGACTTTTTGTAAAACCGGGAATCATTACGGTTAAAGCAATTGGTACTTCTGGGATTCAAGATGTTAAAGAATATACACTAACTAACAATTCTGCTTTTGAATTCCAATTTGATGATACTTCTAACATTTTCTTAAAACCTTATATGAACCAAGCATTTTCAATTGTGAATAAAAACAATAATACAAATGCGAAACTTTCAGTTAAAAAAGATGGTGTTGAAATTTGTAAGGATAACAAAAAAGCAACAATTAATGCAAATGGTAAATACGAAATTAATTTAAGTGATGCTGGGAAAACTTTTAAATACAATTTTGAATTTAAAAAAGAGGATTTAAAAGGATATGAAACCAGCATTAGTGAGAATGCTAGTATCAAATCTGGCAAAATTGTTGCTAACAATGATTTAACAATTAGTGTTAAGAAAGACAACACAAATGATTTTATAGTTGGTTCTAAATCAGTTGATAATAACAAAATTCAATACAACTTCTTCCAAAGTGGCAAATATGTTGTAACCGTTGCTGATAAGTTTAACAACACTAAGCAATTAAGTTTTACTGTTAAACCATACTCTTATGAAGATGAGTATGAAGATGAAGATACTCAACCAGTTATCAACAATACAAATTCTAGTAATTCTGGACAAAACAATTTTGACTCAAACACAGACTACACAACTGACTTAATGTATTACTCACAACGTTTTTTCCCAGTTGCACGTGATAACATTGACCTTAATTTGGATAACGTAAATATCAATAATGTTGAAAACTATATGATGGATTACCCAACATATAGTAATGTTTTAACAATTCAATGTACTCTAAAAGAAGTTAGTGTTAATAAATCTGACAATAGTGTAACCTTAAAATATGAATTCAAAAAAGGAAATTCGGTTTATGTACAAATATATTTAGTATCTGATTTCTCAAAAACTGAAGTACAAGAAATTAATACTATAATCAATCCTGTTGCTAACCAAGATTTTAATCATCAAGTACAACAAGAAACAAATAATAGTAAACCTGTTGAAACAAACAAAGACAATAGTCCAAAACCAGTTGAAACAAAAACTGAAACAAAACCAAATACTGATGCAAATAAGGATCAAAACAAAACAGATATATCAAATACAGATACTGCAAATGCACAAGAAAACAATAATGTAAAAACTAAAGCTGATACTTTAGATACATTAATTCAAAATGATTTTAAAATTCAACCAATTGCCAAAGCAGATTCGCAAGCAAATGAAAGTGTTAATAGCATTACAAAAGACAATTTAAACCTTTTCTTTAACTTCACATCAGATTCAAATTCACAAATTAAATTTACAATTTCAGATGTAAAACAAGATGATAAAGGCAATATTGTCATTACAGTTGACTTTAGTTTGTCAAATGATCCAACAGTTACTAAAATGCAACAATACCAATTTGCTGCATCAAGCTTTTCAAACCAAAACAATAATGCTGACAACAACAACAACAATAGTTTAGCAATTGGAATTGGTGTCGGAGTTGGTGTTAGTGCTTTTGTTATCATTGTTGCAGCAGTTTCATTTCTAATTTATAAGAAGAGAAAAATGCAATTTAGCAAACACAATTAGTTAATGATTACCAAATATCATTACTAAAAATTGATTGATTTTCATTATTTAAAAACTTGCTATTATAAACTTTGGTTATAATAGCATTTTTTTGTGTGCTTTTAAAAAAACGTTTATCCAATTCAATATAGCTTCTAATTTTAGTATCAAGCGGTAAAAGTGAAACCAAATAAATAAAATCTTTTAAATTTAAATACGCATATTCAATGATTTCTTTTTCATCTTCCCAATAAATTAAGTAAGAATTGTTTAAACACATTATTTTTGCATTTACCAATTGGTGTAGCTTTAAATACTTCTTATTTTCTTTAGAAGTTTTGTAATAAAAGTTTTTGATTTTGTTAACTTTGATAAACTGGTTATAAATCCAATTAATTTTGTCATAATTGATTTTATGATCAACCTCTATTGGTTTTAGAAATTGGTCCTTTTTTAAAGCGTAGTAATTTATTTCAAAACAACTTTTAAAATCAATGTGCTTGTATATGTTTCAATCATTTGCTTGAATAAAGATTAATTGCGAATTTAATTGCATTTGGTTGATGAATTTTAAAAGGTTAGTGGTCATTATTTTTTGGTGTTGGTAATTTGGATCCACACTTACCCCATAGATTAAATACCCTTTTAAATTTTGGTTATTAAAACGCACTCTTTTTTCAAGAAAAAAGCAATTCATTACTAAATAATTGTTATCAACAACTCCAAAATAAAAATCCTTTTTTGGATTAAAATAACTATTAAAAAAAGCATTGCAAAAAGAAGGGGGATCATCGAAAGAGCTTTGGTATAAATCCATCACTTTTTGGATTCCAATGCTGTTAATATCACTAATTATTTTCATTTTAAAATGGGCTTTCTTTTATCTTTTTATCACTAATTATAAAATAACAGTATTTGTTATTTTTAATCCCAAATAAATAATCGTGTTCAATTCACAAGATTTTATCAAAGATGTTACCCACTAATTTATGACCCTTTTTGTTAATAAGGCCAAATTTAGTGTCTTTTTCAAAAATAGCAACCCCATTCTTAAAGTTGTCTAAAAAACTAAAGTTTTTGTAAAACAAAACTTCAAAGAAATCATTCATCACCCCAAATTTGTGATTTTTTTTAAACACAATGACATCATCACAAAAAGCATCATTAAAAAGATATTGGTTATCTAATGTTTCTAAATATTTACTATTGTGTAAGTCAATAAAAAAAGTTTGACTATTGTTTTCTGTTTTGAATAAAAAAGATCCGTTTTGATAAATTTTGTCATACTGAAAATCAACTATAATTCTTCCTTTTTTATTAACGATGCCCCACTTTTTGTTTTGGCAAACGCTTGCAAATTGGTCGATAAAAATAGTTGCATTTTCAAATTGATTATCAAATAGTTTTTCAAGTTTTAAATTGAGATAAAAATACTTATTGTTGTGTTTTACTAGCAAAATTTCGTCATTAAAATCCACAAATTGATAAGGAATTTTGCTAACCTTTTTAGAATTATGCAAAACTAAATAAGATTCATTTTGGTTTTGTACTACTGAATATTTAGGGTTATAAAACAAGATATTATCAAATTGATTTGGCAACACTAAATTGTTTTTATTATCAATTCAATTCCATTTATTGTCTTTTTTAACTCAAGCAAAATTATCATTCATTTCTCTAACTTCTTGAAATTGGGCTTCAATAATGATTTGGTTTTTGTTATTATAAAACCCAAACAAATTGTTTTTTTCATAGATAAATGCTTGTTTTGCCATAAAAAAATGTGACGAAGTTTAGAAATAAAACATAAACTTATAAAAAGAGTTTTTAATATTATATAATAAATAAGTGTTTTTTTAATAATTGGTGCCTTAGCCAAGCGGTAAGGTCAGGAGCTGCAACCTCCTTATTCGACAGTTCGAATCTGTCAGGCACCTCCAAAATGCACCCTTAGCTCAATTGGATAGAGCGTCTGGCTACGGACCAGAAGGTTAAGGGTTCGACTCCTTTAGGGTGCGCCATTAAAAAATACTTTAAAAAGAGATTATTTCTCTTTTTTTACTCGGGATGTAGCTTAGCTTGGTAGAGCACTTGGTTTGGGACCAAGGGGTCGCAGGTTCGAATCCTGTCATCCCGACCATTTTGGCAGAGTATCTCAGCGGTTAGAGAACTCGGCTCATACCCGAGGTGTCGAGAGTTCGAATCTCTCCTCTGTCACCAAAGGAGCTATAGCTCAACTGGTTAGAGCCCCCGACTCATAATCGGTAGGTTACAGGTTCAAGTCCTGTTAGCTCCACCATTTATAATAAAAATAAATTTTTATGCTAAAATTATGGAGTGTTGTGACAATACTTCCATAACATCGGAGGATTACCCAAGCCTGGTTGAAGGGATCGGTCTTGAAAACCGAAAGGTGCAGAAATGTGCGCGGGGGTTCGAATCCCTCATCCTCCGCCATTTTTAAATATATTAAGTTGTTCGCGGGATGGAGCAGTTGGTAGCTCGTCAGGCTCATAATCTGAAGGTCGTAGGTTCGAGTCCTACTCCCGCAACCATATGGTCTTGTGGTGTAGTGATTAACATGCCTCTCTGTCACAGAGGAGATCGCGGGTTTGACTCCCGTCAGGACCGCCATATGGTTTCGTAGCTCAGTCGGTAGAGCAACGGACTGAAAATCCGTGTGTCGGCAGTTCAATTCTGCCCGAAACCACCATTTAAAAATTAAATCTTAACTAGAATCATAAGATTCTAGTTTTTTTATTTGTATTAAATTAAAATTTTATTGATAAACTTTAAAGATATTAATAATAAGATTAAATTAGTTATGAAAGCCAAAAAAATTCAAATCAAAGTTAAAAAAGCAAATAATAGTGGTTTAAACTCCTTTAATTTTTTAAATAAACTTAATTTGAAAGTTAACAAAACTAATTTAGAGGACTTAAAAATTGATGAATCAAGTCCAATTGATATCAAGTGCATTAATGTTGACAAAGCCACTAAAGAAATTGGAAGTGAAAAGAATTTAATTTTAAAAAAGATTAATTTAGAAATTAATAAGGGTGAAATTGTCATTATTTTAGGACCAAGTGGAAGTGGGAAAACAACCCTCCTTAACGTAATTGCGGGAATTGATAAAGTAAGCAAAGGGCAATGTTTAATTAAAGGTGTTGATATTAACAAAATTAGTGATAGCCAATTGGTTAAAATTAGACGCCTTTATATCTCATATATTTACCAACGCTATGGATTAATTCCAATCATTAGTTGTTATGACAACATTCGGTTAGGTCAATATTTAGTCCCAAAAGACAAAAGGGTTTTAAAGATTGATGAAATTGTCAAAATTGTGGGGATTGAAAATTTATTAGAAAAGTTTCCCCACGAATTATCAGGAGGGCAAAACCAAAGGGTAGCGATTGCAAGAGCAATTGTAAAACAACCCCAAATAATGTTGTGTGATGAACCAACAGGGGCACTAGATTCACAAACTTCTGCTAAAATTATTGATCTGTTTTTAGTGATTAATAAAATGTTTCACACTACAATCGTGATGGTAACCCATGAGCCTTCATTTGTTAGAATCGCAACAAAAGTAGTTTATTTGAAAGATGGCCAAATTGAAAAGATAGTTGTCCGCAAATCTGTTAATAATAACACTACTACAACCCAAGCTAGTGCTAATTAATATTTATTTTGAAAACTTTTAAATTAAAATACTTTCCCCTGTTTTAAAATCTATTTTAATCAATTGTTTAAAGGTGCTTTATATATGGAAAAAAATAATAACCTTGATTGCCTGTTTTGCAAAATTGTTAACAAAACAATTCCTTGTAATTTAATTGCAGAATCTGAAAATGCAATTGCATTTTTGGACATTAACCCAGTAAGTGATGGGCATACTTTAATAATTCCTAAAACCCATTGTACTAATTTAGTAGATGCTTCTGAATCACAACTATTTGAGGTGATGAAGTTAGTACCAATTGTTACTAAAAAAATTGCTCAAGTTTTTAGTCCTGCTGGTTTTAATTTCTTATCAAATATGAATGCCGTTGCTGGACAAGCTGTTTTTCACTTTCACATTCATATTATGCCCAAATATGAAAAAGACACAGGTTTTGTATTTAGTGGTGTTCAAAAAAATTTGAGACCAATTGATGAAGTTTTTAACCTTTTAAAAAAGAATTAATAAAAAAGGAATTTGTTTATGATTCTTGCAGTTGATGTAATGGGTTTTGAAAATGATGTTAGTCAAGCTATCAATGCTTGCTACCAGTTTTGTCAAAAAAACAAAGATGTTTTTATTATTTTAGTGGGGGACCAAAACCAAATCTTAAAACATTTAAAACCCAACCATCCTTTTAAAATTCACCACTGTAGTGAAGTTATTTTAATGACCGATTCTCCCATTGCAGTACGTAATAAAGTTAATAGTAGTATGTATCAAGCAATTATGCTTGTCAAAGAGAATAAAGCAGATGCGGTATTATCAGCTGGGAACACAGCATGTTATGTATTTTTGACAACACTATTGTTAGGAAGAATTAAAGGCGTTAGCAAAAGTGCTTTTATGCCCTTTATGCCAACTCGCAATGGAGTGGGTGTCAATTTTATCGATGTGGGAGCAAATAAAATAGTTGATGAATTTGATTTATTATCCTTTGCCAAAATGGGTAAGATTTATGTTGAAAAGGTTCGCAATATTATTAACCCCAGAATTGGGATTTTAAACATTGGCACAGAAGATGACAAAGGATTGGATTATCACATTAAAGCTAATAAACTATTAAAATCAGAATCAAGTTTGAATTATGTTGGGTTTATTGAATCCCGTGAGTTGTTAGAGGGCAAAATTGATTTAATCATCGCAGATGGGTTTACGGGAAACCTCGTTCTAAAAGCAATGGAGGGAACTTTTAAAACAGCATTATATTCTTTATTAGATACTCTTAAAAAACCACTCTTTGGTTGATTGTGGTTTTTAATGTCAATTCCCAATTTGCTAACTGTTAAAAACAAGTATGATTATAAAAACAATGCGGGTGCAATTGTGATTGGGTTAAACAAAATCGCGATCAAAACCCATGGGAGTGCGGATAAGAAACAGTTTTACAGTTCTTTAAGATTAATGAAGCAAACTGTATTAGCTAATTTAGTTAATGTTTTAGAAAGTGAATTTTATGAGCAACCAAAACAATAAAAAAAGTGTTCAAGTTTGGGATATTCGCAATTTGTTAAAGCAATTTGATATCTTTCCTAAAAACTACAAGTATTATGTAGAAGCTTTAACCCACAACTCTTATAACAATGAAAAAAAGGTGGGATACACTTACCAACGCTTGGAATTTCTAGGGGATGCTTTAATTCAAAAATTGATTTCTGTATTTTTGTTTAAAAATCAAAATTTGGATGAGCAACAAATGACTGAAATTCGCAAAAATTTAGTTAAAACTGAAACCTTTCGTAAAGCTTCTGAGGAATTGAATTTAATCAACTATGCTTTTATTGGCAAAGGAATTAATTTAGAAAAAGACACCCTTAAAATTAAGTGCGATTTGTTTGAATCAATTGCGGGTGCAATTTTTTTAGATTTGGGAGAAGATGCGGTTTTTAAGTTTTTAGAAAACACAATTTTAAAATATTATTACAATAATGAATTAGTAGACCCAATTGATTACAAATCTCGAATTCAGGAATTGTTTCAATCCAATATTTCTTCCCGTCTTAAAAAAGCCCATATTTGTTACCAAACAGTGGAATTGGAAGATGGTAGCTTTAAAGCCGTTTTACATTTTGATAACATTGTCTATGGTACTGGAAGCGGTAAAACTAAAAAGGATGCGCAAAAAGCCGCAGCGAAAATGGCATATGAAAAATATGTGTACCAAAATGAAGAAGGCAACAAAGAAAATGAATAAAAATCACTAACCTTTTTTGGCTAGTGATTTTTTTATTTTTGTTTAAATTTAACCTTTTTTGATTTCTCTGCTCTTTTGTTTTTGCCCACATTGCGGGTCATAAACAAAATCAAAAATGTACCAATAGAAACTATAAAAATGATAACCCCAATACAAAATCCCGCAATTTGGGGTGATTCACTAATAGTTCGGTTTAGTGCGTGGGTTCCAGTTTGTATGTAATTAGTTACAAAAGCACTGTAACTATCGCTGTTGTTTGCATAAGTTAGTTTTGCAGCATTATCTAAATCGTTAAAGAATGTATTAACATCATTTTTGTATTGGTTTAATTTTGTACTATTAAAGATTTTTGCAAAATCATTGTAGGGAATTTGCTCTAAATTATTTGTGTTGTTTGCAGCATTCAAATTTGCAACTCCTTGGTTGTAATAGGTTGCAGTATTATGGATACGAATGTAGTTTCAGTAGTGATCAGTTTCAACTGCAAATACAATTAATCCAACAATTGCTGTAGTACCAAAAAATCCAAATGTTAATAGCTTTTTATTTTTAATGCTTAAAAAGGATTTTTTATTATTTTTTTTATTATCAGCATTAGTTTCAATTGCTTTGTTAGAATTATTTTTCATAGGCTAAAGATAATATAAAGTTTATATTTATTTTAAATAATTATAGTTATAATATCATTAAATTATGTTAATAATTTCACCTAGTTTATGTATAAACTGGGGTTTTATGAGTGCAGATAAATAAAATAAATTTTTGATAATTAATCTTATTTTTAATTTGTAGTTTTGACTGCATTTAATGGTATTATTTCATAATTAACAAATATACTCAAATTTTTTATTTGAATTATTTTTAACAAATCTTAATTTAGTATATTTTGTGTTTATTTAAGAAAGGAGAATTATGTTTAAACTGTTAAAATACATGTCTAAAAGAGATGCATTTGTTTCCTTTTTATGTATTTTTATTTGTTTATTACAAGCTGGATGTGACATTGCACAGCCCTTTTTATTATCCTCTCTAAACAGCACCACAAGCACATCGATTGCAGAAATGTGGAAACTTGTTGGGGGGATGATTGGACTTGCAGTTTTAAGTTTCATCTTTGGGACTATTGTTGCATTAATGTCATCGCGGATCACAATCCAAGTGGCTAGTAATATCAGATTTAGTATGTTTAATAAAATTCAGTGATTAACAGGACCTGATATTGATAAACTAACACCAGCTTCTTTGATAACTCGAATGACAAATGACATTACCCAATATCAAAATACATTAATTTTGATGATCCGGGTGTTATCAAGAGCGGTGTTTTTATTTATTGGTGGAATCATTGCATCCTTTATTTTCAGCTCAGAATTAATTGCAACTAATGGTGATAACCTTTGGTGGTTAGCATTTATTATTTTGGGTTGTATTTTCATAATGCTATTAATAATTTCAATATTAATGGTATTTGCTGTTCCTAAATTTAAACAACAACAAAAAGAAACTGATGATGCAAATAAACTAATGCGTGAAACAATTTTGGGAAGTAAAGTTGTCAAAGCATTTAATTTGCAAAGTGAACAAATTGAAGTATTTGATAAACAAAATAAATCATTAAGACGTACATCAACATTAGCACAAACGATTATTTTTGTCTTAATGCCTGTAATTCAATTTTTTGTACAAGTTTCAATTGTTATTCTATTAATTGTAGCTGGGGTTTTAATGCAAAACTCATCAGCACAAACATCATCAACACCAGTTGTGCTTGTGTTTATCCAAATGGTTTCATTAATTGTAATGGGCTTTATGATGTCTTCAATGACAATTGTGAATATGGCGCAAACTAAGGCTTCAACTAACCGGATTCACGAAGTTTTCAATACTATTCCTTCAATTGCAAAAAATGAATCTAGCAATTACATTGAAAATTCAGATGTTGTATTTAAAAATGTTAACTTTAAATACATTGATAGCAAGGATTCGTTAAGTGTGTTACAAGACATTAGTTTTGAAGCAAAAGCTGGGGAAATGATTGGAATCATTGGACCAACAGGAAGTGGAAAAACAACACTTGTTAATCTAATAATGCGAAACTATGATGTGGATGAAGGAGAAGTTAGTATCTCTGGATTTAACATTAAAGACATTAACTATGATTCTTTAAGAGATTCAATTCGATATGTCCCTCAAAAAAACGTCTTGTTTGCTGGAACGATTCGAAGCAATTTACTCTATGGTAAAAATGATGCGACTGATGAAGAATTGGTATTAGCTGCAAAACGTGCGCAAGCACTTGAGTTTATTCAAAAGAAAGAAAATTATTTTGACTCAGTTGTTGACCAACGTGGGGGGAATTTCTCTGGGGGTCAAAAACAAAGATTATCAATTGCAAGAGCGCTTGTTAAAGTTCCTAAAATTCTAATTTTAGATGATTCAACAAGTGCGCTTGATATGATAACAGAAGCTAAAGTACAAGAAAACATTCGCAAGCTTGAAAACACAACAACATTCTTAGTAGGACAAAGAATTTCAGCAATCAGTCGGGCTGATAAAATTATTGTTTTAGACCAAGGTAAAATGGTAGGGTATGGAACTCATAACCAACTATTAAAAAAATGTGCATTATATAAAGAAATTGCTAAATCACAAGCAATTGGAGTGGAGGAATAGGATGAATAAAGCATTATCAAATAATTCTGCATCTTCTACAAGTTCTGCATATTACAAAAAAAACCCAAATAAAAAAGAAGGATTGAACTTTAAATTAGCATTTAAGGTTATTCGAAAATATTTAGGGTTTTACAAAAAATCAGTCCTTATTGCTTTTCTATTGTCACTAGTTGCTACTGCTTTTAATATCTTAGCAATTATTGGTTTGGGTGATTTGCAAACAATGTTTAGTACCATTATTGTTAGAGGTGGTACTCAAGTAGTTTCAGAACAATGGTATTTAACATTTGCCGGTTTATTAATTGTATATTATTTCATAAATGCCTTTGTACAATGGATTATGAATTTAGTTGTGATCCGGTTAGCACAAGGTGCTGGGTATAAGTTAAGAATGGATTTGTTTAACAAAGTCCAAATCTTGTCAGTTAAATACTTTGATACTCACGAAAGTGGGGATATGATGAGTGTACTAACTAATGATGTGTATAACATTGTCCAATTTGTTTCGCAAAACTTAACCCAAACGTTATACGGAATTGCGACAATGTTGGGAATGCTTATTTTAATGTTTATCATTTCCCCAGTTTTGGGTGCAATGATAATGGGAATTCTAATCATTCTCCTATCACTTGTATTTATCTTGATTAAAAAAAGTGGGCCTGCATTTATTGGTCAACAACGACAATTGGGGGAAATTAATGGTTATATTGAAGAAAAGATTTCAGGACAAAACATCATTAATTTCTACAAACAACAAAATACTGTCCAAAATGAATTCCAAGAAATTAATATAAGACTGACAAAAAGCTCTAAAATATCACAATCAATTTCTGGGCTTTTAATTCCTTGATTGAATTTCTTAACTAACTTTACATTTGCAATCGCGTATGGAGTTGGGTTTACAATGATTATAAATAATGTGTCATTTTATGGTGCAGGGGTTGCTGTTACATTGGATAAATCATTAACTGATACTCTTTACCAAATTCCAGGTGAGGCTGGAAGAATTGCAGCTAATATGGCATTATTAACTTCATTTACATTAGCATCAAGAAACTTTGTTAGCCCTATCAACCAAATCATTGCAATGGTTTCACAAATGAACTTAGCAGTGGCAGGGTGTACTAGAGCTGATGAAATTCTTGTACAACAATCAGAATTTAAACCTTTTGAAACAAAAGAGGTTGAAACTGATCTAAAAGGAAAAGTGGAAATTAAAGATTTAAGTTTTAGTTATGTAGAAGGCAAACCAGTCCTTAAAAATGTTAATATTACCGCCCTTCCAGGACAAACAATTGCGATTGTGGGACCAACTGGAAGTGGTAAAACAACAATCATCAATTTGTTAACCAAGTTTTATGACATTGAAGAGGGTGACATTCTAATTGATGGTTATGACATTAAAACTTTAACTAAACAAAGTATGCGAAAGCAAGTTTCAATTGTTTTGCAAGATACATATTTATTTAGTGGGACAATTATTGAAAACATTCGGTTAGCAAAACCAGATGCAACAGATGAAGAAATTAAAGAAGTTGCAAGACTTGCAGATTGTGAAGACTTTATTTTAAAACTTGAAAATGGGTATGACACAGTGTTGTCAGAAAATGCAAGTGAATTGTCAAGTGGGCAAAAACAATTAATCGCGATTGCCCGTGCAATGATTTCCCCTTCTAGCATTCTAATCCTTGATGAAGCCACAAGTAATGTCGATACGCGAACAGAAAAAATTGTGCAAGGGGCAATGCTAAAACTGATTAAAAACAAAACTTCATTTGTCATTGCGCACCGTTTATCAACTGTCAGAAATGCGGATAAGATTGTGGTATTAAAAGACGGAATGGTATTAGAAACTGGTAACCACAAAGATTTAATGAAACTAAAAGGTTTCTATTACAATCTAAATATGTCAAAAACTGACAACCTTGATGTTGAAAGTGATTAAAAATTAAATACAAATTAAATTTATCTAAATAATGGAAGCTACTAAACTTTTTACAATTTTTGAAAAGCAAAAGAATTTTGTGCAACTCAATAACCAAAATAGTTTTGCCAATATTCAAAAAAGACTATTAAATTTTGTTTCTGTTTACAAAATGCACCAAAAAGAACTTATTGAAACAATCAATAGCTGTTATAACAGCTCTTTGTGGGATGTTTTGTATTATGAAATTAAGATAATTAATCGGGAAATCGATTATTTTGTTAAAAACATTAAAAAGTTTGCCAACAGTTTTAGTTTTAAAAATAAACTAAATGCTTTTATGTTTGCAAAACCAATTACGATTAATCAGCCATATGGGTCTGTACTGTTATTGTTTAACCACGTTTTCCCACTTTCGAAAATCTTTAGGTTGATATTAGCAGCACTAGTGTGTGGCAATGTAGTTGTTGCAAAATTACCAAAACTAAATGTTGAATTAGCCAATCTTGTTAAGAAAATTTTTAGTAGTGCATACAATGAAAATTTACTGTATTTTTTAGATGAAAACATATCTGAAGCTGATTTAAAAGCAGTATCTGATTTTGGGTTTGATTTAATTTATTATAATGGCGATAGTGAAACTGCAAAATCATTAGTGCGAAATTATGCTACAAAATTTTGTAAAGTAGTTTATGAAATTCGCAATAAAAATCCCGTAATAGTGGATGAAACTGCAGATTTAAATAAAGCTGCAAAAAAGATTGTGTTTTCCAAACTTTTGTTTAGTGGCCAAACTGAGCAATCTATTGATTTCTTAGTGATTCATGAATCAATTATTCAAAACTTTATAACTGCACTAAGATCTGAGTTTCAAAAACAATTTGACAAAGAAGATTCAATTAAAAATTTTACTAAAATCGGGACTAATGCAGAGTTTGAAGAAATTAATAATACTTTAAAAAAGTTTTTAGTTAAAAACCGGATTATTTTTGGGGATCACAATAACTTTGACCAAAAGATTAATTTCATTCTAATCCAAGTTGATGATCTTAAATCCAACTTGTTATTAGACGATATTGCATCCCCTATTTTACCAGTTGTGATTTTTAACAGCTTTGCGGATGTAAAAGGGATTATTGAGCACAACGATTGCCCTAAATGTGTTTATGTATTCTCTAAAAACAAATCACGGATTAACCAACTATTAAATGATGTTGAATCTTGTAATTTTGTTGTAAATGACACAATGCTTCCTTATTTAAATAATTTAGAATTTGGGGGTATTAAATATAGTGGATCCAATTTATTAGGTGCATTCCAATCCTTAAGTACATTCAGTTACAAAAGGTATTTAATTTATAAAACCAGAACTTCTAAAAAAACCTATTTAAATGTGAAAGCAAAAAACGAAATTGCAAAGCAAAAAATAGCTAAAATTAAATAATAAAAAATCCCTTTAAAAAAAATCAAAAATGATTTTAGAGGGATTTTTATTTTTAACTTGCTTGAAATTATATTATTTTTTTTAATACAATAAAACAATAATATATATAATACTATAAAATTCAATTTTATATGTAAGTGCAAAGTTGTGTTAAGTCAAAAAATTACTAAAAAAATTATTGAACAAATTTTTAATTCAACATTGGGAGTGGTTTCTAAATTTTCAATGAGTGATTTAAACATTGTTAATGAATCAAATTGTGTTGTAATTAATATCAACATTAAAATAGACGTTAGTGCTGTTAATGTTTTAGAGACTGCAAAAATGGTTCAAAAACGTATTTTTTATGAATTATCTGACAAAACCGATTTAAAAAATTTAATTATTAATTTACTAATTAACTAAACAAGGATTATTAAAATAATGAAGAGCATTGAAACTAATCTTTTAATTGAAATGCTAGCAGCGGGATCTAAGGAAATCGCTGATAATTTTGAGTATATTAATAATCTTAATGTTTTTCCTGTACCCGATGGGGATACGGGGACTAATATGAAAATCACTACAATTAGTGCGATTGAAAATTTAAGAAATCAATCAAATAATAATTTATCCATTTTTGCAATGGGTAAAATTTATTGCAAACAATTATTAATGAACGCGCGGGGAAATTCTGGAGTTATTTTTTCTCAAATTATCCGCGGTTTTTTTATTCCCATTAAAGAGGATCATAATGCAATTGATGTCCCACTTTTAATTGAATGCTTTAAAGGTGCAAAAGAAAGAGCTTACAAAGCTGTTGTTAACCCAGTTGAGGGGACAATATTAACCATTATCCGTGAAATTGCAGAACAAATTGAAAGTTTTGAAAACAGTGATATTGAAACAACTTTTAAAAATGCACTAGACATTGGATTAACAGCCCTTAAAAAAACACCTGAAATTCTACCATCTTTAAAAGAAGCTAAAGTGGTGGATTCGGGGGGTTATGGACTTTGTAAATTTATTGAAGGAATGTATTTGTATTTAATTAACTTTGCAACTAACGCAATTGATGCAAATGCATTAGTTGCAATTCAAGGTGAAATCAATAAAAGTGAAAAAGAAGCACTTGAAATTACATTTAGTAGTAAAAACACCTTTATCCAATCCCAAAACCGTTACACCATTAATGAAGAAGGGTTTGGCTATTGCTGTGAATTTGTTATCCAAAAAAACTTTATTACCCACGAACGCCAACCCAAAAAATCAGATTTTAATTTAAAGAAATTTGAAAAAGAAATTTTATTAACCGGCGATTCGCTAGTGGTTGTGGAAGACAATGAAATTGTCAAAGTTCACGTCCATTCTGTTTATCCAAGTCTTGTTTTTGAAGTGGGACAAAAATATGGTGAATTTTTAAAAATCAAAGTGGATAATATGACCCTTCAATACTTGGAAAACCACCCAGAAATTAGTACTGAAGAATTATTTTTTAAATTTAATTTAAGTGATGAAATTAAACTAGTCGTGACCTGTCCTTCCAAGAAAATGAGTGAATATCTAAAAAATGAATTTCAAATTGAAAATGTCATTAATACTGAAGAAACCGGAAATCCTTCAACTAATGAAATTATGAACCAAATTACTAATTCTAAAAGTCGTAATGTAATTGTATTAACTGATGACTCAAACATTTTATTAAGTGCCAACCAAGCAGCTGATTTTGTCAAAGAAAGAATTAATGTGAATGTGATTCCATCAAAAAATATTGTTGATGTGATTTGTGCATGTTTAGTTTTTGACGCAAATAAACTTGTTAATGAAAATGTAAAAGCAATGAAAAAAGCAATTAAGAAATTAGATTGTGGATGTATAGGTAGTTCGATTAAAACCTCACAGTTTAATGGTGTTTTTGTTGAAAAAGGTGACTACATTGGGATTTGCGATAAAAAAATAGTATTGGCTGAAAAACGCCGCGAAGCTGCAATTATTGAACTATTGAAAAGACTGTGTGTTCGCAAGAATGCTAAAATTGTGTACATCGTTTATGGACAAGATGTTAAGATGCGTGAAATTAACAACATTGAAAAAGTTGTTAATGAAACTTATGGATTAAAGTGTAAGTTCATTGATGGTGGTCAAAAAATTTATAGTTACTTTGTTGGTGTGTTCCGTAACTAATTTTTTATAAATTACTTTGTTGATTTTAAAAAATATAATAAAATATTGCTATTGTGAAAAAATGAGAAAACAATATTTTAATCAAAAGAGGTTTACATAATGGATAAACTATTAATTATTGAGTCACCCAATAAGATCAAAACACTTTCCAAATATTTAGGTAAAGGTTTTGAAATCTTTGCAACAATTGGGCACATTCGTGATTTATCCCAATTTGGAATGGGTTTTGATAGTGACTTTGAACCAAAATGAGTTATCCCATCACTTAAGAAAAAAAGTAATACTAGTAAGAAAATTGTTGAAACTAATAAAAAAGAAATTGTTGACAAGTTAAAAAAAGAAGCACATAAAGTCAAAGAAATCTATATTGCAACCGACCCTGATCGTGAGGGGGAAGCAATTGCTTGACACGTTTATGATATCTTGGATGAAAAAGACAAATCCAAGTGTAAACGGATTACATTTAATGAAATTAGTGAATCTGCGATTTTAGAATCGTTCAATCACAAAAGAGAAATTGATATTAATTGGGTTCATTCCCAATTTGCAAGAAGAATTATTGACCGATTAATCGGGTTTAGGCTTTCAAAATTGTTGAAAGCAAAATTGGATGCTGATTCAGCTGGTCGGGTGCAATCAGTTGCTTTAAAGTTCATTGAAGATCGTGAAAAAGAAATTGCTGCTTTTGTTAGCGAAAAGTGGTGAACTATTGAAACAATGCTTAAAAATAAGGTTAGTTTAACCTTAAAAAAAATCAATCCTGAATTTAAAGATATTAATGTCTGTGACAAAAAGTTCTCAGCTAGTGGAATTGATTTAAAAGATGCAACATCTGCAAATAATTTATTAAAGCTTTTGGATAAGAATTTTATTGTTAGTGCAATCGAAGCATCAACTTTTTACACAATTAACCCAAAGCCTTGTTACAAAACTTCAACATTACAACAAGATGCGATTAACAAGCTGGGATGAAATACGAAAAAAACCACACTTATTGCCCAACATTTATATGAAGGGGTAGATGTGGGGGGTAACCAAATTGCATTGATTTCATATCCAAGAACTGATAGTGTGCGATTGTCCCCAACTTTTAAAGCAACTGCATTTGAATTCATTGAAAAAACTTTTTCTAAAGAATATGTTGGCAAATATGATGATAGCAATTCTAAAAAAGCAAATGTACAAGACGCCCACGAGGCAATCCGACCCATCGACCCTTATTTAACACCTGAAAAAGTGAAAGATAAAATTAGTAAAGATGAATATGCATTATATAAATTAATTTATAAAAGAACAATTGCAGCACTTATGAGTCCTGCAAAATTTAAAAGAACTAATATTAAATTTACTAACAATGGTTGTGAATTTTATGCAGCTTCTAAAGAATGTATTTTCTTAGGTTTCAAAAAACTGATGAATGAAGAAAACGATGAAGAAGATGTTTTCATTAATTTAGATGATTTTAAAGTGGACAAAGCTTTTGAAGCACAAAAAATTGAAGCCAAAGAGCACGACACTCTTCCCCCGCAACGCTATACACAAGCAACATTGATTGCTGATCTTGAAAAAGCAGGAGTGGGGCGACCAAGTACCTATAGTAGTATGGCAAATATCGCACTAGAACGTGGTTATGCGAACTTAGAAAAGAAGTGTTATATAATGAATGAAATTGGCAAAATGGTTGTTAATAAATTAGAAGAGTTTTTTCCTGATGTTATTAATAAAGATTTTACCAAACAAATGGAAGAGCACCTTGATGAAATTGCAAATGGAAATGAGCAATGGAAAGACTGACTAAAAGAATTTTCTCCAAAATTTGATGAAGACATTAAAAAAGCTTACAACGAAATGGAGAAAATTGCTGATCAAAAAGTTGGTAGAAACTGCCCCCAATGTCAAAAAGGTGAATTAATCATTAAAAAAGCACGTAAGACTGGTAGTAAGTTCATCGGGTGTGACAGCTATCCAGATTGCAAGTATTTAGAGCCACTTAATAAACCAGAAATTTTATCCCAAATATGTCCTGAATGTAGTAGTCAACTAATTAAAAGAAAATCAAAAAGACAACAAAGTTTTATAGGTTGTAGTAGCTACCCCAAATGTAACTACATTCTAAGTGAAAAGGTTTTTAACAATTTTATTAAAAACAACCCCGAAGCCCCTCTTCCTAAAAAAGAAAAGCTAGAATTGGATGCTAAAAAAAAGGAAATGAGTTAAAAATGAATTAAAAATGATTGCACTATTGCAATCATTTTTTTTAGATTAATTTGCAATTATTAATGGTTTTACTTTTTGTGATTGTCTTTCAAGACTTCTAGTATCGGTAATTAACAAATCAAAAGGAAGGTTGTTAAAATTGTGCTGGAAGTGGTAGACAATGCAAATTGCTTCTTCTAATTGTAAATTTTTCAATAATACAATCGGATTTGTCCCATAATTTTCAAGGGCAATTTTTGGTGAGAAAAAATCATATGTATTGGATGAATTGGCTTTGAGAAATTTGCTAAAAAACTCAAAGAATTCTAATGCAATTTGCTGGTTATAGTTTGAATAAAAATCAGGTTTAATTTTATAAAAATTACTAGTTCAGCTAATGATAGTAAAGTCACGGTTTTCAGGTTTTTTAATAAAAGCATGGACAATTGCTTCGTTGTATTTTTTTAAACTACTATAAATTCTTAAGGCTTCACTTTTAGAAAGCACTAAGAAAAATGAATATGGTAATGAGTAGGTGAGAATTTGCCGAATTGTGCTTTTTAAATAATAGTATGGTTGTTTGTAAGATGTTATCAAGTTGTGGATGATATCAGTAATTTCGTCAATTATTAGTTCATCTTTTATCGGTTCATTAAAAAAATCTAAAATTGCTTTAATAGTAATTATGTAGGGACGGTTATCACTATTAAGTGTTTTTTTTAACCGCATAATCGCTTTTTGAGTGTTGATGTTTTTTAAAAAAATTAATTCATCTTTTTTGTTAATTGAGTTATTCATATAAAAATTATAATGATTTTAAAAATTAATAACAATTTAAAACAATGTTAGAAAACAAGATTATTTTTTATTTTTGATCTTGTCTATTAAATCAATTAAATCTTTAACAGTTTTTAATTCTAAAAGTTTTTCATCAGGTAATGTGATGTTTAATTTTGATTCAATCGCAACTACAGTTTCAATCATTTGCAAAGAATCAATCCCGCTGTCTTTAAAGCTAATGTTTGTATTTTTTTCAGTAATTTTTGCATTGATGTTTTTTTCTTTTAAGACTTTATTTAGTTCACTAATGATTTCATTAATTGTCATTTTGGATTCCTTTTTTTGATTTCATTATTATTTTAATAGTAGCATTACAGTTTCTAATAAACAATTTCAAGCTTATTTTAAGGTAATTATAATAAGCTATCCTTTTTATAATTCTGATTGCTTATAAAGTTTTTTGTGGTTCTAAAGTATTAATAAATTTTAATATTTTTTATAAGTATTTTAAATTTTTGATAATTTTGGTTCGATAAATAATATAATAAATCCAATAGTTTAGAAAAGAATTTTATAAATAATATATTATGAATAGTTTAAATGAGAAAAAGATTTTTGATGTCTATGGAAAAATGAACATTTGAAAACTTGGTCTTAATGTTATTATTCCATCGCTTCTTTTAACGCTATTGTTTGGTATTTATATTTTTGTGGATCAAATGATTATTATTAATTTGGTACCAAATGATGGTCATAATTATTTACTAAACTGGTTTACTAGTCAAAACCAAGCTGATTTGTATAACCGTGTTAGTGATTATATTGCACAAAACCCCAATGAAAATCTTGTAGTGTCAAACAATATTCATGGGTTTATTGTGTATCCAACCTCGAATTTGATTGGACCTTTTAGCTTGATTATTCTGTCTTTTGGTTATTTTATCAGTGCTGGAAGTGCAGTTATTTTTAGTAAAGCGCTAGCTACTAAAGATTACCAGCTAAAAGACAAAGTTTTGTGAAATTCGTTTTATGCAACAATTGCATTCAGTGTAGTAGCAACTATCATTATGGTTTTAATTCAAAACTCAGTGTTAAACCTGATGGTTTCTAAAACCCACACTGTGACTACTGTAATTGGGAACAACTCTGAAGGTGTAACAGCAGCTGATTTAAATAATTATTTAACACTTTGGTATAATGGGACAATTGATTTAGCTAACCAATATATTTACTGAATGAATGGGGCAATTTTATTTAGTTGTTTATCAAATTTATTTGTCTTCTTTATTAGAGCCGAAGGGTACAATTTATGAATTACATTAATTGGAATCTTTGCTAACATTGCAAACATTATCTTTGATGTTATTTTAATAGTTGTCTTGAAAAAAGGAATAATGGGTGGGGGAATTGCAACATTTTTAGGTCAGTTTCTAAATTGTTTTGGCCTATTGGTGTATTTAGTAATTTTAAACCATAAGGATAAAACATTCATTAAATTTAGATCATTATTTAAAATTAAAGATTGTTTTTCAGCAAAAATCATTTTTGATTCTTTTTTGTTAGGTTCAAGTACATTTTTAAGAAAACTTTCATCTGCAGTTGCTAATATTGTTTATGTACCAGTTTTTATGGCAACAATGCAAGCAATTAGTCCTGTAGCTTTGAATTCATATAGTCAGTTAGCACCAACCCCAATTTATAATTTATTCTATTTTGCTATTTTTGGGATCATTGATGGAATGCGTCCAATCATAAGCTATAACTATTCGCAAAAAAATTATAAGCGGGTAAAAGAAGGTTTTTGAATTGGAATCTTTACTGCAATTGTTTATTCATTTATTGTAATCAGTCTTGTGTTTTCGATTGTGCCAAACAATAATGCAATTCTAAAATCATTAAATGCAAATAGTGACTATGATAAACAAAACCTATTTTATCTAATGCTTTCACAAATGTGACAATTCCCATTCCTAGCATTATCGGTTGGGGGATTAGCTTTATTTCAGTCAACTAATAAAAAGACTTGAAATATTATCGCTTCCTTAACCCCTGGTGTATTTTGTTTCTACCCAATTATTTTTATTATGAGTTCAATCGCAATCCAAACAAATGCGGTAACAGTGATGGTATTTACTGGATTTACAAATAATGTTGTATCATCTTTTGTGTTGTTAGCATATTCAATTTACTTTATCGCTTTGTTTAGTAATAAGAAACTACAAGATTTTAATAATAAAATTGTTAAATTTTTCCAATTTAATAAGAAAACAAAATATAAAACAATTCAGATTAAATAATAATCTTTATTTCTAGAACTCTAAACCTGGTTTTGATACCAGGTTTTTTGTTTGTTGGTTAGTTGAAGTTGATAAAGTTTTATTTAATTATTATAATTTTTGCAAAAATAACCCATTAATTTTTAAAAAAATAAAAATTTTTGGATTTTTTTGGGGTTTTTTTCAAAAAATCTTACTTCTTTATATTGAGGACCACCAGATAGAGGGTGAGCCTTATGGAAATAAACTTAAACAATAAAAGTGGTTTTAGAAAATGTTTGATAATTTAAAACTATAAATCTCTATCCAATTAATGCACAATAGTTGTACTTTTATTTATTTTTAAAAAAATAAAAATTTTTGGGGTTTTTTTCAAAAAATCTTACTTCTTTATAGTGTAGAAGGATAAAAAGTCTAAATAAATAAGATAATGCTTCTACAAAAAAATGATAAAAACTTTAATAATTTAATGTAATAAGATTAATAAATTATTTGCTAAAATTATTTTATAAATTAGTTTTTATCATTTAAATCAAAAAAATTTTATAAGGAGGCACAATATGCCTAAGAAATTAAATGATTTATTTGAAAATGACGAAACTAATATTGAGGAAACAAATGCATCTGAAAAAGAATTTTTAGGACTTGTTAGAGGTTCTAAAACCATAATTCTTAGAAAATGCAAAGTTACTAAAGAAATTTTTGAAGACGAAAATGGAAATGTTTTCGAAATAACTAGATTTAAGGGAGGTATCGAATTTATGAAAACTGTAAAGTTGAGTGAACCAAAGGATCCGATTAAATTAATCTTTGAGATGATGAAAGATTTCAAGGACGAAATGACTAACTTCAGGAATGATATGAATAGTTTTAAAGATGAGCTTAATAATTTAAGATCAGATATGAACGAATTAAGAACAGATGTGAATGGTATAAAAGCAGATATGAATGAGTTAAGATCTGATGTAAATGCTCTAAAAGCAGATGTGAATAATTTAAGATCAGAAATGCAAAAAGGATTTTCTGAAGTCAATGCAGAGATCACTTTAATTAAAGAAGATATTTCTGTTCTTAAAAAAGATGTAGCAGTTCTTAAGAAGGACGTTTCAGTTCTTAAAGAAGATGTTGCCGATATTAAACAATGTCCAACAATCCAAAGAGAACTTAAAGAAATTAGAAAGAATAAAAAATAATATTAATTTCTTTTAAACATTTTCAGTATAAGGATTCATTAAATTTATCTTTGTTTTAATGTTGTTTTAATTATTTAGTATTTTGCATTTATAAAGTTTCAAATATTTTCAGATAATAAAACAAAAATGTACAGTTATTAATTGCTGTACATTTTTTCTTTTTTTAAATAAATTAAAAAATAAAATTTTGTTTTTAGATTTTTTTATTGTATGAGGTTCAAGAGATGAACATCTCCTAAAACAATTCTTAATTAATAATAGTAAACAAGGACTCTTTTAAATCAATGTTTATTTTAAAAATATAAATTAATAAGTGAAAGTTAAAAAGATACCTCCTTTAATTAGTAATTTTAAAGGAGGTATCAAATTTATGAGTACTAAAAAAATAAGTAATGGAAACAAAGAACCTTTTGCTATCATTTTAGAAATGATGAAAGAAATGAAAGAAGATATGAAGAATGAATTCTTAGAAGTAGATATTGAAATGACCTCAATAAAAGAAGACATTTCTTACTAATGAATTTGCCTTTACTTAATTTTCTTATTTGTCACAAGACTATTGTATCTTATAGTTTTTTAAAAACAACAATTATTTTATTTTTTTATTAAAAAGGTTGCTTTAAAACTAAGCATTAAGTAAAGAACGTGGTTTTTATAACTTAGTTCCAGTATTTTTAATCTCTTTTAAAGCATTGATTAATTTATTTAAAAATTTCCAAAAAAGAAAAAAATAAAAATTTTCCAATTTTTTTGGGGTTTTTTTCTAAAAATCTTACTTCCTTATAGTGTAGAGACCTAGATAGAGGATGCTCTACTAAAACCATTTTTAAATAAATAATTAATGTGGTTTTATAAATGGTTATTAATTAATAGCCATTTAAATCTATCTAGAAATTAAAATAATAAATCCTCCATTCATTTTTTAAAAATTTTTACACTTTTTTGGGGTTTTTTTCAAAAAATCTTACTTCTTTATATTGAGGACCATTAGATAGAGGATGGTTCTTCTAGAACTTCATTAAACAATTAGTGATGTACTAAAGATAGCTTAATAGTTATCTATCTCTATCTCTATCAGAAAATTTAATCATATTAACAATAGATGTTAAATTTGAGACTCCATTTATAAATTTTTATTTTTCTAAGTTTTTTCATATAAAAATCCTTTATGCCTATACAAATTAATGGATTAGTTTGATAGTTTTGAAACTTATTTAGAATATCATTAAATAATTAGTGGTGTTCATTAAAAAATATTTAATAGTTATTTATCTAAACCACATTATTTATATATAATGGTTTTCTTCTTATATTCTTTCCGCAGTTAATGAATACATTCATTGCATTTAAAAATATTTATAAAAAAAGAATTAATAATTCTTTTAAAAAATTATTAACTTAATCAATCAAGTTAATAAACCAAAGTTAAAATCACAAATAATTTAGTAAATAAATATTTAATCTTTCTTCTAAAATATAATATGCTATATGAATTTCTAGGAGATTTATTAAATGAATTACAAAGAAATTATTATTAATGAGCTTCGTAAAGCAAACCTAACTTTAGGGATTGCTGAATCTGTAACTGGGGGAATGATTGCATCAACATTTGTGGATGTTGCGGGTGCTTCCAAAGTTTTTAAAGGCGGCATTGTAGCTTACACTGATTTTGCAAAAAGCAAATTATTGGGAGTAAGTACTGATGTCCTTGAAAAATATAGTGCCTATTCTGCAAATGTTGCCCGTGAAATGGCTAAAGGGATCCGAAACCGACTAGGAACTGATATTTCAATTTCAGTTACCGGATTTGCTGGCCCATTTAATGAAAACATTCCCTATGATGATAAAAAATGCATAGTTTACTTTTGTATTATCATTATTGATAAAGTTTATGATTATGAAATGGTTTTAGTTGATGAAGGACGGACTAATAACCGAATTACAATCGTTTCTAAAATCATTGAAGAATTGTTTAAACTAGTTTATCAACCAGCTAATTTCTAATTCTTATTTTCTTTAATTTAAAAATGTGGTTTTAACTTCTTTCTTAAAATTTTAATTAGAGGTTATCACTATGAACGATACTATGAACGAACGTGAATTAAGTTTAGCGCTTAAGGAAATTGAGAAAAAGTTTGGCAAACAAACTTTTAATCAAACTGAAAGTTTTTCTAACGAAGTTATTTCAACTGGTAGCATATTACTTGACAAAGCTACTGGAGTTAATGGATTCCCAAAAGGGAAGATCATTGAAATCTATGGTAATGAATCATCTGGAAAATCAACAATCGCATTACAAGTTGTAAGAGAATGTATTAACAATAATGGTAATGTCGCCTATATTGACCTAGAAAATTCACTTGATAAAAAATACCTTGATTCTTTAGGAATAGATGCTAGCAAAGTTTTAATTGCCAACCCAGAATATGGCGAACAAGCTTTTTCAATCATTGAAGCACTATTAAAAACGGAAATGATTGATTTAATTGTGGTCGATTCTGTAGCGGCAATGGTGCCAAAAAGCGATATGGATGCTTCAATTGAAGATCAATCAATGGGGACCCACGCCCGTTTGATGTCAAAAGGATTAAAAATCATCCAACCAGCAATTGCTAAATCCAATACTTGTGTTATTTTCATCAATCAAATTCGTGAAAAAATTGGGGTTGTATTTGGGAATAACGAAATCACAACTGGAGGGAGAGCACTAAAGTTTTTTAGTTGCCTTCGTCTTGATGTGAGACGTAGTGAATTGTTAAAAAATGGTAATGACATAATTGGGATTAAATCCAAAATTGTGATTACTAAAAACAAAGTTGGTATCCCTTTTAAATCTTGTTTTGTTGACATCTTTTTCAATCAAGGCTTTAATCCATTTAAAGAAATCATTGATTTTGCAATCCAGTATGACATTATCCAAAAATCAGGTTCTTGATTTTATTACGATAAACAAAAAATCGGCCAAGGTAGAAATAACTTAGAAAACTATTTAGCAAACAATAATGAACTTTTTGAAACTATTAAAAGTTTAGTATTGCAAAAAATAACTAATTAAGCCTTTTCTTAACACGTTTTATAAAAAAAGTAGAATTTGAAAAAGTTCTACTTTTTTTATTTTTTATTAATCCAAAGTTTGTTTTTAAATCTGGATTTGCTTAATTTGAGATGGTTAAAAACCAATGATATCCAACTGTTTTTTATAATCAAAATTAAATTTATTAAGTTACTATCACATATTTAATGTTGTTTAATTTTTTATTAAAATATATCTAGTAAATTGATTATGAAAAGAAATTATTATTTAAATTTTTTAGCACTAACTGGATCGGTTGCTTCAATCGGGACCCCGATTGCAATATCCAATTTTAGTGAATCTAAAAAAGAGGATAACATTGAATTAAAAAAAGTTAATCGGCAAGCAGATGATAGTGGTTACCAAAGTGATGGATTAACACTTGAGCAACGGAAAGTGTTAATGAAAAACTACTTTAAAAACAACACTGTTAACATTGGTTTTAATAAATTTGGGTCTTGTGTTGCAATTGCGTATGCAATGATTTTGTCATATTATGACACTTTTCTAAACGATGATTTGATTCCAGAAGTTTTTGATGCGCCAGTTTATAGTGCCTCTTCTGATAACTTTTTCTCATTTTCACCCGGAATTTATAACGATAAACAAGCATTAAGTTATAGCAACTTTAAAACATATCTTGATATGACAAAAGCTGTCGAGTCTTATGCACTGCAAGCTAAATTTGTTCAAATTGGTCAATATTTAAATTTCATTAATGATAAAAAAACTGATCTTGCAATGGCTAGTGTTTGGATGGATAGTATTTTACAAACCTTTTTAGAAAAATATTCTCTTGAACAAAACTACTCATATACTTTTGAAAACTTGAAGGCATCTAATGGGAAAACGATAGAAGATGCAATGAAAGAAAAGATTGACCAAGGCTATCCAGTGTATACTGAAATTACAGGGAATGGACAACCATTACATGCTGTTGTTGCGTATGATTATGATGATAAAGGGCTTTTGTATAATTTTGGGTATTATGAATCAAAATCATTTAACATCCATTTAAATCAAGCTGGCTATAGTAAAGTCACAGCTGCAAAAGTACTAAAGCTTTCAGCACCTTATAAGCTTTCTAATAACTATACTAAAATAAGTTTTCAAGAAGATAATAGCAGTGTTGAAACACCTTTAAAACCCATTGATTTATACAACAGTATTGAAGCTAAAAATCCTAGCATTACATCAGTTTTGTTTAACAAAAACATTAATGGTGCATTAAAACAAAGCCCGGTTAATAAGTTTAAATTTAAAGCAACCAATCCAGCGCAACCAACTGATAATGTTGTTTTTAATTTTGATAAATCACTAAACAGTGCAAAGGTTTTTAAAGATGGTGTTAATAAATCTTCAAGTTTTGCAACATCTATAAATAGTGGTAGTTTTAAAATAAACACCGGTCCTTCAAATGATGGTGTTTGAACTTTTGAGTTAACAAATATTAGCGATCAATCTAAAACTAGTCAATACCAGTTTTGTATTGACAATAATGCACCTGATATTCAATTTAATAATGATGGACTACCAGTTGTTGTCGCTTCTAATGCAAAAGATGTTAGTCAATACCAATATAAATATAGTGATCAAACTGATTTTAGTGATTTTGATAAAAGCTATGCTTTTGTTAAAAAAGGAGATGTTAGTATCCAATTGAGTGATGATATTGGTAATGCCGCTTTGAAATCTGTTTCACTAAATGATTCTCCATTTAATTTTGAATTTGATGATTCTTCGCAAGTTTTTCTAAAACCAAATATGAATTCCGCATTTACGATATCTGTTGATCCCAATAGCAATGCTTCTATATCAGTTAAAAAAGACGGGAATGAAATTGTAGAAAAAGGATCTGCTAGAGTTGAAAGTAACGGAAATTATGATGTTTTGTTAACTTATAATGGAAAATCATTTAATTACAGTTTTACTTTTTTAAACAAAGACCTTTTATTTGACTCTACAATCCAAAACAACGGATCTGCAAAAGATGTTGAAATTGTTGTTGATAGTGATACTGTTGTAACTACAAAAAAAGATGCATATCAATTCTATGCAGGTAATGCAACAAGTGAAAATAAAACTAAATATAAATTCTTTGAAGAAGGGAATTACCAACTAAATTTTGTAGATAAATTTAATAATACTAATTCAATCAATTTCACAATTAATAAAACACTATCAAACAGTGTGGCAACTTCACAAGATACGCAAATTCAATTGCAAAATTATGCTACTAAATTTTTACCATCAATTAAAACTGATGATGTATTAGTGGGTGAAATTGATAAAACAAATGTTGAAAAATTTGTTGATAATTTACCAGTTGATGATATGAAAAATAATATTAGTGTAGCCCTACATAATGTTTTATATGATCTAAATAGTTTGTCATTAACACTTGAATATTCATTTACTAAAGATAGTGTTACATATAATTATGATTATTGTTTGAGTGGTTTAAACCTATATACTGATAAAACTGATTACAATCTTTTAAACAACTTTGTAAATGAAGTCAAAATAGAACCAATTCAAAGTCAAAATGATAGTGATAATTATTTGGATTTATCATTATTATCAAAAACAAATGTTAACAAGTTCTTTGCCAATTTACCCCAATCAAATAGCAATGTTGATGTAAATTTGCTAGAAATTAATTTTAAATATAAACAAAACACAGATGCAATCGATTCTGTGACTTTAGTTTATGAATTTAAGTGTGTTGATAATGCAAATGATTCTAAAAAACAATCATTTAGCTTTAATTCCACTAATTTTGAAAGCGAAAGTAATGAAATTAATAATCCTGTTCAAAATGCAAGTAATAATAGCAACACTTCTAATATTCAAATTAGTAAATATTGGTTTAATGTAATATTGATTTGTTGCATTGCAGTGATTTTAGTATTACTAATATCACTTTTCATATTAATCGCTTATAAAATTAAGAAAACAAAAAATAAAAAATAAAGTCATTTAATTTTTTATTAAACCCTCTATTTGGAGGGTTTTTATTTTGTTTTCTCATTTTTAAATAGCAAAAATACTAGCTTTTAATATTTTTTCTACTCTTTCAAATTGTAATTTTTAAGTAAAAAAAAGGGGTAAAAAATGGCATTTTTTTAAAAAAAATCAAAAATTTTGGCATTTTTTGGGGTTTTTTTCAAAAATTCTTACTTCTTTATAGTGTAGAGGGGTAAAAGCCTCTACAAAATATATTTTTTAAAACAAGGAGAGCGATATGCTAACTTATATAATTGGAAAAGTAGTTTATATTAGTAAAAACTACATTTTATTAGAAAACAATGGTCAAGGTTACAAAATATTTGTAAGTAATCCTGACCAATATAAAGATGGGTGTGATTGCAAAATCTTTATATTTACAAAAATTTATCAAAACAATAAAAATAATATTGTCTTTGAATTATATGGTTTCACAAGTGTTAAAGAAAAGATCTTTTTCGAAACCCTAATGCAGATTTCGGGAATTGGCCCCAAAACCGGATTAATCATTTTAAAAAATGATTTATCAGTCCTTAAAAATTTAATTGTGAATGAAGACGTAAATTCGCTTGCAGTACTTGAAGGATTTACTAACAAAACTGCACTTGCAGTTGTGTCTGCACTTTCATACAAAATGAAAACCGAAAAAAATTATGAACCACACCCAACAGAAAATACTCAAAATAATTGTGAAACACAACAAAACTATAATGCAACTCAAGATTTAATTTCTGCACTTAAAGCATTGGGTTACAAACCTCAAGTTATTGAAAAAACAGTTAATAACTTATTACCACAAATTGCCAATACTAAAGAGGAAGAGATTAGCGATCTGATAAGTATTGCTATTCGATCAATTGTTGATGACAGTATTTCAAGTTAGACCACAAACCCTTAAAGACTTTTGTGGTAAAAAAGCAATAAAGAAAAATTTGCTAGCTTATTTAAATAGTGCAAAATTACGCAACCAAGCATTGGATCATTGTTTATTATATGGCCCTGCAGGTGTTGGCAAAACAACGTTATCTCGAATTATAGCTAATGAGTTAAACCAAAAATTAAAAATCATTCAAGGACCAGAATTGCAAGAAAAAAGTGATGTTATTAACTTAATTTATTCACTAAAAGAAAATAGTGTTATCTTCATTGATGAGATTCACTCAATTAACCAGAAGTGCTTTGAATTACTATATTCTGCAATGGAAGACTTTTTAATTAATATCGAAATTGGTAAAGAATATAATAAAAAAACTACAACTGTACCAATTCCTCGGTTTACATTAATTGGAGCAACTACTAAATTAGGTAATATCCCCACGCCTTTTGAAGAACGTTTTGGAATTGTGATTAATATTGGCGAATACCAGGAAGAAGAAATTCTCAATATTTTAAATTTTGCTGTAAAGGTTTGCGAGCTAGAAGTTGACGAATCTGCCCTTGATCTAATTGCAAAAAGATCTAAAGGAATTCCCAGAATTGCTAAAAGAATTTTGTCCCGCTACATCGACTATGCTTTAGCACAAAAAAATTTAAGTACGAAAAAGATACTTGAAAACATTGGAGTTTATGAATATGGATTAAATGAAATTGACCTTAATTATTTATCATGTATTAAAGCAAATAAAAAAGTGGGACTAAAAACAATTTCCCAAATTCTTAATGTTGATGAAAAAACGATATTAGATAAAATTGAACCATTTTTGATTAAAAAGAATTTGATTTTTAAGTCGATCAATGGAAGAAGTTTAAGTGAAAAAGGAATTGAATTCATCTCTAAGTTTGATAAGCAAAACAACTCAAAAGAGGTGGTCAATGTTTAAATCAATTGAGTTTATAAAAACTGCTTTAGTTGAAAAAATCATTGCTAACTTAAATGAATTTAATGCGATTTGGAATCCAAATTATTTACCTATTAAATCATTTAACTTCAAAACTAATAAAGCATATATGGGTTGTAATCAAATATTGCTATCAATTTGGGGAAGCCAATATAAAGATCCCCGATGGTTAACATTTAATCAAGCTAAAAGTTTAGATTTAAAAATTAAAAAAAGTGCTAAACCAATTTCATTAATTTATTATGGGCAACAAAAACCAGATTTATCAGAATCTAAAGTTATTAAAGTATTTGATGTCTTTAATGCATTACAAATTGAAAATATGCCACCACTTGAAAATACTCAAATCAAGATGACTAAAAAACTTTTAAATGTATTTATTGACAAGATCTTGGATATTTCACCAGTTAAGATTGTTTTGAGTTTAATTGATAAAACACCATGCTATAAACCATTACAAAAAAATGTTGTTAACCAAATTAATTTACCACTTAAAACAAAAACAGAAAGTAGTGGAGCAATGCTTAGTCTACTAATTCACGAATTGAGTCATGCTAGCAAATGACAAAACCAAAACAATCAAATAAATGAAAATCCTTGATATTCAGAAAAGGATTATGCTTTTGAAGAACTAGTAGTGGCTTTAACCCAAATGTATGTCTTTCAAGAATATAATATTAAACCAATTGGTTTTGACCACAAACCTTATAGCAAATACTGAATTGAACTTTTAAAAAACGATGGTGAAATGCTATTTTTAGCAGTTAATAAAGCTGCAATTGCATTCAACTGGTTAAAGCAAAATATTCTAGTGCAAGCACAAAATGTTATTTATGAACGCAATAAACAGGATAACGAATAAAATTCACCACTAAGTTATGTGCAAGAATTTAGTTAAAACAAAAATAAAGAAAAGGAATACTCTATGATTTTATTAATAATCATTTTATTTGTCATTTACTACATCAAGTTTATCAAGTTTATCTTCTTGTAAACTTTTCGAATTATCAGAAGTCTTTTTAGCTTTTGAAGAATTAGAATTTGATTTTGAATTATTTTTTGATTGTTTTTTAGTTTGTTTACTTTTAGTGGTTTTTGAACCTTTGTTAGAATTTGTTTTATTAGACTTTTTTCGATTAGTTTTATTTTTTGGAGACTTAGGGATTTGTTCAACCTCAATAATTTCAACAATTTCATTGTTTTTTGCATCATAGTAAATGTTATCAGGAGCTTGATCAATGTCTTGATTTAAATCAAATGCATTTGTATCATTAACAATTTCATATTCTTGTGAAAAATCATCATTGTCTTTCAATTCAGTTTCATTTTCATTTCATGTATTAAAAGAAATTTCATTTTGAACCTCTTCATTAGTGAAAACAGGTGCATTTAAATTATTTTCTTCAAATTGAATTGTCTCTTTCTTTCGCGATAAATACTTTATTTCTTTATCAACATTTGATTTGAATACATATAAAAATATGAATGGTAATAGAAAACATGACAATATTGCCATTCCAGTATAATCAAAATTAGTTTCTTCATTTTTGTTTTTAATGAGTTTAAGTTTAAAAGCAGTAAAAGCAGCATAACCCGCAATTGTTTCCCCAACAAGGAACGAAAGGATACCACCTAACAACATTAGCCCACAACTACTATATAATAGGGCAATTGATAAATTTTGTTTGCTTTGATATTGGGCGTTAAAGTCAGCAACAGAAGAAATATTAAATGATGCATCAACTATTGTTGGTCTTAAAATAAATAATAATAAACCAGCCATAAAGATGATTATTCCAAAAATCCAAAAGTTTGCTGCACTATTAGCTTTTTTAGAAATTTCTTTTAAAACAGCAATCCGTTCCATTGTTGCACCTACATTCAAAAAAATTATAAAGGAAATTTATTGTATTTTTGATTCAAACGGTTACAAGATTAGCAAATGTCTTTAACAAACAAAAATAAATCCTGCTTTTTTGCTCATTAATGTCTTTCAATAATATAAATATATTCAACAAAAAAAGTTAATTATTTCTTGAGGTTTTTTATAAAACCAAAAAAAGAATGGATTAACTTTTTTTCATCTTTTTTATAGTTCTAAATTTCTTTTTCTTTTTAAATGTTTTGAATAATAAAATGACAATTATAAGGATTAATACAAGAATAACAAAAATAATTACTGGAATGATTCAAATGGGTAAATTTACATTTTCTTGACTTGATATTCAATTATTGTAAGTTAAATCATTATTAGTTGTATTTGCAAAATTAGAATATGTTAGTTTACCAGATTGTAAGTTTAAAGGAATAATTGCAGAATCAATTTTAAGTGATGACAAATCATAATTGATTGTTACACTATTGCTATTTTTAGTCACCTGAATTAATTGGTTATTATTTTGATCTAATTGATTAAGTAGCAATTGTTTTAAAGGTAGTGAAATATTATAACTTTCTAATCCATCATTTAAAAAAGCAATTGCGTTAAAATCAGAAATACTGTATTTAGACTCAACAAATTTAGATCGGTTATCATTTATGGTTGATAGATCAAAATGAAATTCGTCTGCTTTATTAAGTGTTAAATTAATGTTTTTAACAATTGTGGTAGTTTCATTGTTTCACCAGTTATTTAAGACAACATTAATTGAACCTTTTATTGTTGCATTTAATGAATCTTGTACTAAGTTATTTGTAGTTTTGTCCAAATCAATTAATGATGAATCAATTATTGGTTTTGTAGCAGTGTTGATAGTATTATCATTTAATACTTGGAATGATAATACTTGTAAATAGCTTTGTAAAAAATCATTTTTAGAATTATTGTTGATTCAACAATTTGGATTGCTAATCGAATCAAGATTGAAATTATTGTTAACATTGGTTGCACAATAATTGGATTCTAGTTGGCTTTGACTCAATCCAATCTGAAAATCATTTAAATACAAGTTTACTAAATTAAATATATTGTCATTTTGTTTTTCTAAACTAAAAAAGAAGTTGTTAGTACTAACTGTGTTGTTGCTATCTTCTTTTTGAATTTGCACATAATAAAAACTTGAGTTATTTTTAACACCATTATTTACTGCATTAAAATTGTATGCAATTTTGTCACCTGCATTATAAGACCCCCATTTGTTTCAAAATTGATATTGGTCTAATGTTGTCGAATTTGCAGTTTTATCAAAGCTTTTGTCAAGTTTTAAAAAAGAAAATCAAATACTATTTTGGTTTTGATCATTACTAGTACTTAACACAACAGCAGATGGTAAAGAATTAGTATTTTGAGAACCGATTAAGTTAGAAATTCCCAAAATTTGACCACTAAAATTGCTTTGTGAACTTGACCCTAAATTAGTTGGTAATTGGTAGGTAGTAATGTATGGCAATTGATTATTAGAATCATCAAAAGTGGCTACAAAGATTTTATTAACTCACTCATTATTTGGAGTGATATTTGTATCAAGTTTGCCCCAATTAAATGAAATAAACATTTGAGGAATCGTGTTTTGAAATGAATAAATTACTGAAAAATTGTTAGTGTAATTTTTTAAAAATGATTTTAGATCATAGTCATTATTGATGTTAAACCCTTGTTGTAGCAATTGCGATGCACTAATGTTTTTAGCAAAAACAATAAAATCAAAAATTGTGTTTCCAGTATTGGTTGATTCTACTGGATAATTTTGCTTAAAAGCAGTTGTTTTTAAAGTGTTATTCGCAATTGTAAAGTAAATATCAATTATCCCAATATCGCAATAAGTGTTATAGTTTTTTAAGTATTTAAATGCAAAAATATATTGGTTATTTTGATAAACTACCCCGATTACTTCACCAAAAATGTAGTTGGTAAACTTCCCAATTGCAACTTGATTAAAAGTCTTAATAGTAGGATTAAAATTTGTATCAAAACTAATTTGGCTAAAAGATAAATAATAATCATATGAAGTTTTAGAAGCTTGTGTTTGGGATGGACTAACAATAATGGTTGATTCATCTATTACTGTTGCTAAATTGCATCATTGATTAAAGTATTGCTATTAATTCATGATTGGGAAATAATAAGTGAGTTTTTTACAATTGTGCCACTAGTGCTATCAATTAAAAACAAATATGCACAATTATCATTTGTGTTTCCATAGACTAAAACATTTGAATTATTAAATTGCTTAACTTTCAGGG
>JABUSB010000005.1:81050-141859 GCA_021444005.1 Malacoplasma sp.
TTTAAGTAAATAATCTTTTTTAGATATAATAAATTTGACATTTTACTTTTTAATAGATTTTTTCATATTTAAAACTTAATGGGATTGTTGTGAACAATTTAGAAATTGTCTTAGTTGCAATGATTTTAATTTTGTTGTTTTGTTTAATTGGGTTTTTTGTTTATTATGTAATTTGATCAAATTCGAAAAAGAAAAAAATTGTTCGAATTAAAACAAGAAATATGATTAAAAAAGATGGCTTCCGAATTGATTATTTTAAAAATAAAAATAATCAAATTTTAAGCATTCCAAATAATGTTGCTTCTACAGCACCAATTAGTTTGGAAAATAAAAAAATGGAAGCAGAATTAAATGAATTTAAAAAGAAATTAAATTTACAAAAAATTAAAATGCTTGCTGATTTTGAAAAAGAGCTTGCTGCCGAAAAAGGTGATAAAGCAATTTATATGATGATCAATGCAATGGAATCCCATGTTGAAGACATTGTAAGCAACAAATTCTCATTTACCATTAAATTAAGTGATGAAACCATTAAAGGTAAAATAATTGGGAAAGACGGAAGAAACAAGCGCCATTTTGAACAAACTACAAAAACCGATTTAATCATTGAACCAAATATGGCAGCAATTACCATTTCTTCTCCTAACCCAATACGCCGTGAAAAAGCAAAACAAACAATGGAAAAACTTTTAGAAAGAAAAAATATTGATATCAACAAAATTTCAATCGTTTATGAAGAAGTTGAAAAAAACTTTGAAAAAAAATGCTACGAAATTGGCAAAAATGCCCTTGAAAATAAATTAAACATTTTCGATGTTAACAAAAACCTTTATCCAATTGTGGGAAAACTAAATTTTAGAACTTCATATACCCAAAATGTATTACTGCATTGTATTGAGTGCGCTGTGTTAGCAGCACAGTTGGCAAAAATGCTGAAAATCAATTCTACAAAAGCCAAAAAAGCAGCTTTTTTCCACGATATTGGCAAAGCAATCGATTTTGAAGTTGATAATGATCACGTCAACTCTGGTGTCCAAATTGCGAAACAATACCATTTAGAAGATTATGTTATCAATGCAATCGAATCACACCACAATAAAGTTTTGCCTTCAACCCCTTATGCTGCACTTGTCAAGGTTGTTGATAAATTAAGTGCATCCCGTCCAGGGGCTAGAATTGTTTCCAACGACGATTATTTTAAAAGAATTTATGAATTGGAAAAGATTTGTAAAGAGTTTAAAGGTGTACAAGAAGCCTATGTTATCAAATCTGGTCGTGAAATTGAAATAATTGTTGATGCATCAATGTTAAGCGACGATGATTGCAAAGTTTTGTTACAAGATATTAAATTTGGGTTAGAAGAAAATGAATTGGTTAACAAGCAACCAATTCAATTAACCCTAGTACGTAGCTTTGTCCAAAAAACAGTAACATCAGGTAGTGCTAAAAGAAATTTAAACTAAAAAAAGTTGTTAATTATGATTTCAATATTGTTGAGACAACAATCGGGCTTTTCTTTTTGTTCTTCCAAACATAGAATTTAACAATTCTAGCAATTGATTCTTTGATTGTGTTTTCAGGGGTGTTTTTGTCATTTTGCAATAATTTTTGAATTTCTTCGCGAATGCTAAAAGAAATTTTAGAAATTAATGCAGCACAATCTTTTGCATAAAAACAACCTCTAGTTGTGATCATTGGGTTTTTGGCAACTTTAAGGTTTTCAAAATCTATGATTGTAATGATGTTAAATATTCCCTCTTCTGCTAGCAGTCTTCTTTTGTTAATCAATTCAGTAGTTGAAATTGAAGTTACTTTTTTATCAATATAAACTGGTGATGCATCAATCCGCATATTAGTGTATTCTAAATTATGGTTTTTCAATTTTACTTTTAGTCCATTGGTTAATATGAAAACGTTTTCTTTATCCATCCCAATTTGATCTGCATTTCTTTTAAGAGCAGATAACATTTTTGATTCCCCGTGAATTGGCATTAAATACTTTGGTTTAATCACTTTTAGCATCATTTGCAATTCTTGAATAGTAGCGTGTCCTGAAGAGTGAATGCGAAAGTTAGGACTGTTAGTGTGTAATGTAATCCCTTGCTTGAAAAGCTTATTAACCAGCTTTTCCACACTTTTATAATTCCCTGGAATGGGGTTACTAGACATAATAACTGTATCTGATGGTTTTAGTTTTAGCTTTTGGTATTTTCCTTCAGCCATTTGGTTAAGTGCAGCCATTTCCTCACCTTGAGAACCGGTTAGTACTACTAAAATTTCACTATCTTTAACACCATATAATTCTTTAGCAGAAATAAAATCGGTTTCACTAATTTTTAAATACCCTAATTTCTTAGAGGTTTTAATATTAGCTTCCATACTGCGTCCCATAATGCACACACGACGTCCCAGTTTTGCAGCGCGTTCAATAATTTTTTCAATTCGACCCAAGTTGGAAGCAAAGGTTGCTACAAACACCCTTCCCTTACTTTTTTTAATAAGCATTTCAATGTTATTAATAATGTTATCTTCACTTGGACTGAATCCTGGTTGGTCACTATTGGTTGATTCAGATAAAAAGATATCAATGCCACGATTACTCATTTCAACAAGTTTGTGAATGTTAGTGTCATCTGTACACTTACCAAAATCATATCGGTAATCCCCGGCACTGATAATATTTCCATCTGGGCCACCCACACATACTCCATAAGAATCAGGAATTGAGTGACACACACGGAAAAAATCAATCTTAAAGTATTTTGTACTTAATTTGGAATTGTCATCAAATGTAACAATTTCAGGATTGTATTTTAAATTTTTAAATTCCGATAACCTTCTTTTAATCAACTCCGATGCAAGTAATGGAGCTGCAATTTTTTTAACTTCACTATTTTGCAATAAATATGGAATTCCCCCGATGTGATCCTCATGCCCATGAGTGATTACAAGCATATCAATGGGGCGATTGTTAACATTAAAATATGTGGTGTTAGCAATAATTCCATTAATTCCTAATAAATCAATACTTGCAAACTTAATTCCATAATCTACCATTATTGTTTCTTCATTATACTCAATAGCATATGAGTTTTTTCCAACTTCATCTAACCCACCAACTGCGAAAATATATGTAGTATCTTTTTCATTTTTATACTCATTGGAAATTTCAATATTTTTAAAACGCGAATAATCCACTTTTTCAGCATCTGGGATTTTTTTAATATCAACATATGGTTTTGCTTTTTTAGAATCGGCTTCATCCTTTTTTAAATCAAGATCAGTTTTAATGTTTTCTTTCTTTTTGCTATTGTTTTTTTCTTGATTATTTTGGTTTTTAACCTGATTTGTACTATGATTTTTAGACATCGTTAAAATTCCTTGTATTTCTTTAATTTATGAAAAGTTTATATTGTTTATTCAGTTCTATTTTTATGTAATGTCAAAAAGATAAATATAATAAAATTCTAGTGTCAAAACAATAAAAATATATTGTAACTAACAATATAATAAAGCAAAGAGATAACATTTTATAAACTTTTATAAAAAATAATCATCGTTGGTGAAAACAATGCTTAAGGGGAATATTAAAAAAAGATTTTTAGTCCTTGCTGGAATGCTTAAAAGTAATGGAGTAAGTTTAAGTGAAATTAAACTTGTCAAAAAAGCATTCCAGTTTGCTGATGTTAAACATAGTGGACAAACAAGAAAGAGTGGGGAACCCTACATTATTCACCCTTTAGAAACCGCGATTTTTTTAGCAGAGTGAAAAATGGATGTACCAACAATCATTACGGGTCTGCTTCATGACGTGTTAGAAGATACGGATTGTAGTAATGAGTTGTTGGAAAAGAAATTTGGGAAAAACATTTTAGAAATGGTCCAAATAGTTTCTAAAGTTTCTAAAATTTCGGGGGAAAACCGGAGTAAGCAAATTTATGATAATGACAATTCAGAATACATCATTCGTGTCATTATGAGTATTTCCAAAAACCTTCGTCCCATCATTGTTAAAATTGCTGACAGAATGCACAATATGCTAACAATCACTCATTTAAAAAGGGAAAAACAATTAAGAATTGCAAACGAGACTTTCAGTATTTTTGCCAACATTGCAGGCCGGCTTGGACTTTACCAACAAAAAACACAATTACTAGATTTAGCATTTTCGGTATTAGAACCCGAAAAATACAAAAATACCAAAGAGGCAATCAACAAACTTTTAAAACAAAACCGGGATTCACTAAATTCGATTTCAACCCAAATCAGAGAAATTTTAAATGAAACTAAAATTAACTATTTTTTTATTGAGCGGGTTAAAGGAGTTTATTCGGTTTATAAAAAAATTGAAAAGGGAATCAACATCCATGATGTTAATGATATTTTTGCTGTCAGAATTGTGGTTGATGGTGATGAAGTTACGTGTTACCAAATTCTGGGATTAATTCACATTAACTTCACATTTATGCCCAACACATTCAAAGACTATATTTCATCTCCTAAACTGAATTTATACCAATCATTACACACTACAATTACCTACCGAAAGGTAATGCTAGAAATTCAAATTCGAAATGAATTAATGGATAAACTAGCAAATTATGGAATTGCAGCCCACTGAATTTATAAGGAAAACTTTGAAGACACAGATAGTGAATTAACTAATGAACTAATGTTTGACATCTTCCAAGCTACTAATAAAGAAATTTCTACGAGAATTAAAAGTATTGAATTAACCAAGATTTTTGATGTTCTATTACTTAACAATAATAAATGGTATGTCGTTAATGAAGGGTCAACAGTGCTTGATTTAGCTTTTCGTTACAATGTCGACCAAATTTTATATTTAAAAAAAGTTTTTAAAGAAGGAGTCCCAGTTGCGCTTAATTACAACCCCATCAAAGATGATATTTTAACGTTTGAGTATTCGCAAAATGAAATTCAAGCTGATGCGAGTTGGGAAGAGTTTGCAACTTTTGAAGATGCTAAAAAAATCTTTCGAAATTTAAATAAAAATGAAAAAGCAACAAAGTTAATTAAAGAACTTAAAAATGCACTCCATTCTAATTTAGAGAGTGCTAAAGAAATTAAAAGAAGACTAAGTTTTTTAAACTTTAATACCCTTGAAGAATATTTAACATTTTATAAAGATTATCCTAATAAGGATGTGATTTACAAATTTTTATCAAAAACTAAGGATTGGAAAAAGTTTTATAACCAATTGTTAGATAGTAAACAAAAATATGAACTAACCAATTACAACATTAAAAACAAAAACATTTTTAATTTTAAAAAAATTAATTTCACAAATTGTTGTACTAAACTTCCGGGAATGCAGATTGTGGGAGTTTTGAATAAATCCATTTTATTTATTCATAAATTTGATTGTGAAAGAATTTCAGAGAAAGCGAAAAAATATGTTTTAGAATGAGATGAGGAAAAACTAAAAGAAATTAATCGCAATTATAATGCAACATTTTTTGTTAACATCTCCAGCCCTAATTTTAAAACTAATGCAATTGTCCAATTCATTACAAGCAAGGGTTTTGAATTAGTTGAAATGGAGGTTAATTGTGATAAAAAAAATAAAACAATTATGTTTCAAATCCTTACAATAAACTTCATTAATCTTAAAAAACTAGTTAATGAATTAACTTATAAGTTTGATGTAATATCAACTATAAAAATTAAATAAAGTATTGTAATGCTTTGTTTTTATAGGATTTTGTGTAATTTTTGATAAATTAAGTTTTTTATCAAAACTTAAAAAAATAGGTAATATTAGATATAAATTAAAAAGTTGAAATATAGAGAAATATAAATGAATAATGTCAAAGTTGATTGAAGGATCCAAGTTGCATATTATCGCAAATTTATTTTTGTAATAATATGTACTATTTTAGCTGCAGTCTTTTTTATAGTGAGTTATGGAATTAATACTGCAACCAACATTGGATTGATTGAAAGTAGCTACAACTTAATTATCAACCCAGTTTTTAGAGGATTGACTTGTTTGATGTATTTTTTAGCTGCAATCATTTCCTTATACAAATTATCTTTTAAAAGACGTACTAAACATTATTTATTCTTTGCTTTTATTGCTTTATGCTTTGTTGAAGAAATTGCAGTTTGCTTTAGTTTATTAGCTGCAATGATCATTGCATTTGTTGCTCTAGCATTTTATTTTGCAAGTTGTTTTTTATTCAAAAAGATAATTTGAAAAAGAGTACCATATGTTTTAATTTTTTATGTTTTCATCTTTTTATTAATTAACTTATTATTTGCACTAAAGGTTTTTGAACAAAACATTTTGTATTGGGTAATAGCTAATTTTTATGGACTGCTTTTATTTTCGAATTTAGCATATGCAGTTTCGATTTTTATTTCAGTTAAAGACAAACACTCTTTAATACAATTGCTAGCAATCATTTTCTTTTCAATTTCTGATTTACTTTGAATGTTTGTCTTCTTTTTGCCAGCAAGCGGGGTTTTATTAAATTCATTAGTCTTTTTCGGGATGCTATCTAATTATTGTTCAATGTTTATGAATGCATTTAATTTGCAAAAGATGTTATATTTCAACTAACAAAATAATTTTTATTGATTAGTGATATAAAAAAAGACTTTACCAGTTTGATAAAGTCTTTTTTTGTTTAATTAACGCTTTTATTATTATTTAATCTTTTTTAAAACTCTTTTTTTCTTTTTAACAACATTTTCTTGTTGTAATCCAATTTGTACAACTTGATTATTCTCAATTTGATTAGCTGTTTCTAAATTGTTGTTTTGCAATTGCTTTCTATGTTTTAAAAAATTAATTAATCAAATGGAAAATATAACAAGCAATACTCCAATGATAATAAATGCAATTCCAACTGCGAAAAGTTTATAATCAGCATAAACTCAAGTGTTACCAGTAGCATTCATATTGGAACTGTAATTTGTATTGTGTTGTGCAACATATGCATCAAATCCAGGACCACCAGCCCAACTAGATGCTAGTTTTTCATAAATTTGGAAGTTCTTGAAATATACTGCAGTCAACACACAACCAATTATTGCGAAGATTGCTGCAAACAAAAAACTAAAAACAACCCCAACTTTACCTTTTGTTATTTGCAGCTTTTTTTGTTTTATTTTTTTAGTTTTTTCGATTTTCATAACCAATATTGTAGCAAAAAATAATAAAAATTAAAATTTAATGCAGCCCTTTTTTATATTTATACAACTTTATTAAATTTTTAATTCCATAATTTGAATTTTTATTAATTTATTTTTAAAATTAAATATATAGTTATCTTCTAAAATATATGTTTTTAGTATTTTAGAAACAACATATCCCTTTTTATTTAAATTTTTGAGGAAATTATGAATAGAAAAGTTATTTTTGCAGTTGCAGAATCATTTTTATTTATATTACTTTTAGTTTGAATCTTTCTAACTGTAGCTTACTTTGCACCTAATGTTCATCTTAATGGATTTCCCCATCTAGACCTTAGTGCATCAAGTGAATCAAACCAAAATATATCATCCATTCCAGCCATTCAAACAGTATCAAGGCTTGGTGTTGTCTTTGTTTATTTAGGTTCCTTTATTTTAATCACATACATTGCAATTATGTTGCTACTCTATTTTATTAAAATAAATAAAACTAAAATTCTTTATTGTAACATTACCTTTTATGCGGTTGGTACAATTTTATTGGTGTTAGGAATCCTGTTTGTTTTACTAAAATTATAAGATTGTATATAAAAAATAAATTTATTGCAACTTTGTATTATTACAAGTTGCAATTTTTATTTATGTATAATTTAGAAAACTGGTATTCTTCATAATGAAAAACAACAAAAATAATAAATTGCAAAATGATCAAATTGTTATTAAAAAGATTAAGGTTGAAAGAAAACCATTAATCATTCAAATTAATAACAAAGATATTAAAAAAGATGATAACAAAAAAAGTTAATCCAATTTATCATTTTGCATATATAATTGATTTAAATTAGTTACAATTTGTAACAAGTATTTTTTATTTTTGTTTTGCAAATACTGCAAAACAAGTAATTTTTTTATCAAAGAGCTTTTAAATTTTAAACTCTTTGATTTTTTGCTTTTTATCGATTAAATTTTTTCTTTTTCAAAAAATAATATAAATTATTTGTCTTAAAATAAAGTTGCAAAAAATAAAAAAAGGGAAAATTTATAAACTATGGAGAATAACGATAAAAATGTTCAATAAAAAATGAAATATATCTAAATTCGGTTCAATTGTAATAATTGCAGGGTTTGCAACTGCATTTGCAACCTCTTGCTCTCCATTAACTTACCAGTCACCAGTACAACTGATAGTATCTGATAATACATCAACTTTGGCTGACCAATCTTTTAGTCAATCCTCATATGATGGAATGACTCAATTTGTAAAGGATGTCCAAGGTGTAACATTACCAGATTCTAAAAGTGTTCGTGAAAATAGTGGACTTTGGAAAAGACCGGGGGAAGATGATGAATCAAGAAGAACAGCTTATAAATATGCAGTTTTGAATGGTTCTAATTTGATTGTAGCTACGGGGTATAACCAACAAAACGCGCTACAACAAATTACATCTACTTTACCACAATATGCTGATTGAAAAAACTTCTTTGATAATCATGATGTCGGATTTATTTTTGTAGATGGTGCAATGACAGGATCTGCTGATGGTACAATTGACACTTCTGTAAATTCATTTGCTTCAATTCCAAATAATGTTTCAAGCATCTCATATCGTGCCGATGATGGGTCATTTTTAGCAGGAATTGCCACTTGTGTTTATCTAAACCTTTATAAAAATGATTTTATGAAAGGGGTTAGTCAAACAGGATTGGGAGTATCTGGGTTTGTTGGATTAGCACTTCCAAGTACTTTAAGTTATTTAAGTGGTTTTAGATTAGGAGTTCACTATTGGAACCAAATTTTACAACCACTTATAAAAGATACTGTACCAATTCACTGAGTTAATCCAAATTCTGGAAGAGATACAGGTGGTAATATTAATGATTTTGTCTCAACTAGTTTTAATGCAAATGAGCCAAAAGCTACTATCTTAACTAAAGATATGCGTCAAAATGGTGCTAATGCAGTATTCCCAATTGCGGGGCCGCAAACTTCGCTTGTAGTGAGTGAAATTTCAAGTGACTCTGCAGGGGAAGGCGAAAACTTAGCACGGGCAATTGCGATTGGTGTTGATAGTGCACAAGAGGAAATTTCTTCACTTGCTACTAAATTTGATTGAAACCCAGGTCAAAGTATTGGATACAATAACCAAATACTTCCTTTTTCTTCAATTAAAAACTTAACTAGCAGTGTTGCTGGAGTTTTAGAAGCAGTAGTTGATAACCAAAACAACAAAGACTCTGCTGGTATTGATGGCTGAAAAGGATTGGGCTGAAACAACGTTGGTACAATCGCGAATGGATCTGTAGGGATTTCAGACGCAGGATTGCAATATGTGATTGACCCGTTTTTTTGAGTTGATAGTACCACTGCAATTACAACTGATGCTTTAAAAACTTGATCGAATACAAAATATACATATGGCAATGTATCACTTCAAGATTTAATTAGCAATGATAGAGCAAAAGCATTAAGTCCAGATGACAATGTTATTAAAAGATATGGTGAATTGTTAACTGTGGGTGATAATGCAATAGTAACACCACAATCAATTTCAAATAATGGTAGTACTATTACATTACAAACACAAGAAGATAGTGCTTCATTAAACGGACCACTAGGTGATGGCAAATGAGGAATTTATAATAATGCAAATGGTGTTAACAATTTCTTAACACTAAATTTATCTAAATTCCTTCCAGGGATTACCGGTGGTGAATACCCAGTTGCTTCACCTAATGCTGAATGGGTTGGGGGTGCTAACCCTACCGCAGTTGCTTGAAGTCGTGCAATGTTAACCCAATTTAAAAAGACATAGGAGGATTTAATGGAAGAATATAACAAAATTAATTTAAAAAAAGAAACTCAATTAAATTCTTTTATCAATAATGAAAATAGCGAAAATGCTTTAACTCAAAAAGAAATTGAAGCATATACGATTAAAGAAGATCCAAATGCTGATTATGCACTAAAAATGGTTAACATTCACAAATCTTTTTTAAATGGTGCCATAAAAGCAAATGTGGGGATTAATTTATTTGTTAAAAAGAATTCAATTCATGCCATCATTGGTGAGAATGGTGCTGGTAAATCAACATTGATGTCCATTTTATTTGGGATGTATTCACAAGATATTGGTGAAATTTATATTAATAGCCAAAAAATAAATTTTAAATCTTCAAAAGATGCATCAGCTTATAAAATCGGGATGGTCCACCAACACTTTAAATTAGTTGAGAATTTTTCAGTTTTTGACAACATCATTTTGGGATCTGAAAGATCTAACTCAATTGGTTTTATGCAAAAAAATGATGATCGCAAAAAAGTTGCAAATCTAATTAAAAAATATAAATTCAATTTAGACTTAGATCAAAAAGTTAGTCAACTATCGGTTGGGCAACAACAAAAAATTGAAATTTTAAAAGTGTTATTTCGGGATTCAGAAATCATTATTTTTGATGAGCCAACCGCAGTTTTGAGTGATGTTGAAATTGTTGCATTTTTAGAAATTGTCAAACAATTTCAAAAGGATGGCAAAACAATTATTATCATTAGCCATAAATTAAACGAAATCAAATCAGTAGCTTCAGAAGCAACGATTATTCGTAAAGGGAAGTTTGTTGCAACAATTGATGTTAGCAAAACTAGTGTTGAAAAAATGGCTGAATTTATGGTGGGTCGTAAAGTGGTTGAAAGCATTAATGCAGCACTACCTTATGATAATGAAAACACCCAAGACAAAGTCATTTTAGAAGTCAATAACCTTGATTTAAATTATGAACCCCCAATTGAAAAAGCTTTCAAAGAGGGCGAGAAAAAGATTAAATCATTTACCTATAATTTAGTTGCATCAATTAAAGGTAAAAATGTTAATAATGAAGTGCAAAACACTTCATTAGAGAAAAAACTGGTTAGCTTTAAAATTCACGCAGGTGAAATTTATGCAATCGCGGGAATTGAAGGGAATGGGCAATCAGAAGTGATTGAATACATTTCAGGGTTAAAAAAAGCGAATCCCGATTCCATTATTTTTAATGGGGAAAATATTTCCAAATTAAATATTAAAAAAAGAATTAATGCGGGAATTAGTCACGTTCCAGAAGACCGCCATAAATATGGATTGGATTTAGAAGATGATTGCCGTTTAAATATGGCTGGAAACCAAATTGATAAAAAACCTTTTAGTACTAGTGGTTTTTTAGTAGATTACCAAATTGCAGATTACAGTAATGACATCATCACTAAATATGATGTAAGAGGATCTGCTAATGGGACTGCAACTGCTAAATCATTATCCGGGGGGAACCAGCAAAAAGTGATTGTGGGTCGTGAAATGCAAAAGGATCACCAATTAATTATCTTAGCCCAACCAACACGTGGGTTAGATATCGGTGCGATTCAATTTATTCATAATGAAATAATTAAAGAAAAACAAAAAGGCAATGCCATTTTATTAGTTTCTTATGAATTGGATGAAATTCTAGCATTAGCCGATACAATTGCGGTTATGAGTCGAAAAAGAATTATTGCACAAGGGAATAAAGTACAAATGACTCGAAGCACTATTGGAAATTTATTAGCAAAGGAGGAAGCTTAGAATATGGGAAGTTTTAAATGAGCATACTATAAAAGAAGTTCGTTTTTAGATAGTATTGTTTACCAAACAAAACAAAAGTCAGCACGGCGAAACATAATGTCGGTAATTGTCGCGATTGTAATTGCGTTTTTAATTTCGTTTATTATCATCACGGCAACCGGTACCAAAGCAGATGCATTCTTTTACATCTTTCAAGGGGTGTTTAGTGATGATCAATTTGCCCAAAGTTTTTGTGTGCAAATGTGTACGTATGCGGTTGCTGCATTAGCTTTTAGTTTTTGTATGAAGGTGGGGATTTTTAATATTGGAATTTCGGGGCAAATGCTAGCAGGGGCTAGTACTGCATTCTTTATTATTTTAAGTTTTCCACCAAGTTCACAAAACCTAGCAGGTGGTTGAATTTTAACAATCATTTTTGCAGTGTTGGGCAGTACATTTGTAGCATTGATTACCGGACTTTTAAAAATCTATTGTCGCGTAAACGAAGTAGTAACAGGAATCTTGTTAAACTGAATTATTTTATATATTGTTGGTGCTATTATGCAAACAAACGGAGCTGATGGTACTAAATTATTTTTAGATGAAGGTGCTTGAAGTAATGGGCAATTCTATTCAAAAACAATTAGTAATGCCTTTGCATTTACACAAAATGGACAATTCTATGGTTGAGGTTTCTCATTAGGAATTACTTTAATTTGTATCATTGTGGTTTGAGTGTTATTAAAATTCACAGTTTATGGTCACAAATTAAAAACAATGGGTCACAGTATGAATGTTGCTAAAAACTTTGGTTATAACCAAAAAATGTTGCAACTATCAGCCTTTTTAATTTCTGGGATTTTATCTGGAATCTTAGCCGTGATTGTTTTTACTGCTTCAATGACACCACGACTTTCATTCCAAGGAATGGGAGGGGTAGGATTGACATCAACTCCTTCTCAAGGGTTTGATGGAATTGCAATTGGTTTAATTGCATTAAACAACCCTTTGGGAATCTTGCTAGTTTCATTTGTATTCTCATTCCCAGATGCAGGGGCTGGAATTGCGGGTTTAACTACTAACACAATTCAATTAGTAATGGGAATTATAATGTATATTGTTGCAATTTACACATTACTAAACTACTTTAAACCTTGAAGATGGTTTATGAATTACTATCACGGTAAATGCAACCGTGAAAACTATATGAATTTAGAAAACAAAGTCTTTGATCTTAATGAAAAGTATTGTTTTACTAAAAAGAAAATTTATAAAAAGTTTGAATACGAATATTTAAAGAAAAAATTAAATATTAGTGATAATTCAAAACCAAGTGTATTAGGTTTAATGTTTTATCGAATTTGCTGGTACTTCACAAAATTCTTTAACACAAAATTACACGATGAAATTGAAACACTTAACGCGAACTACCAATTTGACCGTTTAAAACTAAGTGATAGTTTTAAATTGCAAGCAATTGATAATTTAGTTAATTATTATTCACAAGATAATCTTTCAAATTCACTTACAAAAAGAATTGCTTTTAACCACCATAAGTATTTAATTTTAAATTGGTGTCGTGAAATGAATATGAATAAGAGTGATTATAGTGTGTTGAAGCAAACAATTAATGATATTGAAATGAAGCGAATGGGGGGTGGTGTTTAATTATGGACTTATCATATTTAACAAGTTGGATGTTGTTATTCCCGGCCATTATGCTAGCTTCAATTAGTGGTTATCTTTCTGAACGTGTGGGAATAGTTAACATTGCAATTAATGGAATGATGATCTTTGGAGCCATCTTCTTTATGTGCTTTTCCAATGTCTTTTTTGAAGCAATGGGGGGAGACGCCAATAGCTTAAGTTTCTCAATGACCTATTTAGCATCAATGCTAATCTCAGTGTTATTGGGAACAGTTGTTGGTGCATTATTTGGATTTGCGGTTATCAAACTTAAATGTGACCACATTGTTGGGGGTACTGGAATTAACTTAATTGCCCCTGGGATTGGACTATTGATTAGTGATAATTCACAAGTTATTTTTGGCCAAACAACACTTAAGAGTATGTATATTTACAACTCAAGCTTAAGTGCAAATACATTATTTCACTTTGAAGCATTTATTTGCTTTATCATTGCATTATTAATCATTGGTGCCATCTTTGTATTTATGAAATTTTCTAAATTTGGATTAAGATACCGTTCAATCGGGGAAAATCCAAATGCAGCAGATGCACAAGGAATTAATGTTAACAAATATAAATGAATTGGAATTATTATTGTGGGAATGATTGCAACTTTTGCAGGAACTTTATTTGCTTATAACATTAACACAAATTCATTTACAGGAGATGTTAATGGATTAGGTTATATCGCTCTTGGAATTCTAATCATTAGTTCATGAAGAATAACGCCAATTATTATTGTGAGTGGAGTGTTTGCACTATTGTATGTATATGTGCAAAACATTACATCATTAGATACTGCAACTTCATATCTTTACAAAACAATTCCGTTTATTTGTGCACTATTAATTATGGTCATCTTTGGAAGATTCTCACTAGGACCTAAAGCTTCTGGAAAACACTTCAATAAAGCCGACCGTTAGCTTTAATAAGATTAATAATTAATTGTAAAAAAAATGAAGGTATTTGATACCTTCATTTTTAATGTTATAAACTTGGTTTTAAAAATTATCCATAAATGCTTTTGTTGCGGAAAGCAATATCACGTTTTTTAATTTCTTTTCTTTTTTTATTCCGGATTTTTTCATCTACCACCACTCTTTTAGCTAAAGAATCAGATTCTGCTTGCAATTCCTCTTGCATTTTTTGTTCAAACATTTTTTGTTTTTGACCTTTAGCTTCTAATTCCCTTTTTTGTTGTAGGACTAAAAAGTTTTCAATTTCGGCTTGTTTTTGTTGGTTAATTTTAGTTTGGTCCCATTGATCTAGAGAGTCATTTAAACTATTTTCCCATACTAGCGATTCACGACGGTTGGAAAATGTTTTTTTAAGTACTGGTAGATCTTTTTTTTGTTTTGCTTTTTTTGCCATAATTTAGAAATTTAATTTAATATATTTAATTATAAAAAATCAAAAAATAAAATTCAAATAACTAAAATTTGAGGGTTTAGAGATGCAAAATTTTAAAACAATTTTAATAATGATTGACAACCAAGTCGGGTTTAATACAACACAAGATACTAAAACTGTGGGGAAAAGAATTGTAGATTTATCTAATTTGGGTGTTTTTGATTACCAAATCGCTACTAAATATGTCAATAATCTAAAATTGAGCACGAATTTATTTACAAGACTTCAAAATTGGAATTATTTAACAAAAGAATCTGAAATCGCTTATGTTGATAATCTAAAATATGACCATTCAGTGACAAAATACGTTTACACTGCAGTTAATAGTGAATTATTAAAAAAGCTTAGAGAAATTAATAATAACCAATTACCCCAGCTAGTTTTTTTAGTGGGATTAGATACAGAATGTTGTGTCCTTAAAACTGCAGTTGATTTTTTTGAAATCGGGGTTATTCCAGTATTATTAGAATTTTATACCCATTCAAATTCAGGAATTGAAGCAAAAAATCGCGGTATTGCATTATATTCAAGGTTAATTGATAAAAGCGCAATAATCACGAATGAGATTAAAACAAAAGATGATGTTAATCAAATTTATAAACAGTTTTTGAAATATTTTATAATTTAATAAAGGTAATTCTTTTTAGATTAAACTAATTTAAATATCGGAGTTAAAGATGAGTAATTTATATTTAAGACCAAACTATTTTTTTGGTAAAACAGCAATGCATGATGCTATTAAAGCAATTAAAAACCAAAAATATACAAAAGCATTAATTTTATACGGGGGCGGATCAGTTAAAAAGAATGGTAGTTACAATGATTTAGTATATGTTTTAAATTTAATCAACTTACCATTTGTTGAATTTAGTGGTATTGAACCCAATCCCCATTGTGATACAGTTGATAAATGTGTTGAATTTGCTAGACTTGCTAAAATTGATGTTATTTTTGCAATTGGAGGCGGAAGTGTTATTGATGCTTCAAAAGTAATTGGAGTATTAATTAACAACCCCCACTATAAAGACTGCTGACAATATTGTTTAGACCAATCAAGTGCTACAAATGACAGTGTTGATATTGTAAGCATTATCACACTTGCTGGGACAGCGAGTGAAAACAATTGCGGAAGTGTCATTACAAATCCTGAATTGAAAGAGAAAAAAGGTGGGATTTTTAATGTTTCTGCAACTCCTAAAATTGCTATTGAAAATCCAATTTATACATATTCTGTTAATAAATGACAAACAGCTAGTGGAATCTTTGATTGCTTCTCCCATTTAATGGAACAATACTTTGGCTACAAAACTTTTGATTGAACTAAAAACTATTTATTTGCCAATATGAAAACGCTTGTTAAATGAGCAAAAATTGCAGTAGATGAACCTAACAATTATGAGGCAAGAGCAAATGTATTATGAACAACTAGTATGGCACTAAACGGAATTGGAAGTTTTGAATGTGAAACTGATTGAAGTGTACACACAATTGAACACGCTTTTTCTGGTTTGTGAGACATTACACATGGTGCAGGATTGGCTTTTGTAACCCCAACTTATTTAATCTTAAAAGGGGATGAGCAATCTTGGTTTAAACAAAAAGTTGTTGAAATGGGAATTAATGTTTTCAATACTAATGATTTTGATTCAACAATTAATGCATTGCTTGAATTTATTAAATCAATTTATTTACCAACAAAGTGAACCGAATTTAAAGAAATTACTAAATTTGAGAGTGAAGAAATTAACTTCTTAGTACAACACGCAAACAAGTTTAATAAATCAATAAGTAGCCCTGTATTTATTAAAAAAGTCATTGAAGAATTAGCAAATCTTAAATAATTCTTTTTTTTTAATATTTGATAGTGTTTAAGCCATTTAATCAACAATGTCTTCTATATTTTCAACTTCACTAACTTCAGAGGTTTCTTCAATTTGTGAATAATCTTTAAGTTCAACATATTTGAAACAATAAATTACATAATTATTAATTGATTCAAATTGGGTTAAGATATTTTCAATTGAATCATATCCCACAATTTGACCAGCTTTTAAAACAATAACTTTATTAGCTATTAGATTAATGTCATTTAGATCATCACTCGCATATACTAATGTAACATTGTTTTTAATAAAGTATTTGTTTAAAAAGTTTAGTAATTCCATTTTTTGATTAAATGCCATTCCCTGACAAACACTTTTCATCAAGATAAGTTTTTTACCAATTAAAATATCACAAATTGTATTAAATTTTTCCAAATTTAGATCATTTAATTCAAAGACATTCTTATTTAACTCGCTTTCGAAGTTGAATAAGCTAATGAGTTTTTCTTTGATTGATTCGTTTATGTTCTTTTCAAGGGATTGAAAGATTTTTTTCATTGAAACTGCAACATTATCTTTCTTTTTCAACCCAAATGATAAATAGTTTGGACTAATTAATCCATATTTTAATTCATCATTTAATTCAATTGCATTAATTCTAGAATAATTAAAATCTTCATTTTCAACATCTACCCATTGGTTTTTACGAACTAGGTTTTTGTAAACATAACCACTAGTTTTAAGTTCATCACCTCTTAAAACATCGATTAATAATTGGTTAGTGATTGAATCATCACTAATAATTACTATTGAATCGTGGGGGTGGATGTTAAAATTAATGTTTTCAATTTTATAAGAGAAATAAGGACTGTTTTGGTCGATTGGAACACAATAAAGATTTTGCACTTTATACAAAATTTCAGTGTTAGCAAAATCTTGTTTTAGTTCATATAACTTATCGCTAATTTCATTTTGTTTTTCAATAATAACTTGTTTTGCATAACTGATTTCATCAACGTTTTTTTCATTAATTTCATCATTATTCAAATTCTTAATGCGTTCTTCTAATTCTTTATTTAAGGCATAAATTTTATTTTTTAATTCTTGTTGTTTGAAACTATCATTTTCGTTTTCTAGATTTAAAAGTTTGAAAATATCATTTTCTTCTCACTCACTAAAAACTTGACCTCTTTTTAAATTGTTTATAAATTTATTTTCATCACTTTGCTTTTGGGTTAGCAAAAACTTAGTATCATTTTTGAAAAAACTAAAAACATCAGAATTGTAATCAAAGTTTTTTAATTTATAGAAAATACTACCATTTTGATAATGTTTAAAAAAATGATCTTCGCTTAGATTAAAATTATCAATATCCCTTTTTAAATACAAATTTTGGTAATCCAAGTTTTTATTAACTGCTTCACTTTCATCAAATCTAATATCTAATGGGACACCATACAAATCAATTGGAGATTCATTAACTTCATAAATTTTTTTATCATTTTTTAAAAAATACGATTCGTCTTTTTTAAATAAATGCGTTTGATTATTTCGTAAAATACTTAAACGAATCGCATCATCAATTGATAATGATTTACTAGGTTGATCTAATTCATTATTTTCTTCAAAAACAAATTCTTCATTTTGAATTGGTGAAATTGGCGAATTTATTTGATTTAAACTTTCTGGACTAATCTGATTTAAATGAGAATCAAAACCTTTATCAACAACGTTTTCATTGATAATTTCTTGGTTACCCTTTTTTGATTTTTTTTCTTTTTTATTTTTTCTTCATTTAAATCATTTCATANTGTATTTTTTCTTCATTTAAATCATTTCATACAAAAAACTTATTAATTAATTTTAATATTAAAAACATTATTTATAAAAACAAAAACCAAAATAAAATTATTAAGATACTTTAAGAAAAAGGTAAAAAATATGGAAAAAACAATTAAAAAAATTGCATTAAATAATTTGAAGCAGTTTTTAACCTTAAATCAAAACAAAAAATACATAACTATTTTTTATGCAACGTGGTGCCCTTTTTGCATTAACAATGTCCCTTTAATTGCAAAAACTATTGTACAAAACAAAATTGAGAATGCGATTTTTGTAGACATTAGTGACCCTAAATTAGATGTTTGAAAAGAAGACAATAACATTGATTGAGCAATTGAAATTGTCCCAACAATTAGAGTCTATTTTCAAAACCAAGTCATATATGAACACACAAATGTAATTGGTGAAGCTGAATTAAACAAAATTATTAATAATATAATTTGCTAAAAGACTATATTTTTAAGGTAAATATAAAACAATAAATTATGAAGAAAATAATCATTTTTGGGGGAACTTTTGACCCAGTGCATAAAGGTCACATTGAAATTGCCAATAAAGCGCTAAAAAAGATTAAGGCTGATAAATTGTTTTTTGTCCCTTGTAATACCCATCCAGACCAAAAGCAAATCAACGCAACGTGTGAGCAACGTTTGGATATGCTTTACATTGCAACACAAAAAAACTTGCGATTTGATGTATCTGATTTTGAACTTAAAAGGCATGCAGTTTCATATTCTGTTGATACTGTTAGTTATTTTCAGCAAAACTATAGTGATTGTGAATTATATTTCTTAATTGGTCAAGACCAACTTAACCAATTTAAAAATTGGCATGGATATGAAACTATTTTAGAAAAAGCTAAAATTATTAGTCACATCCGCAAGAATAACTTAATGCAACCTCAAGCTCACATTGATTTCCCATACATCAAATTAGGGGGATGTAATATTAAAACATCTTCTACCCAATTAAGAATTAAACCCAATAAAAAGTATTTAGATCCCAAAGTTATTAAATACATAAATGATTTTGGGGTCTATGCATACTTGAGATGCCAACAAGTAATGAGTGAATACCGCTTATTGCACTGTCAAGAAGTAGCCAATATTGCTAAAAACCTTGCTAAAATCCACAAACTTTATCCGCTTATTAATAAAGCTTATGTCGCTGGTTTTTATCATGATTATGGTAAGGAATTTGATAAAGAACTCCAAGAAAAAATTGCTAAAAAACTTAAAATTAAAAATTATGTTTCTTGGAAAGTTTTACACTCTTATGTTTCTGCATATTTTATGGAAAAAAATTTTTTTATGAATGATTACCAAGTTTTAACTGCAGTTAAAAGCCACACAGTCCCATATGATTATGCAACACTTTCTAAAATTATTTTTATTGCTGATAAAGTTGCTACCCGTGATGATGAAGCAAAAGAGTTGCGGAAAAAATGAATTGAATTAGCACATAAAAATTTAAATGCTGCATTTGATACAATTAATAATTTCTATATCGATTACTATAAAAGAAACAAGGTTTAAAAAATGATTGCTTTTGTTTTAGCACAAGAGGAAGAAATTGCATCAATTGCCCAAATTGATAAGAATTTTAAAGTTTATCAATCGTCTTTTTTTAAATATTATTTGTTACAAAAAAATAATAAAAAATTTGTTTTTGTCTTTTGTGGTGTTGGGAAAGCCAATGCAGCGGCTTGCACGACCGAATTAATTGGCCTATTTTCACCAACTTATTTAATTAACATTGGGATTGCTGGAACTAATAAAACTGATTTTGAATTTCTTGACATAGTGCTACTTGAAAGAAACTATTATTTAGATGTTGATGCAACTTATTTCAATTACGAGTTAGGTCAAATCCCTAGAGAAGAAAAGTACTTTGAAAATAATGACCAACTAAATTTAAAAATTGAAACTCTTTTTAATAAAAACCAAATTCAATTTAAAAAATGTTATGGTGCGTCTTGTGATAGTTTTGTAAATCTATTTAATCTATCACACTTTAGCAACCCCATATTTAATTTAGTTTCTTGTATTGAAATGGAGGCAACTGCAATTAAACAAATTGCATTTAAAGCTAAAGTTGCAACTGCATTTATTAAAATTGTGTCAGACAATATTTGAAACAACATTAGTTCAGAACAATTTGAGCAAAACTATTTAAAATTGCAAACAAAAATTTGTATGATCATTAAATTACTAATTAATTCTTTTTAAAATTATTAGTTATTGTGTAATTTGCTGTTTCAATGTTAAAATAATTGTTAATTCAAAAAAAGGAATAATAAATAAAATGGATGACAATAAGCAATCTTACCAAGATGGTGGCAATAATTTAATGTATTCTAGCAACTCAATTTATCCAACAACAAAAATACAAAGCTTTAAAAGCAGTGATCCTACTAAAAATCCAGAATTTCAAAATGCAATTGTAACTACTAGACTTAAAAAAGTTAGAAGAATAGCAGTAGTCCAACTATTGCTTGACATATTGGGGGTAGTATTACTAGCAGTTGGAATCATAATGGGTTACGATGAGGTTAAAGACATAAGTCAAATTTTGAGTGCTAATAAAGTGTTTTTAATTATGATAATTGTGGGAATTGTAGCACTTTTAATAGCAATTGTGATGCTCATATCAATTTGTGGGAGTGTTGGAGCTGATTTTGAGGTATATGGAGGTGCATTATTAATTTGATTAATAATTGGCATCTTTCTAGCTTTTGTAGCTTGAGTTGCAATTATAGTTGTAATTAATAAAACAAATAATGAACTCCAATTAATGAGAAAAAAGAATTTTAAATAAATAATTAAAACTTCACTTAAAAAAATAAGTGAAGTTTTTTATTTGTATGAAAGAAAGGACTCCAACTAATTAAATTAAATTAATATATTGTTCAAAAATAATGCAGGACCCATCTTTATTTTAATATTGAAAGCAAAAAAATAATATTAGATAATATTACTAGATTATATTAAATAATTTTTTTAGTGTAAAATTAAAGTTTTGTTTATTTTAATTAATAAAATTTACTTTTTTAAATTTTACAAGTTAGGGATTAATAATGAAAAGAAAATCATTTAAAAAGTTAATTCTGAGCACTTTTTTAGGAGCACTTGCAATTATCCCCATTGCTTCTTTTTCAACTTCAAATAGTATTGTCTCAAATTCAAATAAGATTCAAAAATCCAATTCTAACTTAAATGCAATTGCAGATACTGCAGCTAGTGGAACGGGTGGTACTCAACAAAGTAGTGCTAAAACCTTAGAAATTCAATTAAACAAAAATTACAAAGACTTGGATTGATATGGGAAAGAATTTTCAAACGCAGTAACAGAATCACAATTAAAACAACTTTTAATTCCTAACTTAAGCTTTGATGTTAACTGAGGGATTAGCATTTTATCCCCAACTGATGGAAGTGATGAATTAACAAATGGTTATGTTAATTTTTTAGTGTACCAAATTAAAACTAATTTTAAAGATGGCGTACCAACTCCTGACACTAGTGCGTCTTCAACTTCTCAACAAGGGCAAACAAGCACTACTAATCAAATTGATGGTAGAACCTTGATTGAAGCACCAACTACTATTAAATATAGTGACTCACAAGAAACATCAATTCCTTCAATTAGTATGCAAGCTTATCCAAGCGGAACTAGTAGTACAGGCGCAGGGGCAGGAGCACAACAAGGTACAGGTACAACCACAACAACAAATGGTAATGTAACAATTAATGATAAATCAGTAGAATCAAAGTATGTTTGAACTACTAAAAATATTACTGGTTTATTTTTGCCTTACAAATACAACTTTGAGTGAAACTCAAATGATCAAATTGGTGACTTTTTAAGAAATGAAACAAGCTCTAGTTTAACTGCACAAGATGTGTATGATAATATGATTTCCAAAGCGAATAGTACTGATATCTTACCATCCGATACTGAATCTAAATTAAGCAGTATTATTACCGTTTCGCAAAATGATTTAACTTCAAAATACGGAATTTCAAGTACTGATGCATCACAATACGGTGTGCAATTGGTAACTGTAGATTTTACAAAATCAGATGATGGAAAACAAGATACTAAATGAGCTAGTGGAAAAGTTCCAAATGTAACTTATTTAGTAAGAGGGTTAGGAAGTAATAAATCAGTAATGGATTTTAACACTACTAGTAACAGTAATGAATTTTTAAACACAACTTTTAGTATAAGTGCAATTAAAAAACAAAACCCTAATTTTAATGCTCCTTCAACCGCATCTGGTGATACTGTAAAAGTTTCTGATTTCACCCCTTCACAATTGATTAATGCACTAACAACAGCTGCAAACGGGACTGGAGGGATCTATAGTTTATTAGCTCAAAGAACATATTTAAGTAATACAAGTGGTAATCCAGCACTTTATCTTACTTATATGGGATCAAATGCATATAAAACTAACACAAATGCAACTGCAAGCACAACACCATCTTCTGGTAGTACATCAAGCGATACTAGAGGAATTGGGTGAGCGGGAACTGGACTTTATGAAGCAGGAAACGTTAACACTTCAAAAAACGGGGTAATTGATACTACAAATACTGTCAACCCCGCAACTTCATCAAGAATCATTTCCATATCAGCAGATGCGGATGATGCAACGGGAACACTATACTTAAAAGTTACTTATAACGTTTATGATGTTTTTGAAAATGTTGAAAAACTAAACGAAGTAAAATCAATTACAATCTATGGATTACAAGCTGATACAAATTCCACTGCAAATGGTTTGTATTTATCATGAAAGAGTGTTGATGAACTATTGTATTCAAATGCAAACGATGTAATCAATTTGTATAATACAAATAAAGATGATGCTAATTATTTGAAGGCATTATCAAACACCTTTTTAAATGCATCTCCCCTTGCTGCAAATTTAGATCGCACTGTTTCTATGAAAACTAGTGGAAATAGTTTAACAATTGATTTAACATTTCCAAATTATGGCAGCATTTCAAATTTCACATATTCTAATACTTATACATTAAGTGGTAGCAGTGATTCGGCATCTGGTGTCACTTTTAAATCACAATCTAGTGTTGCGTCAAGTATTGCCAATTATGCTAACTATTCACCAACTGCATTAATAGATGCGATTTCAAGTGGGCAAGTGAGTCTTTCAAGTTTTTATAGTGCAAACGGTGCTAACAGTAGCACATTAGTTTTAGAAAATGATACAAGTGATGGAATTATAATCCAAGTATCAGTTGGAACTGGCACTTCAGTCTCAAAACACAGTGCCGTGTTTACCGGATTAAAGAGTGGGGTGAATGCAAATTATGTGTATAACTTCGCATTTGCGGATAATAGTACAACTACCACATTAGATACTGGAATTGCATCACTTAAAAAAATTCCAATTGACCAAATTACGCTGCAAGATGTGTTTGATTTATATGTGAAAAACCTTTCAATCTTTAATGGTGATAATGGTTTTACACCTTCAATTAATGATGTTGCAATTACAAAAGACACAAAGAATAACACAATTAATGTGCAAATTGTCGTGCCTTCTTACAACCAAAGTAAAAACGTAGCAGCAGCTGATAAGACGTTTTCAACAACCCTTAATGGTTTTATGAGTGTCAATCAAAACAATGATAACTCATCACCTAAAATTCTTGATTTAACACTACCACTTTCAATTACGTTTGCACTTGTAATTGTCGCGATTATGCTTGGAATTTTAATTAATTTAATTGTGAAGCGTAAAAAACTGGCAAAATCAAATACTAATTTAAAAGAAATTAGAGCACAAAACAAACGCCAAAGAAAATAAAAGAATAGCGCACTTTAATAAACCCTACAAACACTTCATAACTGGAGTGTTTTTTTATTTGCTATGTTGAGATCAGAATTAAACAAAATAATTTATTTATAACTAAGATTCATATTTAATTTATTTTTAATTAGAATTAAATATCATTAAAAAAAGAAAATGAAAAAATATGATTGTTTAATAATCGGGGCAGGACATGCTGGTATAGAAGCAGCATTTATTTTAGCTAAGAAAAAATATCGTGTAGCGCTTTTTGTGCTTGATAAAAACTTAGTAGCTAATATGCCTTGCAACCCTTCAATTGGTGGGCCTGCTAAAGGAATAGTAACGCGAGAAATTGACGCACTTGGAGGAATGCAAGCAATTGCAGCAGATGCTAACCAATTACAAATGAAAATGCTTAACACTTCTAAAGGAGCAGGTACTTGAGCTTTAAGAGCGCAAGTTGATAAAATTCACTATTCCAAATGGTTTTTGAAAAGAATTAAAGATAATCAATATATTGATTTGATTGTAGAAGAGGTTAAACAATTAAAGATAATCAATAACCAAATTAGGGGTGTAGTAACAGTTAATAATAACTTTTTTGAAGCTAATTATTTAATAATCACAACTGGTGTTTTTTTAAATGCATCGGTTCACATTGGTCACAAAGCTTTTAAAAAAGGACCTGAAATTTATAGTGGTTCATACCAATTAGCAAATCAAATTAAAGCATTAGATTTTCAAACAATTCGTTTAAAAACGGGGACTCCACCCAGAATTTTGAAAAACACAATTGATTATTCAAAACTTAAAATTGAACCTGGTACTAATGCAAAATTAAGCTTTTCACACTTTAATCCCAAATACTTGGATTTTGAAAAGCAAAGGGTTTGCTATCTAGCATATACTAACCAAAAAATTCACGACATCATTCAAAAGAATTTAGAAAAATCAGCAATGTATAGTGGTTTCATTACGGGTACTGGTCCACGATATTGCCCTTCAATTGAAGACAAGGTAGTAAGGTTTAGTGATAAACCAAAACACCAAATCTTTGTTGAACCCGAATCTGTGCATTTAAACACAATGTATTTAGCAGGATTATCATCTTCTTTACCAGAAGAAGTGCAAATTAAAATTGTGAAAAACATAGATGGTTTTGAAAATGCTATCATTGATAAATTTGCATATGCAATCGAATATGATGCAATTAAATCATTGCAACTTTATCCCACACTAGAAACTAAAAAAATCAATGGATTGTTTTTTGCAGGCCAAGTCAATGGTACAAGTGGATATGAAGAAGCAGCATGCCAAGGATTAATGGCTGGAATTAATGTGATATGCAAAATTGAAAATAAACCGCCTTTTATTTTAAAAAGGAGTGAAGCATACATTGGGGTATTAATTGAGGATTTAGTAAACAAAGAAATTAATGATCCTTATCGTCTCTTAACATCCCGTGCAGAATACCGTTTGCAATTAAGAAATGATAATTGCTGTGAGCGCCTTTTAAAATATGGATTTGAATTAGGTTTAATTTCGAATGTGCAATATAACCAATTTCTAAAAAATTATCAAAATTTTGAAAAAACGATTGCAAAACTGAAAGAAATGACCTTAAAAGATTTAAAAGGATTTGTTTATCCTTCTAAAAAAACCAATACTTTTGTTTTTGAAATTCTTAAAAGGCCAGAATACAGCTATAGAGATCTTGAAAGTTATATTGAAAACAAATTTGAATTTGACTCCGTTTGAAAAGACAAAATTGATATCAATATCAAATTTGAAGGATATATTAAAAGCCAGCAAAAAGCAATTGATGAAACTAAAAATATTGATAATGTATTTTTAAATGAAATTCAAGATTACAATGATGTACCCAACATTTCTTTAGAGGCAATTGAAAAACTTAACCTAATCAAACCACTTACACTAGGACAAGCATCTAGAATTAGTGGTATAAATTTAGTTGATTTAATTAATATTAAAATTTATTTAAACAAGCTTGATAAAAAATAAATCCGAATAATTATTGCTTAAAATTGTTATTAGATTTGTTATTCTTTTTGTTATTCTTATAACAACAAACTAATTTAAATCTAAAATAAAAAATCCCCTTGAAAACAAAGGGATTTTTTATATAGTTTTAAATATTTATTTATATTTTATTTACGAATTGAAGTAAATGTTTTTAAACCAGGATAAATTGCTTTTTCACCTAATTCATTAGCAATTTCAATTAAACGGTTATATTTAGCAATTCTTTCAGAACGTGACATTGACCCTGTTTTAATTTGGCCAGTGTTTAATGCAACTGCGATATCAGCAATTGAAGTGTCTTCAGTTTCTCCAGATCGGTGTGATACAACACAAGTTCAACCTGCGTTTTGCGCAATTTTAACAGTTTCAATACTTTCTGTAAGGGTACCAATTTGATTAACTTTAACTAATACTGAATTTGCAACTCCTTTTGCAACACCTTCTTTTACAATTTTAGGATTTGTACAAAATAAATCATCCCCTACAATTTGGATTCTGTTACCAAGGTTATCAACCATTAATTTAAATCCACTCCAATCATTTTCCGCAATCCCGTCTTCTATTGAGATAACTGGGAAATCAGTACAAATTTTTTCCCAATATTCTACCATTTGGTGTGAATTTTTAACAGCATCTTTTGCAGTTAAGATGTTTGCATTAAGTGCTTTTTTAAATGTGTATAATTTAGTTTCATTATCATACAATTCAGAAGTTGCTGGGTCTAATGCAAACATTACATCAACCTTAGGTTTATAACCTGCTTTTTCAACAGCTTCTACCATTAATTCAAGTGCTTCATCAGCACTTTTTAGATTTGGTGCAAATCCACCTTCATCACCTTTGTTTGTATTCATTTTTTTACTTTTCAAAATTGATTGTAAAGCGTGAAAACATTCTGATGCACAACGAATTGCTTCGGCAATTGATTTTGCACTTACAGGGATGAACATAAATTCTTGAAAATCAATAGTATTATCAGCATGCATTCCCCCATTGATTACATTCAACATTGGGACTGGTAGAATTCATTTATTACCACTTTCTTTTAAAATATCTTCTCTAATGTATTTGTAAAGTGGTTTTTCATTTAATTTAGCACCAAGTTTAGCTACAGCTAATGAAACTGCTAAAATGGCATTTGCACCTAATTTTGCCTTATTTGGTGTTCCATCCAAATCAATCATTGTTTTATCAATTAAAGCTTGGTCTCTAACATCAAAACCAATTAATTTTGGAGCAATAATTTGGTTAACATTAGATACCGCTTTCAAAACACCTTTCCCATTAAATCGGGTTTTGTCTCCATCTCTTAATTCAACCGCTTCTCTTTCACCAGTTGAAGCACCAGAAGGTACCATAGCAAGTGCATAAGTGTTATCGCTATACACTTTTGCAGCAACTGTTGGGAATCCTCGTGAATCTAAAACTTCATAAGCTTCAATTTTGGAAATCTTAAAATTTTTTGTAAAATTTGACATATTTAACTAACCTCGTAATTTTAAAATGATACTTTTAAATATATATTAAAATAATTTATTTTATGAATATTGTTATTAACAATTATTAAATTTCATTTTAATTTGACTAAGCATAACTTGCTTTTGATTTTTATCAATATTTAAAATGTGATCTCTATAAAGCATATAAGCGTGATAGACAGTTTTGACAAATTGTCATTCTTCTTTGTAATAATCAAAAATGATTTTATCAACAATGTTGTCTTTTAAACTAGATAGCAAATAGTCACGATACATTTCAAATGTTCTCAACTTGATTTCAAAATCTACTGGTAATGAAAAATATTTACTTATTTTAAATTTATTAAAATTTTTGCTAGCATCACTTTCGCAACTTGCTTCATTTTTCAAAAAAGTATCATAAATATTTTTTTGTACACTTTCATCAATTTCAAAAACCAAATTTAAGTTAGTTTTTGAAAACTCAATTTGTAAAATTTTTAAATAATTTATTTTTGTATTGTAATGAATTTGTAAATCTAATTTAATTAAATCTAAAATTCCATATTCATTATTATTCAATGCTTCAATAAACTCACTTTGTGATTTTTGAATTATGCTTTCATATTCTGTGTTATCAATTAAATTTAAAACTAAATTTTGTAACATCTTTAAAACCTTTGTTAAAAATATTTTTAAAACTAAAGAAATTTTAATTTATTAATCTTTAAAATGCTGCATAAATAATAATAAAATGTGGTTTAATATACTTTTAGATTTAAAAGAAAAAAAGGAATTAAAAAATGGCTGCAGCTAAAAAAAATTTAATGACACAATCTGGTAAAGAAGAACTTGAAAAAGAATTGCATCATTTAATTAATGTTAGACGTCCTGAAATTATTAAACAAATCCAAGAAGCTAGAGAACAAGGTGACTTATCAGAAAATGCAGATTATGATGCTGCTAAAAACGTTCAAGCCCAAGTGGAAGCGCGAATTAAAGAAATTCAAAATGCTTTAAGCAACATTAAAATTATTAGTAATCCAAAAGACAAAACATCAGATAATGTAGTACATGTTGGTTCTACTGTTACTATTAAGGATTTTCAAGATAATAAAAATTACACTTACAAAATTGTTGGTCCAATCGAATCTAATCCGGAACAAAACAAGATTTCTAATGAATGTGCATTAGCAAAATCAATTATTGGAAAACAAGTTAATGATGAAGCTTATGTTAAAGGTGTTGAGGAGCCATATAAGGTTAAAATTATTGATATTAAAAAATAAAATTTAAATTTAACTATTTCTTAAAATTTATAAAATCATATATAATTTTATTGTTTATGTAGTTGTATAATATACTGCACAAACAAATATGGGTAGTTAGCGAAGTGGCCAAACGCAGCTGACTGTAAATCAGTTACCTCGTGTTTCGGCGGTTCGAATCCGTCACTGCCCACCATTTATTGGGCTATAGCCAAGTGGCAAGGCAATAGACTTTGACTCTATCATCGTTGGTTCGAATCCACCTAGCCCAGCCATTTAAAATCTAATAAACCATATTCTATATGGTTTATCAATGTCTCATTAGCTCAGCGGTAGAGCATTTCACTTTTAATGAAGGGGTCACAGGTTCGAGTCCTGTATGGGACACCATTTAAATAAAACGGTAGCTGGAGTGGCGGAATGGTAGACGCACAGGACTTAAAATCCTGTTACAGCAATGTAGTAAGGGTTCAAGTCCCTTCTCCAGCACCATTTATGCGAGTGTAGTTCAGTGGTAGAACTATAGCCTTCCAAGCTATTAACGAGGGTTCGATTCCCTTCACTCGCTCCAGTAAAATGTCAATGACTAGCGTTAATAAATTTATATTAGTGCTAGTCGTTTTTTATTCATTTGAATATTAATAAAAATGACATAATTAATTTAACAAATTATTTTTTTTATACTATTATTAAATTGCCTCTGGCTTGTTTGATCTTTGAGCCAGAGGCAATTAATTTTTAATTTATAAAATCTATTTATTAATTTTTTATAAAATTGTTATTCAAATTAAATTTATTTTTTTAAATATAATGATCTTCTTTACACCCTCTAAATAATTAGTTCTTCAAAAAAAGTTTCATTAAAAATTCTCCTTTCATTAATGTTTGATTTGTAATTTGTTTATTTGGTTTTTTATTATTTAACTCCTTTTGATAATTAATTTCCATTTTTTAAGTCATTTGATTTTATATTTTTTTATCAGTTAGAGACTTCAAATTACCTTTAAAAAAATTTTTTACTTTCTAAAATAAAAATTCATTTAATAATTAATGAGATAGTCATAAGTATTGCTCATTTTTATTAGAATTTTCAAAACTTGCTTCAACTGTATTGTTGATTTTAGTTTATTGTCATAGATTTGCATAGGCGACCTCCTTTAAATAATTATTTGTTTTAATCCTTTCTGGCATTTAAGTACATTTTTTAGTTGTCATACATAATATCTCCTTATTTAAATATTTGTTTTTCAATGAGGGTGGTTCACATATAGTTGTTTAATTTAATAAGATATTTTTTCTATTAATGAATAATACATTTATCATTTTTTGTATTATCTTCAAAATAAATTAAATTTGTATATTGTTTTTTATACCTTTATTTTTAATACAATTTAAGTATTACAAAGATCTCTATATTTTTTTCTTTTAATATATTAAAAACCTTCAAATTTTTCTAAAATTTAAACTGCTTTTTAATTTAATGTTGATAGACATTATTTTAAGGGGCGGTTTTTTCTTATGCACATAAACAAGGCTATTAATTAAAAGATAAATGAGAAATTATTTATTAATATGATACTATTTAATATGCTGTGTATCTTATGTACATAGCTCAACCATTCTTAATAAGGTAATAAGCATTGGTAACAATCACCTTATGAGATGAGTCTAGTTATAAATAAAATGGAGGAATAGAATGTTTGCTATTTTTGAAGTTGGAAGCAAGCAATACAAAGTCCAAAAGAATGATGTCATCTATGTTGAAAAACAAGATAAAAAAGTTGGTGACACAATTGTTTTTGACAAAGTATTAATGGTTGATAACAATGTTGGTAAACCATATTTAAAAAACGCTTCAGTTACTTGCAAAGTTGAAAAACAGGGCAAGCAAAAGAAAATCTTAATAATTAAACATAAAAGATACACACGTTCAATTAAAAGACAAGGTCACCGTCAACCATACACTAAATTAATTGTTAGTGCAATCAATTTAAAATAAGATGGTTACAATTGCTTTTTATATTGATGGGTATCATATTAAAAATCATGCAAATTATGCTTCTAAGGGAAGTGATATTGTGTGTGCTGCAATTTCAGGAATTTGCTTTGGTGCAATCAACTGGTTTAAACAAGAAGATGTACTAAAATATAGAGCAAACCAGAAAATTCCAGAACTTGTTATTAAAGTAAAACAAACACAAAATAATTTAATAGCCCTTAGTGTTATTAAAAGTCAAGTTGCAACAATTTGCAAAGATTATAGTGATTTTTGCGAATTAAAAATATATCAAAAAGAATTGGAGTAAATATGAATCTTTTACTTAAAAAAATTGATTTACAGTTCTTTGCTAGTAAAAAAGGAGTTGGGTCTACTAAGAATGGACGTGATTCTAACCCTAAGTATTTAGGTGCTAAAAAATCAGATGGTGAATTTGCGAAATCTGGACAAATTATTTACCGTCAACGTGGAACTAAAATCCATCCAGGTGCAAATGTTGGGATGGGTAAAGACCACACACTATATGCCAAAGTGAATGGTACTGTAAAATTTATTAAATTTGGTAACAACAAAACCAAAGTAAATGTTATTGAAGCTAAATAATAATTTAAATTGATAATTAAAAGAACCAATTTATCACAGAATTGGTTCTTTTTTATTTTTTACTAAAATTTCATTAATTGTTTTAAAAACCTGTTTTCCCTTTAAATCTTTTTTATATGAATAAAATGATGGATGTGAAGTTTCTATGATTGCTAAGCTATTTCAAATACAAGCACTAAATGATTTCGCATTATTCCCCATTAGCAAATAGATTACACTCTTGTTTTGTGAGCTTAAATAGTGAATGCAATTTTGAGTAAAGGTTTGCCATCCAATGCTTTGGTGTGACATTGGATTGTTTTCAATTACTGTTAAAATGGTATTTAGCAGTAATACATTTTGGGCTGCAATATCTTCTAAGTTAGGATTGGTGCGAACTACATTTAAATCACTTTTAATTTCTTTAAACAAGTTTGCAAGTGATTTGGGCACTATATCTAATTTAGTAGAAAATGCTAATCCATCAGCCATTTGGGGCAAATGGTATGGATCTTGTCCCAAAATTACTAATCTTGTTTCATTTACTTCAAAAAAAGTAAATGTTTTAAAGATATTTTCTTTTTGAGGTCAAATCTGTTTTTTAGAATATTCATTTTCTAAAAATTGATCTAATTGTTTAAAATAATGCTTATTAAATTCTTGGTTTAAAAAGGTTAGTCAACTTGGTTTAATGTTATGCAAAAACTGAGTTAAAAACATAAGGGTTTACAAAATTCCAGTGTTACTTAATAATAATGAACTAATGTATTGTTGTTTTGTGTTTTTTAATTCATTAGCATCAGTAATATTCGTTTTTAAAAAAGAATTAATATTAGAAGCTGTGCTGCTTAAAACTACTGTGTTTTGTGTTTGATTAGTATTAGATTTTCCAATTCAACCTGATACTAAAGCAGCCACATTTTTCCCATAATTAGTTTCAGTATCACTCACACCTTTATTATCACCAATTTTATTATTATTCAAATTAGAGTCTGTACTTACAAATGTTGAATCAAAATTTACATCACTTGTAATGTGATAAATTGGCTTATTTGAATTTGTATTATCATTAGATGTACCATATAACAAAATTGTGTTTGGTACAGCAACACTATCAGTTAATGTTTTAGTTCACACAAGAGTTGGTGGTAATTCTTTGACTGGTTGGGCATTAGTGTAGTTTGTATTCAAATAATAATCTAGTCCTGGATCTAATTGACGCATACTAGATAATGAATAAACTAAAACTGGTCTAAAAGTATAATTTAAAGTTAAATATTGCGAATATTTAGCATTAAGGCTATCTTCTGATAATGGTCTGCTACTCCCTGATGCATATGGATTTCAATATCCTGTTTGGTCAATAAAATCATTAACTGCAGATGCATTCAATGCTAAACTTGATGTATTAGCAACATTTGATCCATCTAAAAAAGATTTATTTAAATCCGTTTTGCTATATTGTGTACTGGCTCACCAAAATCCAAATTGCAAACTTAGCTGAAAAGATAATTTAGGGATAAATACAAGATTATCTCCTATTAAATCCAATACAGAGTTAGTAGTGTCATTAGAGGCACCAGTGTCGCTTGAAGTGTTTTGCTCTAAACTACTATAATCAGCATTTACAGTATATGCATTATTGGCATCCTTTGTAGCAGCGTCTTGTGCACCGACTGGAAATAAACCTGAAGTGATATCAGTTGAACTTGTGTTATTGTTTTGTGTATTGTCAACACTACTAAATTTAGTTTGGATTCCAGTAATTCCAAACTTAATTGTTTTGGTTTGTGACATTTTAGCAGTTGCTAGTGTATTTGCATATGAATAAATAAAATTCAGTAGATCATTATTATTTGAATTATTACTATCTTTTATAATTGGTGCAAAAGATGTTGTAAAGTAATTATTAGCATCTTTTTGATAATCAGAATATGAGAATGAATAAATATACAGATTTGCAAGGGCATTAATATAACTTACTAATGGTGAAATCAAACCAGAATACATTTTAGCAGGTAGTGAATTTTCATTAAGTGCTGTAGCGCTATTAATTGTGTTATCAGCATTTAAACCATAAATTGAAGATGATGAAGAATAATTAAAGTTATCAAAAAAGATATTATTTAGTGCATTTGCATATGGTGTTGAAACAGATGTTGAGTTATCTGCACCAGTTGTTGAAACTGATGTGCTATCCTGATAGTTTGAACTAATTCTCGCATAGATACCATAATTTCTAACATCAGAAGAACACGATGTAACCGTAATTCCACAAACTGCAATTGCAGAACTTGCAATTAAGAATTTAAAAAATTTAACTCTCATAATTTATTTGATTTGTTTCAATATTAATGTCTAGATTATTATATATGTTTAAATTAGTAGATTAACAAAAGATTAATAGTTTTGGATTTTCTTTTTTTCAAAAAAAACACTATTTTCTTTATCAAATGCCAAAAAGCAACTCCCAGTTGCTCCATTCCGGTTTTTAGCTAATATAAATTCAAGTTCTGCTAATGTGTTTCTTTGGGTTGCATCAGGGTTAGATAAGGGGTCAAAATTATTTTCATCAGTTGCAGATACATTTATAAAACACACCATATCAGCATCTTGTTCAATCGAACCTGATTCTCTTAAATCAGAAAGCATTGGTCGAGCATTTGGCCCTCCCCTTCTTTCTTCAATTTTTCTAGAAAGTTGGGCGATTGAAATAATTGGTACTTCAAATTGACGTGCAAGTTTTTTTAAAGTTCTTGAAATCTCTGCGACTTCTTGTTGTCGATTAATTTTCAAACCAACATTATTGTTAAGTTTTAATAATTGTAAATAGTCAATCACAATTAGTTTAACTTCTTTAGTGTTGCAAATTTGTTTTAATTTTGTTTGAATGCTAATCAATGTTAAATCACTTGAATCATCAATGTAAATGGGCATTTGCTTTAATTGTGCACAACCATAAGATAAGGTTTGTTTTTCCTTTTGGGATAATATTTTTTTATTAGTATTAACATTGCAAACTGCAGATAGCATTTTTTGACAAATTTGGTCTTTCCCCATTTCAATTGAGAAGAACACAACAACTTGTTGTTTAAAATCATTTTTTAAAGATTCATTTTCTCGATTAGCAATTAATAATTGCTTGGCCACATTAATCAAAAAATTAATCGAAAGTGTAGTTTTACCAACCCCTGGTCGGGCTGCTAATATGACCAACTCCCCTGCTTTGAAACCATTGGTTAAGTAATCAATATTTTCAAAGCCACTGCTAATTCCCTCGTTTTTGTCGCTTCTTAAAGCTAGCTTTTGGTTAAACTCATCAATGATTTTACTAATTGCTTCAATCTCTTGTACTTTTTTAGAGCTGGCAATGTTAGCAAATTCTTTTTCAAGTTCTCACAATTTTTCTTGTGCATCAATTAAATTTAAATCAGTGTTTTTTAAGATGTTGGAAAAATCGACAATTTTTCTTTTAATTGATGCATTTTTAATAATTTCAATATACTCTGCATTAAATTGTTGAAATGAATACATTGAAATGATATTTTTAAGATAATCTTCATAGTGGGCAAAATCTAAATCTGCTTCCGTATTTTTAATATGGTCAATCATTGCATACAAATCAATTGATTTATTATTTTCGTGAAACATCAATGCAGCTTTAAAAATAATCCGGTTCTCAATTTCATAAAAGTCACTTGGTAATAGATGTAAAAAGATCTCATCATAATTTTGCTCATTTTGCAAAATTGCAGAAATGATTAATCTTTCTACCTCAATAACATAATCGATATTGGTTTCTAAAAAAGCATTATTTTGATTGCTGTCCATAAGATTATCCTTTATTGTTTATTTCTCAAAAAAAGCAACTTCTTATTGAATAAAAAGCTGCTTTTAGACTATATTAAAATGGAATTTTTAAGCTGGCTTACTAGTAGCAGGGTTTGCAGCTTTTTCATTAACTGGTACTTGACGGTTTAAAATATTTTGAATTGTTAATGAAATTTTAAATTTGTTAATTACTCATTGTGTAATTTTTTCTTCCAAGATGATATCTTTAATTTCAGTAAATCTTGATTGGTTATTTAAAAATTCATTAATTGAATTATTAGTTGTTTTGTAATATTGTTCTAAATATTTTTTAGCATCATCATCTGTTACATCAATGTTATTTTGCTTACTAATTACCTTAAAAATTAATCCTTTTTGAATTAGTTTTCTAGCCAAGTCATCACATTGTGCATCATTTAAATTTTTCATTGATTCTTTTAAACGGTTTTTAAAAGTTGTAACCTCAGTTTCATCAAAATTAAATTCAAACAAACCTACTAAATATTTCATTACTTCATTAAAAGCATTTTCTTTAATAATGATGTGATCAATTTGATTACGAATAAAATTATCAGATGCATCTTTGTAAACCGTTTTAATTTTTTCAACATGAACATCAAGCATTTTAGGGTCTGCAAATAATTGTTCAATCACGAAGTGTTTACTATAATCGATTTGGTATTTTTGTTTTGCACTCGATTTAAAAGTTATCATAAATTTCACCTAATTTTCTTTCTTAAATTTAACTTATTAATAAAAACCAATATTAGTTTTACAACAAAAAATAAATTAAATTTCTTTTTTTATTTTTTATTAATGTATAAAAGTTTAACACAAAATTAAATTATAAATAATTAAATAAAATAGATTTATTTTTTGTATATTTAATTAAATTTTTTCACTAGGTTCTATATCTAATAAGTGTAATCCACTCTTAATTGTATCTTTTACACAAGCAAATAAAGCACATCTTGCTTTCTTTAATTCAAGATCTTTTTCATCTTTAATTTTTATTTCATTATAGTAAGAATGCAATACTTGGCTTAGTTGAAATAAAAAGTTGTTAAGTTTGTTTGCTTCATAACTGCTTGAAATACTTTCAATCACGGTTGGATAGAAAATTAAATTATTAATTAATTCTTTTTCCTTAGGGTTAGTTAATAAGTTTCAATTAACTTGGCAATCAGCTTCAAAATTAACTTTATTTAATAGTTGGCAAATTCTAGCATATGCATACAATACATAATACAAATTATTGTCATGGGTTTGTTTATTAAATTTGTCAACATCAATTTCAATTTGAGTAGCTGCAGTTTGAGAAACTAATACCCATCTTGCACTATCAACCCCGATTGTATTAACTAAATCTCTTAAGGTTAATGAATTCCCCGTTCTTTTAGACATCTTAAATTCTTGCCCATTTTTGGTTAGTCGAATCATTTGCAAAATAATAACGTGTAAAATGTCGTCTTTATGTCCTAAACACTTTAGTGAAATTGTAACCCTGTCAACATAACTTTTATGATCTGCTCCTCAAATATTAAACATCTTTGTCATATTGTTGTGACGCGTATACTTTATGTTATGATAAACAATATCTGGTAAAAAGTAAGTGAATGTCCCATCACTCTTAACCATTACCCGGTCTTTATCATCACCAAAGTCTGTTGTTCTTAATCACGTTGCGCCATCTTTTGTATAAGAGTATTTTTCAATTCTTTTTAAAGTTTGAGGGATTAAATTGTTTTTATAAGAATCTCTTTCAGAATAAAATAAATCAAAGCTAATTCTTAATAGTGCCAAATCTTTTTTAATTAGATCTAGCATTTTCTCAACTGCAAAATCCTTGATTAATTCTAGTGCATCATTATCATTTACTTTATTATCTTTAATCTCTAAATTTAAAAAAATATCACCATATTCATCTTTTAGTTGTTTTGCAACATCAATTATTTCAGATGCGTGATATGAATCTTGGGGTAATTCAATGTCTTTGTTAAACAATTGCATATATCTTATCAACACCGCAATTCCTAAGGTATTAATTTGGTTCCCAGCATCATTTACCAAATACTCTTTTTCAACTCTAATCCCATATTTTTGCCATACATTAGCAAGTGTTGCACCCAATGCTGCATTACGAGCATGTCCAATGTGTAAAAGTCCTGTTGGGTTAGCGCTCACAAATTCAATATTGTAAAAAATATCTTTGGGAGCAAATTGGCCAAACCCACTTTTTTCTTTCAATATTAAATTTAATAATCTTTGTTTATATAAAGGGTGAACATCAAAGTTAATGTACCCTGGTTTTGCAACTTGTAAATTAGTAACTAAATATTGTTTTTCATCCTTTATAGCTTCGATAATTTCTGATGCAATTTCAATGGGATTTTTTTTAAGTGGTTTTGCAGACAACATTGCAATATTGGTAAAAAAATCACCATTATCAATGTTTTTGTTTTTATCAATTACAAAATTAGAATTTTCAATTTTGTATACTTTATTTAAAACAGTGTTAAATAATTCTGCAACTGCTTTGATATAAGTTTTTAAAATCATTTTTATCTCCTATTGGTTTTGATTACAATACCTTTCATCTTTTATTTCATAAATATTATCACCTATAATTCTTTTAATTCTTTGAATAATTCGATTCGCTTCAATTTTCGAATTTGATGACTTTAATAAATTTATCAACTTTTTCTCATATTCAAAAAGTGAAAAATTGGAATTAAAAAAAGTTGGTTTATTTTGTGAAATCCGGGAATTTAAAATTAATAAAAAATAGTTGGAATAAAACCAATCGGTAGCATATTCTGCACCAATATCATCTAGAAATAAATAATCAGCATTTAATGCCGCTTCATAAATTAATAATTTTTCATTTTGTTTATTTCCAAAAGATTTTTTAATTGATTCAACAAGCTCTGGCATAAAAATTAAAGCAATCTTTAGTGTGGGATCACTATTAATTTGAGCAATTGTAGCTGTGATGAAACGAAACAAAAAGGTTTTACCAACCCCTGATTTACCATAAATATAAATCCCTTTTTTAGTTTTATTTTTCCAATCATACTCAAACCTTTTTAAGACTTTTTGTTTTACAACACTTGTTAATTTTTCACTTGATAGCACTTGGAAAAAATCATTATCAGCATAAGAGTTGTATAAAAAGACTTTTTGCTTTTCAAAAAACTGAATTTTCTTCTTAGTTTTTTTACAAGGTGAGTAATAGAAAATAATAGATTGTGTTTTTTTATCCCTTTTTAAATCTAAATGGTATCCAAAGTTAGGACAAAAGTCCTTGCTCTCATTTTGGCACTTTTGATAATCATCTACAACTTTATTTAAAAAACCGAAATTGTTATAAATCTCATAATCTGACAATGGTAAACAACTTAAAAACAAATTATTGTATTTTAAGTTTGTTATAAGCTGTTGGTCGATTTCAACATCAGAATTTAGATCCAAATTGAAAATCTCAAACAAACTTTTAATTCCATTATCATTCATTATCAAAACCTATAATTCAAAATCAATTAATGTCAGTTTGTCATCATTACTATTATCATTTTCATCAACCAAATCGATTGGATTATGATTTTTAACCTCTTGTTTAATTATATTAATATTATTGCTATCCAATTTATTAGATTTTTGATTTGGTTTATTAAAAACCTTTTTATCCCAATCAAATAAAAATTCATATGCTAATTCAAGTGAATTAATTTCTTGTAAATTAAAGGATTTAGCCATCTTATAAAGGTATTTTGCGTTCAAACTATTGTGCGTTTTACGAATTGAAAAATCAATCATAATATTAATTAAGGGTTCTGCAATTTGGTAACGGTTTCTTAAATTTTTAATAATTGTTAAATCATTTGCAGTCAGATCCTCACAAGTTAATGATGTTAAAAATTGTTCTGCTTTCAAGCTTTGGTAATTTATAAAAATAGTTTGCAAGTCTTGAATTGAAAACTTTTGAATAAAATGTTTGTAACTCAAGTTTCTTTTAACAACTTCTTTTAAATTAATTGCTGATTTATCCACTAACGCTTCTAGTGCAACTTGGATTAAATTGAGATTAATTTCAAACTTTTGATCCACTTTAATAATCGAATCATACACACACTTTTCGATTTCTAAAAAAGATAATTGGTAGTTTTGAAAATAATATTCAATTTCTTTTTTAACGTCATCACTTATAAAAACAGATAGCTTTGTAGTCAATGCTAAATTAGCATACAGTTTTTCAAAGTCAAACGATAAATCATTTTTCAAATTTGCTTTTTGAAAGTAATCATCTTGGTTAATTGTTAATTCTTGTAGGGTTTGGTGATATTCAACATTAGAGTATTGGACAACTAATTTATCAAAACCCTTTTTACCCAATTTTGCTTCTAAATTAATCTTGTATTTTTTATTTTGAATTAACTGGTTGAATTGAAGGGGTTCAATTAATTCAAAATAAACAATATTGTCATCTGTAATGTAAGTTTTTAATAATTTAAAGGCTTCTAAATTATTTTTTACTTCTTCAAACCCTTGATTATCTAATTCCAAATAGTCTTGAATGTCTTTAATGTAGTTTTTAAAAAACTTTGTTGAATTAAAGTTCTTTAATTCTTCACACATATAGACATATAAACAAAATGCAGGTCTTGAGATTAAAGGGGCATATAACTTTGCAAGCAACAAAATGTTAGGATTGAAATCTGCTTTGTGAATGTATTTATATTCTAAATCAAATAAAAAAGACATAATATAGACCTCTCTAAATTATTAAAAAATTAACAATTTATTAAATATGTCTATCTATGTCTTTAAAGCATAAATATAAAACAAATTTAATTAACTCTTTGAAGCTATCACTTCAAAATGATATGCATCCAACGATTAACACTAAAGAGTATATATTAACCTTTGAGAAATGCTAACATTTTTTTTACAGCACCTTTAAGTTCAACAAGACTTCCCACATTTTCAACAATATAATCAGCCCAAAAAACGCCATTATGTGTTGCATTTTTTGAGTTTCCCACAGTTTTTGTTAAAAACTTTTGGATTGAAGAAAATTTTTTAAATTCATTCTTTTTAAAGTTTTGATTTTTAGCATCCACCACTATTACTTTGCCAAATAAATCAGCAAAATAGGATTCAAAAAATAAATATGTTGCTAATTCAACAAAAATTAATTGATTGGTTCTTTTTAATTCATTAATTTTTTGGTAAATTAATTTATTTAAAAGCTTTTCTAATAATTTCTTTTGAGCTACGTCACTTAAAATTAATTCTTTAAGTTTATTGCGATCCACTTCATTATCGTTTACAAATTCAGTGCCAAAATTATTTTTAATAGTTTCATATCCGACTTCGTTTTTTTGATAAATTTGGTGAACATACTCATCTGCCAAAAAAATCTTGTATCCCATTTCTTGCAAAAAAGTCATCACCTGCGATTTACCACTTCCCATAAAGCCAGTGATACAAACAAGCTGGGAAGAAGCTTTGATAGCTTCTACTTTTTTATTTTCTGACATTTTTGGCATAAATAAGTCCCTCTTCCATTAACCTTAATTTTAATGATTTTACTATTGCAAACACCACAATTTTTTCCTTTTTTCTGGTGTACTTTTAAAAACTTTTGAAATCCTCCAGTATGGTCTTTTTTATACAAATAAGAGTTAATAGTAGTCCCTTTGTTTAAAATTGCCTCTTCCAAAATTAATTTTGCATTATTCACAATTTGTTTTAAATCGTTTGTTGAAAGCTGGTTAGCGGCAGTTTCAGGATGGATTTTAGAAGCATACAAGATTTCATCAGCATAAATGTTGCCAATCCCAGAAACAATCTCTTGAGTTAATAAAACTGTTTTAATCGCTCTTGTGCTTTTTTTAATTTTCTTTTTCAAATATTGTGCATCAAATCCATTTTGAAGTGGGTCTAATGCTAACTTTTTAATTTCTTTAGATTCTTGATAAGTATCTTCATAATAGATCGTAAATGTACCAAAGCGTCTTGTATCGTGATATCTTAATTCTTTATCACCAAAATTGATTCGTACAAGCGTGTGACTTAGATCATACAAATCAGTACTATCATCTAAAAATAGTTTTCCCTCCATTCTTAGATGGACAACAAATACTTTATTATTGGACAAATGAAAAATAAGATATTTGCCAATACGGCTAATATCGTTTATTGTTTCACCGATCACAAAATCTTTAAATTGTGTGAAACTACAATTTTTAAATAGTTTATCAAGGGTGTTGTAAACATTTAAAATTTTTAGTCCACAAATCTTTTCATCCTTTAAATTTTGGATGACACAACTCACTTCTGGTAATTCTGGCATTTTAATCCTTTATATACTTTTTAAACCCATTAAATCGGTATTGGTTTATGACTTCTTTAATCTTGGCATAATTAATCGGTTTTAAGCTAAACTTTTCAATTTGAGCGCCATTAAAATAATCTGTTAAAATTGTTGCTAATTTTTTACACTTTAATCCAATTTCCTTATTTTCAATTAGATTTGTTTTTAAAGATTGACTACTAATAAAATCAATGTTATCAAAAATATTTTCTAAACTTGCATATTTTAAAAGTAATTTGATGGCACTCGATTCTCCTATTCCTTTAATTCCGGGGAGGTTATCTGAATTATCCCCACTAATTCCCTTAAAATCAGGAATTTGCGAAGGGCTTAATCCATAAAACAAATCTTTGAAATTGTTATTGTCATAACACACCATCTCTTTAATTCCCTTTTTAATTTGGAATACTTTGACATTGTTATCAACCAATTGCAATAGATCATAATCTGATGAATAGACATCACACAAAATGTTGTTTTGTGATAACAATACTGCACCACTTCCCACTACATCATCGGCTTCAATTCCTGAAATACAATAGACATTAATTCCAAAATAGGCCATTATTTGTTTGATTGGTTCAATTTGGACTACTAGATTTTCTGGTGTTGCTTTACGCTGTTTTTTGTAATCATCAAATTCTTGTTTACGAAAGTTTTTTTCTTTACTATCAAAGGCAATTAATCCATATTGGTAATCATTTTCTGATAACAATCTAAAAATCATTAACATCATTGTTTTAATTGCATTAGTGGGGAAAAGGTTATTTTTCACAAAAAAATCAACTTGCTTAATGGTCCCATAATAGGAACGGAACATTAAAGAGTTACCATCAATTAGTATTGCTTTTTCCACGATTTACTCCAAGTATTAGTTTTACGATTCAAATCAACTCCTAATGTTTCGATTTCTAATTGATTAAATTTTTGTATTTCCTCATTTGTTAATGGTGTTACATTTTTTAAAATTGGTTGAAAAACAAAACTATAATCTTTTTTCAAATTTTGTGAAGTGTTAATAATTTCATCAAGGTTTTCTAAGATATATTTCTTGTTTGTATTAAAACAATCAAAAGCCCCAGCATAGATTAGCGTTTGAATTGTGGATTTACCGATTTTGAAAAAGGTTAATAGTTTAATAGCTTCGACAAAATCGGAAAATTTTTGGTGTTTTAGTTTAGATCTGATTTCAATAATTTTTTTGGATGTTTCAACTCCAATTCCCTTAATTGAACATAACCCAAACATAATTGCATTTTTTTGATAAAGTGCAAATGATTTATTAGATAAATTAATATTTGGTTTTAAAACATTAATTTTTAAGCGCTTGCATTCAGTTAGATAGGAATTAATTTTATTTTTATCACTATCAGTACAAGTCATTAAAACTAGCATAAATTCAATGGGGTAGTAGTGTTTTAAATATAGCATTCAATAACTGATTAAAGCATAAGCTACCGAATGTGAGTGGTTAAACCCATAATCTGCAAAGGTGTAGATGTATTCATAAATTTTGTTTAATTCCTGGATTTGATACCCGTTTTGAATTGCTTTTTCAAAAAATAATTTTTTAAAGTTTTCTAATTCATTAGAGTGCTTTTTAGCAATGATGCGGCGAAACAAATCAGCTTCAGAAGCACTAAAGTTTGCAATGTTTTGGACAAGTTTAATAACTTGTTCTTGATACACAATAATTCCATAAGTTGGTGCTAAAATAGCCTTGTTTTTGAGATCAATATACTCAATTTTTTCTGTTTGGTTACGTCTTGCTACAAAGGTTTTAATGTTTTGCATTGGACCAGGCCGATAAAGTGCGGAGCATAATGAAATGTCTTCTATACATTTAGGCTTAACTTGTCTAATAACACTATTCATTCCATATGACTCTAGTTGAAAAATCCCTAATGTATGCCCTTTTTGTAAATCTAAAAAAACACTCGCATCTTCTAGATTAATGTTTAATAAATCGATATCAAAATCATATGTTTTTTTGACCAAGCTGCAAATATTGGCAATTGTTTTAAGATTTGTTAATCCTAACAAATCCATTTTAATTAAACCCAATTCTTCTAAATATTCCATTGAATATTGGGTTGTAATTTCGTTATTAACACTAGATTGAATTGGGACAATGTCAGTTAATGGTTTTTGGGATAACACAATCCCAGCTGCATGAATTCCCGTTTGTCGGGGAATCATAATTAATTCACTTGCAATTTCAAACAAATCTTTATAAATTGAATATGAATCTTTAATTTTGGGATCACTAAAACTAGCTTTTAAATTTTCGTCATATTGTGTATCTAAATTCTTACAAATAGAATTTATAACCTTTAAATCAATTTGTAAAATCCGGCCCACATCCCGAATTGCCATCTTTGCCTTCATTCTTTGAAAAGTAATAATGTGTGCAACTCTATCATACCCATATTTTTCAAATAAATAATCCACTACCTCGTTACGACGGTTATCCATAATATCAACATCAATATCAGGCATTGATGTTCTTCCTGGATTTAAGAACCGTTCAAAAACCAAATTGTATTTAATTGAATCAATTGTTGTGATGTTTAGCAAGTATGCTACCAAACAACCAGCAGCTGAACCCCGTCCCGGTCCAATTAAAATTCCTTTATTTTTAGCATCGTTGATGAAATCTTGGACTACTAAAAAATAATCATTAAATCCCATTTTATCAATGACTTCTAATTCTTTTTCAATTCTTTGTAAATAAATATCTTTTTGCTTAACATCAATTTGGTTAGCAAATATTTTATTGTTTAATCCTTCAACACACAATTGGTAAAGTAAGTTTTTGCTAGTGATTTTGTCAGAATGGGGAAATTGGATAATGTTATTTTTTTGAAATTCAATTTTCAAATCAACTTGTGAAATTAAATTATTTAAATTATTAATTGCACTATTACTAAACTTTTCTAAAGCTTCTTTTTCATTTAATAAATAGTAGTCATTCCCACTTTCAAGTTGCAAAATATTATTGATTGTTTTGTTTTCTTTAATTGCAACTAATGCATTATAGATTCGTTTGTTTTTTGCAAGATCATATTTAGCAACATTAGCAGCAATTGTTTGGTTTTCATTTTCATCATCAATAAACCAAACATCTTCAAAATCTGCAATCACAAATGGTTTTTGATAACACACTAAAAAAACATTATTTAGATAATCTTTTAAATTAAAAAAAGTATTGGTTTCTAAAAATGAACTGATTTTAATTAAATTTAAATACCCTAAATAATTTTTAGCAAAAACATAAAAACAACACTCTTTTTTTAATTGGGAAATAGTATCAAAATAAGCTTCGACTTTTAATCCCAAAACGGGTTTTAAATTATTTTTTTGACACTTTGTATAAAACTCGAGAGCACCAAACAAATTATTGTCTGCTAAGCACACATATTCTTTTTTATTTTCAAATGCAAAATTAATGATTTTATCAATCGATAGTGTTGAATCGAGTAATGAATAACAAGAAGAAGTTAGTAAATTTAAAGCAAGTAATGAATTTTGCTTATCTTTCACGGTCTTTTAAAATTTGGTCAATAATCTTTTTTTCATCTTTACTTAACTTTTCATTTTCTAACTTGTAAATTAACTCGTTATCACTTAATTTTTGATAGCTTTTAGCTAATGTACTTAAGCTTTTAGTATTTTTAAAAGCATTAACATCAATTACTGTTGTTTCACTTTTAACATACTTATTTTTATATTTCTCTTCTAAAAGCTTTTGGTTTTTTTTATCACTACTTTTTTTATTATTTTTAAACATTTTAATACCTTTAAACTTACTAACTTAAAACAATTATTAAATTCAATTATCTACAATCAATTTTAATTAAAAAATGAAGAACTTAGATATTAAAATTTTGCAATTTAATTAATCAAAAATAGAGGATTGATAAAAATTAATTATATCAACCAATTAATGCATTAAGTATTAAAATTATGTGCGGTTAATCATTTTTAACCAAAAACAAATATTTAATTTTGAGGTAAAACAATGTTAAACTCAAATGCTTTAGAAGGAACTAAAGCTATTAAAGAAAGTGAAGCAAATTTTGCATCTGCTCCAACATCTAAAAAAATTGGCTTTTTTTCAGCAATGTTAATAGTGGTGGGCTCTTCTGTTGGCGCTGGCATTTTTTTCAAAGCAGGTGCAGTGCTTGGAAACTCACAAGGTTCAATTATCTTTGCAATCTTTTGTTGACTTTTTGCTGGATTTGCAGTAATTTCGATGGCACTTGCATTAATTGAAATTGCGAGTGGAAGAAATGACAACTTATCAATGATTGGCTGGTGCCAAACATTTAATAAGAGGTTTACATACAAAGCGTGTAAAAACTTTATGGTATATATCTATTTGCCATTAACGTATTTTTTTATGCCTTTGTATAGTATTATGTCTTTCCAAGATGGAATATCATCATTAATACCAAATTATAGTGGTTTAAACACAAAAGCTGATTGAGCTGTTATGATGGTATTCGCACTTCTGATTTCATCTTACTTTATTTTTGTGAATGGTAAATCATCAAAAATGGGTAACATTCACAACTGGATTATTACATCAGTTAAATTTATCCCATTAGTAATGGCGATTCTATTAGGAATTATTGTTGTAATTATGAATGGTGGTGTTCAAAATCCAGACTATACAGCTGGATTTAATACTGCTTGATCTGCAATAGCACAAGATCCTGCAAGTATTTTCACATTTTCAAACCTTACACCAGGTTTTGGAATGTTTGTTGCAATTGGTGCTATTTTCTTTGCATTTGATGGATTCTATGTAACTGCTGGAATCCAAACAGAAATGAAAGAACCTAAAAAAACTCCATTAGCAATTCTAATTGGAATGATCTCAGTTACTGTGATTTATTTAGTAATTGCGATTGCAATGTCAATTGGGTCAGAAGATGGTACTCCTTTTGGGTTCCAAAACTTTTTAGAATCACGTGGTGCTGGATGAGTTTATGCTGCTTTCCAAATAATGATCGGAATTGGTGTATTGGGAATCATTAATGGATATGCTTTATGAAGTACTCGTTTTGTAGAAGATTTAATTAAAGCTAATGAAATCCCATACAGTACGAAATTAGTTAATAAAATTACTCCAAAAGCTGCAAATGTAGGAATTTTTTACAATCTAGTATTATCAATTCCAGTAATTTTAGTCTTTTGTATCATTGGAGGATTAGCTTATACTGATTCTTCAAATTATGGTACCACATACGGTACTGGTGTTGCACAAATGTATTCATTTGCAGATCTAATGGCTAACTGAACATCAGTATTAGCATTTACATTTATTATCTTTGCAATTTTTGGTGGGCTTAAAAACCGAAAAACTAATCAAGTATATGTTGAAAAATCAAAATACTTTAAATTAATGGCATACTTAGCAATTGCCACTATGTCACTTCCAATTTTTATTACATTTCTTGATCCAATTGCAAATCTATTTATGCTTTATTGAATTCCAGATAATACACCAGGATATGTAACAGATGTTTTGGTACCAAGGATTATGTTAATTGTTGCATTATTCTTTTTTGCAATTTTAATTTTTGTACCAACAATTTGTGAAGACTATTTATTAATTAGACGCTATGGTTCGATCGAAAAAGGGGAAATTAAAAAAATTGAATTAATGGCTAATGCTAAAGGAATTGATTTAAAAACTGAATTAATTAACCAAATTCGGGCACAAAAAAGAATTGCATTGAATGAGGAAGAAAAAAATATTTTAAACATTAATTCAATGAATGATCTTCCCCAATATGCGTAACAAAACCTTTGAAAGAAACAACTTTTATGGAAAATAAAATTAATGTATACAGTGAGATTGGAGCGCTTAAAAAAGTCTTAGTCCACACTCCTAATAAAGAAATTGAATACGTGACACCCAGTAGGCTTAATGAATTGCTATTTAGTGCAGTTTTAGAGCCTAAGAGTGCACGATCTGAACACTTAGAATTTGTTAAAATTCTGCAAGATAATGGGGTTGAGGTGGTGCAATTAATTGATTTAGTAGTTGAAACACTTAACGAAGTTGATGAAAACACTAAAACACAATTTATTAAGCAATATTTGTCAGAAGCAATCCCTAAAATTGAAGACAATGCTTTTTTGATTGTGTACAACTACTTTTTAAATCTTTTAAAAACACCACACCAAATGGTTCAAAAAATGATGGAAGGACTATTGGCAAAAGAGTTAAATATTAAAACTCAAAATGAGTTAATTATTGACCCAATGCCAAACCTTTATTTCACAAGAGACCCATTTGCATCAGTGGGTAATGGAATAACATTGAACACAATGTATTACCCTACAAGAAGACGTGAAACGATCTTTGCCCAATTTATTTTTAAACACCACAAAGATTACAAAACTACACCACTATACTATGATCGTTATGAAAACGATAGCATTGAAGGTGGGGATGTGTTTATCTATGGTAAAGATAAATTAGTTGTGGGGTGCTCGCAACGTACAAGTTTAAAAGCAATTCAAAAACTAGCACACAACATTCAACAAAACAAAGAAGTTAAGTTTAAAAAAATCTATGTTGTTAACGTCCCTAAAAAAGGGGAATTAATGCATTTAGATACGTGGTTGACAATGCTTGACTACAATAAGTTTTTATATTCACCAAATATGATGAGTGTCTTAAAATTCTGGGAAATTGATTTAAATACACCTGATTTAAACTTAAAAGAAATTAATTGTAGTTTACAACAATTTCTAGAAAGTATTATTAACCAACCAGTTTCATTAATTCCAGTTGGTGGTAAAAACGCAACACAAATTGAAGTTGATATTGAAACTAATTTTGATGCAACAAACTATTTGGTAATTAGACCTGGTGTTGTTGTTGGATATAGCCGAAACTACAAAACAGAGCTTGCATTAAAAGAAAACGGAATCCAGGTTATTCCATTAAACGGAAACCAATTGTCACTTGGTATGGGGTCTTGTCGCTGTATGAGTATGCCCCTATACCGTGAAGATTTAGATAAATAATTGAAACAAGGAAAAATATAAAATGGCATTTAATATTAAAAAAGTACGTCACTTTGACACTTTAATGAATTTTACAACTGAAGAAATTATGTATTTAGTTGACCAATCAATTAAAGTTAAAGAAAACGAAGCTAATGGAATTAGACCAACTCAATTAAAGGGCAAAACAGTTGTGGGAATTTTTGAAAAAAATTCTACAAGAACTGCAAATGCTACTTTTAAAGCTGCAAACTATTTGGGAATGCAATATTTCTACAATGGACCAACAGGGTCTAATATGGGCACTAAAGAATCAGTAGCTGATACAGCAAGTGTGTTTAGTGAAATGTATGATATTGCATTGTATCGAACTTTTGGCCAAGACAAAATCGAAGCATATGCACAAAATTCAGCAATCCCTTTAATTAATGGGTTATCAAATTTAGAGCACCCCACACAAACAATTGCTGATTTGCAAACAATTAAAGAAACTTTTAAAAGTTTTAAAGGACTAAAAGTTGTGTTTGCAGGTGATTTTAAAAACAATATGGGGCACTCTTGAATGTACGCTTGTGCATTTGCAGGAATGGATTTAGTAATGTATGGCCCTAAAGACTATGTCAACCAACTTGATAAAAACGTTTACGAATTTTGTAAAAAATTGTGACGTAAAAATGGGGGCGGTTTTTATGTAACAGAAAACAAACTAGAAGCTGCAAGAAACGCCCACATTATTGCAACTGATGTTTGGGTATCACTTGGAGAACCATTTGAATCTTGAGAAAAAAGATTAGCAGAAATGCACAATTTCCAAGTTGATAAAGAAATGATGGAATACGCTCATAAAGATGTGAAGTTTATGCACTGTTTACCAGCATTCCATGATATCAATACAGAATATGGTAAAAAAGTTGCAGAATTATATGGTAGCAAATACCCTAAAGTTGCTAATGGTGCAATTGAAGTTAGCAGTGAAGTATTTGCTAACAAAAACTGAAACATTGCCTTTATTGAAGCTGGAAACCGTTGAACTTCAATCGCAGCAATTATATGAGAGTTATTAAAATAAGGATTGTGTTGTGAAAATTGTAATCGCACTTGGGGGTAATGCCCTTGGTAATAATCCAATTGAACAAAAAGAGCTTGTTAAAATTCCATCTAATAAAATTGTAAACTTGGTGAAACAAAACCATACTGTAGTAATTGGCCACGGGAATGGTCCCCAAGTTGGAATGATTTACAATGCTTTTAAAGATGCTAAAAAAGTAAATGATAAAACTGCACTTATTCCGTTTGCTGAAGCAGGTGGAATGAGTCAAGGTTATATTGGATACCATTTATTAACAGCAGTCCAAAATGAACTTAATTTAAACCAAATTAACAAAAATGTCGTTTATTTTCAAACTTTAACTTATGTTGATCCAAACGACACTGCATTTTTAAATCCAACAAAACCGGTTGGTATCTTTTACAAAACAATAGAAGAAGCTAAAGCATTTAATCCTGATTCTACAATTGTTGAAGACTCTGGTCGTGGATTTAGAGTAGTAGTGCCATCTCCTGTTCCAATTGATTTTTTAGGAATTGATGCTATCAAATCAACTATTGAAAATGGTGCTATCACGATAGTTGGAGGAGGTGGAGGAATCCCAATTGTGAAAAAAGATAGCCAACTATTTGGAGTGGATGGTGTTATTGATAAAGATTTTACGTGTGCTTTAATTGCGCAAAAAATTAATGCTGATATGCTTGTAATTCTAACAGCAATAGATGGAGTATATATTAACTTTAATACACCAGCACAACAAAAGCTCACTAAAGTATCTGCTAGCCAATTGAGTCAATATATTGGACAAAACCAATTTGCAAAAGGCAGTATGCTCCCCAAAATTGAAGCAGCAATTAAATTTGTAAGAGGTGGCAATAATAAAAAAGCAATTATTGCAGATCTTAAAGATTTAGAAAAAGCAATTGAGGAAAAAGCTGGAACTACAATTGTAGCTTAATCTAAATAAAACAAACAAATAAACAAATCAAAAAAGTTTGAATCCATATGATTCAAACTTTTTTTGTGTATATTGGTTTTTAATCACCACCATAAATTAAATTTTTAACATTTTTGTCAATTCATCTAAGTTTATTGAAATCGATATACTTAAATATATTTTCGAAAAGGTCTATATACTCACATAAATCAGTTATATGACTATTTATATCTTTATTGAAAAGTATTAGTGAGTAACTGTGAACAAATCCATTAAGTCTATTAAATGGGGATTCAGCACCTTCTTTATTAAATAGAAGTTTTTTAAGTTTTTCAGTTAATTCAGACTTAATTTTTTCTTCACAATTTTCTTTAAAAATTAAAGTTAACATTTCTTTAATTTTTTCATATTCAAAATATTGCCTTCTTATCATATTGAAAATTTTGCTCATCTCCCTTTTTTTAAATTCATCTCCCCAATTTTCATCATTATTTTCACTATAAATATTGCTGTTGTCTCCTTTTGAGTTATTTTTCCAATTTGCCCAAATAAATATTAAAAAAGTTTCTAAAAAAGCTCTAATAGTACAAGAAATTGCATGAACAAACTTTTTACTTTTACTATTTCATCTATATTGTGAAAAGAAGTCAGCAAACACTTGATTTATATCATCAGGAAGATTATTAGATATTTGCTTATCAACGTCATTCAATTTAGAAATTTCTTTTCTAATTGTTTCTAAAGAATCTTGGATTTTTTTATTTATTTTTTGAACTATTTCAAATTTATTTTCAAGATTTTTATCTTTCGCAATTACAAATTTATTAATATCAAAAATTTTATTAACAGTTTCTATTTCAAGATTAAAAATATCCAATGTCCTTATTTGTTCTATAGTCATTGGATTTGAATAATCAAAACTACCGAGTAAATAATTTTTCATGTCTTCAACAAAATTTACAAATTTATTTTTACTAACATCTCTTGTTGTGATCCTACCGTTTTTTCAATTAATAACAATGAATTTAAATAAATCAGGTTCAGATATTTTTTTAGGTTCTATTTTAATTCTGTTGTTGTATTCATCAAAACTTATTTTGAAGAATTCGTCATCAAATTTTTTCTGGTCAGATTCAAATAGAATTTCTTCAGTAAAAATTTTTTTAATTTTAATGTATGAATGAGTCATTTCTAAAGCAGAAATGCTTGGTTGATTAATCATTTTCTCAAGAACTTCATTATCATTAAAATTACCATCAAAGTTACAAGAATAATTTGTTAAATTTGCTAAATAAAAAATACAAATATATGTAAATTGGGCTTGTCTGAAATCACTTCTAACAACATTAATGTCTCTTTTAATTCTCAAAAATATTTGTTTATTTTTTGCTTTTATATCATCATTACTTATTCCATCTCTAAACATTTTAAGCAAATCAACAAAATATTTAGATCTGGATCATCTTCTCATTCCCTGTCGATTACCTGTTAAGTGTTTATCATAAATTACAGACCAAAGTTCCAAATCTAATTTTTCTTTTTCTTCTGGTTTAGTGTCTACATTAAAAACTTTAAAAAATAATTTAAATTTTAAATCTTGTTTGGATTGAATCTTTTTAATTGTTTCTATACAAGCTTCATAATTTGCTCTACTTTTTTTATTGTCAGAAGAATTTTTTAAAATATCAGTATTTGAATAGTCTTTTTGCTCTTGTATAATGCTGCCATTATTTTCCTCAATAACAACATCCTGATTTTCTTCGCTGCATTTTTTAATAAGAAAATCATAATCTGGAAAATTTAATAAATTTTTAATTAATTTTAAACACATTATTCTTCTGTTACCTTCAGCAACAACATATTTGTTATTTTCTAAATTAATTAAATAAATTGGCTCATTTTCATTTTCAAAGCCAAGATTTTCAACCGATTTTAAAAGCGATAATAAATCAGCAAAATTATCTTCAGTGCTAAGGATTTTTTTAAACACATTGTTTTGAGTTGTTATATCAATATCTTTTTTAATATGATCAATAATTGACTCATCAATACTGTTCATTGGAGAAAATCTAGGATTTGATGCTGATAGCAAAATATTGTCTAATGAAATATCCTTTATTTCTATATTTTTATCCTTGTCAACAAATAAAATCTCCATTGTTTATTCCCTCATTCCTCAATGAATTTATTTTAATCTTATCCTTTTCTTAAAACCAACACTTTTTCAATTTTTGTACCATTTTTAATTTTAGAATTTAGCATATGAGTTACTTTATGTGTTTGCAAGTATTTATAATCATAATAAATTTCAACAAACTCATATGCTAATTTATCTTTAATTACATTTCAAACATCTAAAATCAATTCTTTATCATACACATCACCCACTATTAAGCAAATGTGACCTCCCTTTTTAATTAAGGGATAAATGTTGTTTAGATAAGAAAAAATGAATTCACAATATTTTTCAAAATTAAATTTATCACTCAGCTTTATTTTTTGATTTAATTCAATTCTCTCATATCCTAATAACCAAAGCTTTAGTCAATTGCTATTAGTGTAATTCACCATATTCAAATATGGGGGTGATGTAACTACAAGACTTACAGATTCATTTTTAATTTTTGAAAATGGTTTTGTAGAATCACAAAAATAGATTTTTCCACCATATTCTTTTTCTAAAATATCATCAAACTTTGACAATACTCTATTTTTTATTTTTTCAAAAATATTTCCTTCTGGTTTTATTAATTTTTTTGAAAGTGCAAATTTTTTAACATAATTGGGAGCCATTGAGATTGTGTTTGGCATACTTAAGGAAAAATAAATTGTACTTGAATCTTTTTTTATAGGACCGTGCATCAAACTTAGAGCAAATGCAATTATTGCATTTTCAAGATCAGCATTTTTAATTCAATTCTTACCATATTTTTCTCTTAAGAAAAATAGTTGGTTGTATACTGATTTAGAGTAATAAACTAAAACTTCATTATTCTCAATAATATTTATTTTTTGTTTATTATCTGATTTAAATCAATTATTAAATTCATTTTCAATTTCATCAATTCTCTTAAGCAGTGCAGTTTTTCATATTGTAGATACTTTTAGTTTTGACAAGACATAAGCGTATGGATTTAAATCATTGCCAACAAAATTTCTTTTCAGTTCGCGGCAAACCAGCGCAGTAGTACCTCGCCCTGAAAAATTATCCATTACTAAATCATTTTCAGCACTATATTTATTAATAAAGTATGAGGGAAGGGCAGGACAAAACATAGCTAAATAAGAAGCTAAACTATGTAAATTAGAAAATCTTTTATTTTGAGATCTTGATCAATCTAATTCACTTAATATTTGTTTACTACCTTTAAAATCAAACTTAACTATTGAATTGCTCATAACAATAAAATAAATATTTATAGTTTAAATATAACAATAATCCAATGCTTTATTTAACTTATTTCTATTATTTTTACACAATAAATTTTGAATTAATAATTCAATTAAAATTCATAACTTAATGCAATAAAAAACTTAAATCACAAGCACTAAAGCTTGAAATTTAAGTTTAATAAGGTGAATAAATATTTTTAAATAAGGATATTAATTTTTTTACTTATAGGGATGATGATTAGTTACTATATTTTGCAGTATTTCGTTTTTTCATTCAGAAATACAATCCAACAATGATTGCAATTACCAATATTACTGCAATTACAATAAGTGCAATCTTTCATCCTTCTAGTTGAGATGAAGTTGCTGCATTATTGTTGTTGTTGTTTCCAGGTTGAGGCGTTACTGATGAATCTTGTGACTGCTTATTAGCAACTCAAGTATCATATGTTGCAAAGTTAGATGGATCAGCACTAGTACTAAAATTCTTATAAGTTAGTGTAATTGGTGCTAAAGTGCTATCACCCTCAGTTGGAATTCCTGTTTTTGATAAATCATAAGTGATGGTTACACTATTATTAGCTTCATTTGGTCATACCGTAATGTAACTTCCAACTTGATAAGAATCACTATTAACATCTTGTAAATCTGAGTTTAAACTAACACTTTTAGTTGCAGATTGGTTTTGTACACTTGCATTTACTGCACTATCAATGCTATTTAAAAGAATATCTCTTAATGTTGGCCCTAAGTCTACATAACTTAGTTTTGATAAAGAGTCGCTTATAAATTCTTTAAAATAAGCTTTAAAATCATCTGAATCTTTTGTAAATGTCGAAATTGGATATTTAGCTTCAACATAATCCACAATTGCAGTGTTGTCAGCATTAGTATCATCTATTTTGCTTACTGTATCTCTTGCAAATGCAAAATCTGCAGCTTTATTTAATTGCAAATATACATTTCTAGTAATTGTAGTTGTTTCATCATTTCAGTAATTTTTTACTTTAAATGATACTGTACCTTCAATTATTCCAGTTTCTTTATTTTCTGTTAAATTATCTGTTAATGCATTATCTTGAGAAAGGACAATATTAGCAAAAGGCGATGTATTTTCTAATACATTAGTCGTAATTGTATCAGTTTGTGAATCTTGAGTAGCTGGAGTTACATTTACATTGTAGGCTACAATGTCAGATGGCAATGAAGCTAATTTATTAATAATTGCTGTTTTTGTACTTTGTGTAGCAAATGAATTGGAATCGATAGTAGCAGCATTTTTATCAGTTGCTTTAAATTCATTGTTTAATAAAGAATCAATTGTTGCAAATTGATAATCATTTAAATTAATTTTAGTATTGTTAATTGTTATTACATTACTAATTTGTCCTGGAATTTCAAAGTAGTTTTGGTAATAATCAATACTACCTTCACTATTTTCTTTTCCTGTTGTGATATATCCTACATAACTTGGTTGTGATCCATCTGTTGCTGCTTTATTGGTATTTGGAATAAAATTCAAATACCAATCCATTTTGATTTTATTATTTTGAATATCACTAGTAGTAGTAGTAGTAGAGTATTGGTCATCTGTTGCAAACCATCAATTACTACTACTTTCGCTACTTCCAGAAGCTAAATATGAAACATCATTATTGTTACTACTACTACTACTACTACTAGACGAATTGTTAGTTTCCATAGCAGTAAGGTCAATCTTAGCAAAGTTAAATCAAATTGTAGTTTTACCACCCGATGTTGCATACGCTACTGCAACTGCAAATGGCGATTGGTTAGTATCACGTGTGTATATTAAATTTGAAATCCCCATATAAGTTAGATTTGCTTGTATGCCATTAGATGTGCTTAAAGTATATGTTGCAAATTCAGGTGCAGAAGTACCATCTGATTTTAATGATGAAACTAATACTTTATTAGCTCCATTGTTACTATTTTGATTTACGCTATTACCAGGATTTTCAGGATTAGATACTGATAAATCAGTAGAATCTCAGTTAAGTGATATTAGCATTTTAGGCTCACTAATTGTCCCTGCAACTTTTACTGAGAAATTATTACATTTATCATTCAAATATTTAATTTCTTGCTCTAATGTAACGCTATGAGTAGTAGTAGTAGACTCAGTTTTTCCCGCAACTTCTGAAGGGTTAATACCATTTACAAAATACATATAATCATTTACAGAATTGTTAGTGTTATTAGTAGCAATTGGTTTAGTTTCAGTAAAACCAGTTACAGCTAAAGTCCCTGCAGGATTAGCAGGATTAGCGGGTTCATTTTCTTGTTCACTATCATCTGTTGCAGTTGTTATACTTCTTTTAAAATAAAATTCTAATACTGATAATACATATTTAGAATTACTTGTACCCAATCCATTGACAGCAAAAACATATTGGTTATTAGAATAAATTACCCCTAAAATTTCTCCATATGTATATATAGTTGATTTTCCAAGGGAAACATTTTTATAAGTTGTAATTGTTGGGGCACTTTCATTATTTTCACTAAATTTGATTTCACTAAAATTAAATGTATTTTCAGAATCACCCATCTTAGTAGTTGAGTGGTGTTGTACATTTTTTTGTGTGACAATTACCGTATTTGCATCAATTACTGTTAATAAATTTGCATCACTTATTAAAGAATTATCAGTAGTTTGAGTAACACTATCTTGATTATTTTGAGTTGCTGTTTCTGCAGCATTGATATTAGTTGTGTTTGTAACTAAACTATTTGCAATCAGTGCTCCGTTTGTCATATCTAATTCAAATAGATATGATCCTTTATTAGAATCAAAGTTTCCATAAACAAATAATTTAGTGTCAAAACCACCAGTGCTTGTTAATGCGCCTTTAACATTCATTGAAGCAATAGTTTCAGTTGGGAAGTTTGGAATCTCTTTTAAAGTAACCTGTCACACTTCTTCTTTAAACCAATTATAAAAATAAATAATATGACTTGTTTCATCCTTAATGACATATCCACTTGCAAATGCATATTCGTTATACAAATCTTCTGGATCTGGTGCTAACGCATAAACTTCACTTTCAGTTAAAGTAGAAGGAAAAGTAGAAGCTGCTGCATTATTTTTCACACTTTGCTTCTCTATTGAATAACCATTAGTATTGTTATTACCATTAAATATTGCAACCGGGGTTAACACAGCAGCAATAGTTGTTAATGATAACAACCATTTATATTTTCGTATTTTCATTGTTTATATAACTCCTAAAAAAATTTTTAAAACTTATATTTATTACTAGTAAAAGAAGGCGTTTTAGACACCACAAAAACAGATATTTTACTAAAAATAACTTTATGTATTCTTTTACTCATATGAAGCATACAAAAAAAAAAAAAGACAGTTTTTAAAGAATTTTACAAAATCAGAAAAATAAAAAAAACTTAAATTTCAAGCATTATAAAACCTGAAATTTAAGTCTAATAAGAGAATAAATATTTTTAAATAAGGATTTTAATTTTTATAAATTTTTGAGGATGTATTTTAATTGTTATATTTTGTTCCGTTTCTTTTTTTCATTCAGAAATACAATCCTACAATTAACATTATAACTAATACTACTGCAATTACAATAAGCGCGATCTTCCATCCTTCTAGTTGGGATGAAGTTGCATTATTGTTATTGTTGTTGTTATCTGGAGTTTGTGAAGGGTTATTATTATCTCCAGGTTGTGGTGTTACTGGTGTATTTTGTGATTGCTTGTCTTGTACTCAAGTATCATATGTTGCAAAGTTAGATGGATTTGCATCTGAACTAAAATTCTTATAAGTTAATGTAATTGGGACAATAGTTGTATTATCACCACTTGGGATTCCTGTACTTGATAAATCATAAGTGATTGTTACACTATTGCTTGCATTATCTGTTGAGACTTTAATGTATTGGCCAACATCATAAGAATTAGCTTGATCTGCAACTGAGTGCAAAGTTACACTCTTAGATTCATTTTGTGCAGATTGAGCACTTCCGTTAACTGCACTATCAATACTATTTAAAAGAATTTGTTTTAAAGTTGCACCTAAATCTGTATCACTTAATTGCGATAAAGAGTCACTTATAAAATTCTTAAAGTTTGCTTTAAATTCTGCTGAATCTTTTGTAAATGTAGCAATTGGGTATTTTGCTTCCACATAATCTGCAATTGCGGTATTGTCTGCATTAGAATCTGCAATTGTACTAATATTATTAGTTTGGAATGCAAAATCTGATGCTTTGTTTAATTGAATTGGGTTAAATGTTCTTCTAATAGTAGTGGTACCATCATTTCACCAATTATTAACCTTAAATTCAATATATGTATTTGGTTTTATTTGAATAAGTCCATCATTTGTGTCATATTGTAATACATCAATTATAGTTTGTGATTTATCAATCACATTACTGTAAGGGTTATTTGTTTCACTAATCGCATTTGTAGTACCATCAGTTTTATCCCCTGTAGGATAATCTACAGTGAATGGTACTACTTGATCTGTTAATGCACCTAATTTTGCGTTAATTGCATCAATTGTTGCTTTTGTTGCAAATGAGTTTGAATTAATTGTTGAATCTGTACTTGCAGTTGGTTTAAACTCAGTTAATAATGAATTTATATCTAATCATTCAAAATCATTTAACTTTAAATCAGTAATTGGGATTTGGGATGCAGAAGTGATTTTACTTGGGATGCTAAAATAGTTTTCTTGATAATCCACTTTTTTAGATTCATTATTTTCACTTCCAGTACTGATGTAACCAAAGTAATTAGAAGTTGTACTACTACTATCTTGACCTTCTTGTGATGTTTGTTTCATTCCAGTACCTGGAATAAAGTTTAAAAAGAAATCTATTTTATTAGTACTAGAAGAAGAAGAAGAAGAGTAGCTAGTGCTATTTGCAATAATATCTTCTGAATTAAACCAATAATTACTACTACTACTACTACTATTGACTTCAAAATTAACATTATTATTATTATTGCCAGTCGATGCTGTTGTGTTTGTTAACTCTGCATCTAATTTTACAAAATTAAAATAAAGGGTTGATTTACCGCCAGATGCTCCAGCTGCGACACAAACCGCATATGGCACTACATTTGCATCTCTTGTGTATATTAAATTTGAAATTCCTAGATATGTTAAACTAGCTTGTAAGTTAGTAGAAGTGCTAATTGTATATGTTGCTAATTTTGGACCTGCAGAGCTGTCTGTACTATCATCAAGTGTAGATACTAGTATTTTGTTATACCCGTTATTGTTATTAGCTCCGTTTTCTTCACCAGGTGATAGTGTTAAATCAGTACTATCCCAATTTAAACTAATCAGCATTTTAGGTTTTTCAATAGTACCCGTATATTTAACACTAAAATTATTACATTTGTCATTTAAATATGATTGTAGTTTATTAGTATCAGTTATTGTTTGACTACTACTACTACTACTATCGAAAAAACTTGGGTTTATCATATTTGAAAATGGTAGTGAATCAAATGCTGCACCACTAGCTGTAGGATTATTTTGTAAAGGACTAGTTTCATTAAAATTTGTAGCTACTAAAGTATCTGTTGTACTAGTTTCTTGGTCTGTGCTTTCCTCACTACTAGCAGTACTCTTTTTAAAATAAAACTCATATACAGAAACTGCATACTTAGTATTAGAAGAAACTGCACCAATTGCGTTTACAGCAAATAAATATTGGTTATTAGTAGAAATTACCCCTAAAATTTCACCAAACATATAAGCACTACTTCCTTTATATATAGAAACATCTTTATATGTAGTAATTGTTGGGCTACTACTACCATCATTAAACTTTATTTCACTAAAACTAATTAGATTATCACCATTAAATGATGATGATGATGATGATGATGATGAACCTTCACTAGTAGTAGTAGTATGCTTCACATTTTTTTGGGTCACAATTATTGTGTTTTGATCAATTACAGTTAATAAATTCGCATCACTTATTAAAGAAGTATCAACAGTTTGGGTTGTTTGTGAACTACTTTCAGTTCCAGTAGTTTCTGCAGCAGCTTCATTTGTATTTGTAATTAAACTATTTTCTATCAATGCTCCATTTGTCATATCTAATTCAAATAAATATGAGCCACCATCACTAAAATTACCATAAACAAATAATTTTGTATCGTATGAACCAGTGCTTGTTAATGCACCTTTAACATTCATCGTTTTTACAGTTTTAGATGGGAATCCAGAAATAGATGTATGATTTAATGTTACATTTCACAATTCTTCTTTAAACCAATTATAAAAATAAATTGTATGACTTGTTTCGTCCTTAATTACATATCCAGAATCATATGCATATTCGTTATATAAATCATCTGCATTTGGGGCTAAATGACTTATATCGGCCATTGAAACAGATTCGGGGATTTGCAGTGTTGAAGTTGACTCACCGTTTTCTTGTGAATCTGTGTCTGCATTGTTTTTCACACTTTGCTTCTCTATTGAATAACCATTAGTATTGTTATTACCATTAAATAT
>JABUSB010000006.1:0-29903 GCA_021444005.1 Malacoplasma sp.
CATTCCAGGAATTAATACTAATGATTTAAATATGACCTTCACTGGGTTTAAAACACAAACTAATGGTACTAGTAACACTAACATTAAAACTGCTAACCAAACTTCGGGATTTAGTTTTGGCACCTATTCTGCAGATTCAAATGTATCACCAAGTTCAATCACGCAAACCGATTTATTAAGTTCGGATTTATTAAAGAAAAATACAAACCTTGCAACTTGAGTGCAAAGCGGGCTTGCAACAATTAATTTAACACCATCAAATTTAACGGGTGTACTAAAAGTTGATGTTACCCTTAAAAACTATGTTGATGGAAGCAACATCACACCGCTTAAAACTTTTTCAATCAACATTGGTGGATTTGCGAAAACGAGCCAATCAACAAATATGATTGTTTGAAAAACAAATGCATCACAATCATTAACTAACCAATTACCATCAACTTTAGTGAATAATGCAACTTCAGGAGAATACGCAAATACTGCAAGTAATGCAAATAGTGTGAATTTAGCAAGACTAAAATACTTTGCAAACCTATCATCTGACTTTGATGCAGCATTGACCTCAAACCCAAATTCAGTAACCAACTTCACAATGCTACCAGATGATGACAAAGGAACACTAACTTTAAGTGCGGTGATTAACCAAAGTGGAGTATCAACTGTATATTCAGACACCATCACAGGATTAAAAACTTCCCCTTCTTTAGAACCAACAATTGCATTCAATGTCACTGACACTTCAAATAGTGTTGCGCTGACAAACTTACGCGAAATGAGTCCTTCACAAATTTCAATTAACAATAGTGATTTATTGCAATTGTTTAGCATTAATAATTCATCAGATAATTATCTAACTTCAATTGCACTAAATTATGATGATTACAAAGGTACACTAGACGTTACTGTCACTGTAACAGACCCAACTTCTAATACACAGCTTGCAACTGCTAACCAATCATATTCTGGATTTGTAGTTACCAAAGACACTTCAAAAGGAACTAATTGGGGAATCGTTGCAGCCGCAATTGTAGTACCGTTTGTTGTATTATTACTTCCAGTATTTTTATACGGGTACATTCAAAACAGAAAAGATAGAAAAGCAATTGCAAATCGTCTATCTGTGCGTCTTCAAGAAGAACAAGATCGTGAAAAAAGAAGACGAAAACACTTGCAATTGAATAAGAATCGTTTCAATTAATCAAAAATGGGGAAATTCCCATTTTTTTATGTAAAGCATTTTAATTTAAATTGATAACAATAAAACTAATCATACAAATTTATTGATTAGTTTTATTTTTTTAATAAACAATCTGAAAAGCAATATTTAAAAATTATAATAATTAATGACATAAATAAATGGGATTTTGGAAATGGATCAAAGAATTGCATTTTATCGTAAATATCGACCACTAAATTTTTCTACAATTGTTGGTCAAAAATTTGTTGTCCAAACTTTAAAAAATGCAATTGTAAAAAATAAGGTAAGTCACGCCTATATTTTCTCTGGTCCTAAAGGTGTTGGTAAAACTTCAATTGCCAAAATTTTTAGTAAAGCTTTAAATTGCTTAAATTCCAAAGATGGTGATTGTTGTAACAATTGTGAAAGTTGCATTGAAATCAATAATGATCAAGCAGTAGATGTGATTGAGATGGATGCAGCAAGCAATAACGGGGTAAATGAGGTTAGAAGTATAATTGATACTATTAATTATTTACCAGTTAATGCAAAGTATAAGGTTTATATCATTGATGAAGCCCATATGTTATCAAATGCTGCTTGAAATGCTTTTTTAAAGTTAGTTGAGGAACCTCCCAAATATTTTGTTTTTATTTTTGCTACTACAGAGCCTTATAAATTCCCTGCAACAATCGTTTCTAGATGTCAACGTTATAACTTCTTAAAAGCAAAAGAAGATGAATTAAATAGTTATCTTAAAAAAATTTGTGCTAATGAAAAAATTCAAATCACAAATGATGCTATTAAAAAAATTTATGAATTATCAGATGGCTCATTAAGGGATGCAGTTTCTTTGTTAGACCAATTGGATTCATATGCTAATTCCAACATTAAGATTCAAGATTTAAATGACGTTTTTGGATTATTAGATATTCAACAAAAACTACAATTATTAACATTAATTAAAAACCAAGATGTTAATAAATTAATTTCTCAAATTAATTGGTTTGAAGAAGTTGGTATTGATTTTTATCAACTTAGTATTGATTTGATTAACATCCTTTATGATCAATTAATTTTTCAAAAAACTCATAATTCCAAATTATTAAAATTCTTAGATGCATCTAAAACCAATATTTTAGATTGCAATGATAGCCAATTAATTTCAAGTTTGGAGATATTTCAAAATAACTTATATGAAATCAAAACTAGTAATAATCAAAAGTTTTATTTTCAATTAAGTTGTTTTGCTTGTCTTAATTTATTTGCTACAGATAATCAAAACCCACAATCTACTTCAAATGACAAAAAAGAAATAAAGGAATTTGTAGTTAAAGAAAATCAAATCAAAAGCGATAATGTACCAAAAAAAGAAAATAATACTAAATCTAATGCTCCTGTTTTAAAAGAAGCTAAAAAGGAAACAAAAACTCAAAATAATGCAACACCAGTTGCAGATTTTCTTTTTAATGCTTGAAAAGTGGAGCACATTAAAAAAGGCACTAATTTAAAAAAAGCTTTCCAAATTGATGAAGATAAAAAAGCTGTTGATTTACTAAATTCTGAAGAAAAACAAACTATTAAAGATTTGGAAAATGAAATTATTGATTCTTCAAATACAGAAATGATTGATTCTAAAAAGAATTCTAAAATAACTAAAAACCAAACTACTAAAAAAGAAAAAAATAATTTTCAATCAATTGATAACCAGCTTTCACTTTTTGAATTTGATAATCCTGTCGATATTGAAAACCAAGAACCTAATATTGCAGATATTGAAACTGTTACTAATATTGAAACTAAATTAGAATCATACGAAATTGATAAGCATAAAAACAAAGTTGATACTGATTTAGATAAACCTAATTCTGATGCATTTAATTCAGTTTTTAACAAAGCTAAGCAAATGCTTTTAGAAAACAAGCTAAAATTGTCTGATTTAAATTGTGAGTTAGTAATTAAAGTTGGATTTCACAATAATGAAAATTACCGCAAAAAAGTGGAACAAATTTTTAATAAAATCAAATCTACTACCCCGATTTCCAATTTTGATTTTGCATTTTTAGAAATGCAAAAAGTTTTATTAGTAAGTGAAAACGGAATTGTCTTATTGGCAAATGATGAAATTGATTTACGCTCAATTAATGACAATAACCAATCAATTGAATTTTTAGATTACATTTACAAGAAATTCAATAAACTTTATTTTGTGGTTTGCATTACTAAAAAACAAGCTGCAATTATTGGTAATTTGATTGTTGCACACAAAGATCTTAAATCTTTTGTAAATGATGTTGATATTGCTAATTTAAACAATAAAATAAAACAAAAACCAAATGCAAAATCAATTGCAGAAGATTATTTAAGTGAATTAATAATTAATGAGGAGTAATAAATAATGAATAGAAATATGCAAAAAATGCTGCGTGATGCGAAAGCATTACAAGATAAATTGGATAAAAAACTCAAAGAATTTGAAAGTGAAGAATTTCAATTTGATTACAAAAACACAATAAAAATCAGAATATTGGGAAGTTGTCAAATTCTAAAAATTGAAATTGATAAACAACTTATTGACCCTGATGATAAATCAATGTTAGAAGAAATGGTTGTTGAAGCAATCAATGAAGCATATACTGCAATTAACAATGAAAAAGAAGAAATTACTAACCAGTATATGCCCAATATTCCCAATTTTTAGTAATAGACTATGCTACCAAAAGAATTTGAATTTTTTATTGATGCATTAAAATCGTTACCTTCAATTTCATCAAAGAGTGCCAAAAGAATTGCCTATTACTTTTTAGGCTCTGATAATTTGTATTATGAAACTTTTCTAAAAAGATTGATTGAATTAAAGCAAAAAATTAAATTTTGTGATGCTTGTAATAATCTCACAGTTGATAGTAATTTTTGTGATATTTGTAACAACACAAATCGGGATCAACACAAGTTGTGTATTGTCTCATATTTAGAAGATTTGGAAAAAATTGAGCATTCTAATTGTTATGCAGGATTGTATTATGTTTTAAATTGTGAGTTAAGTGCAAAAAATTTTAGTAATTCAAATCCGATTAATTTTGCTAAATTAGAGCAAATGATTAATAAATTTGAGATTAAAGAGGTTTTGTTTTGTACAAATGCAACTGCAAATGGGGAATTAACGTGTCTTTGTGTTAAAAATTATTTACAAGAGAAAAAATACCAGCTTGATTATTATCGGATAGGGTTAGGAATTCCCATAAATTCTGAAATTGAATATATCGATTATGAATCTTTAAAACACGCAATTAATAATAAGAAAAAAATTATTTAATTAATATATAAATAGAAATACTTTTTCAAGGTTCAAAACAATAAGTTATGAGTAATGTTAATAAACTAATTAAGACTGATAATTCATTAGAAAATGAAACTAAAGATACTAAAGAAAATGTTGACCACAATATTAATTCTTTAACCCAAAATAATTTAGTTATTGAATCTAACAATAATGAAAATGAAAAAGCTGTTGAAACTAAGGAAGAAAAAACGGCAAATGATAATCAAGAGGCTTATCAAAAAGATGTTAGTAAAAAGGCTACACCAAATTTAAATTTAAATAATATTAGTCAATCAGTACTGCTAAATTGTTTAAATTGAACCCTTTTGAAAAACAAAGACATTAATTCAGAAAACAAAAATGAAATTGAAAGTTTTAGTAAATATAAATTCAATTACACAAATGTTACCTTAAATCCAATTGAAAATTTTTATGAATTTATCAATAAAACAATAAATGATGTTATTATGAATTATTTTAGTACTTTTGCAAAAGAGAACCTAAAAGAGATTGAGGAAGCAAAAAAGTTAACTGACAACATTACACTTGATAACCAAAGTATTTTGAATAAAAAGAAGGAATTAAAATATGTTAGCAATATGTGAAGATATTGAACTATTTTTGTTTGCTTCTTTTTAATCATTGGTGTTTTTTTCATCAAACCTTTTAAAAATGCCAAACAAAAAATTAATGAGTTTCGAGCATTTCAAAATGCCAAAAATGCTGACATTGAAAATTACAAAAACCAACGTTTTTATCTTGTTAAACTTTTGTTTTCAACACTTAGTTTGAAACAAATTATATATAGTTGTTTTGAGCAATATGGAATTATAGCACATGAATTGATTCCTGCAACTACCATTTTAAAAGCACTTCGAAACAATTGTTTTATTGATGTTTTATGTGGAATTGGTGGATTTTACAAATCTAATCCCTTTTATGATGTAGTGGTGCGTTCTTTAATATGAAGAGATATTGTGACTTCGAGATCACAAAGTTTTTATTATACAACTACAGAAACTTATATGGATTCTGAAGGGCATTTGCGGACAAGAGTGGTAACAAGAACTGAAACTCTAACTGCATACCACCACGAAATGACCCCATTTATTGAAAACCAAAATATGCTAATTTATGCTACTAATTTTGAACCATCATTTAGTTTTTCTACTAATAACGCAAAATTAAATAAAGATTTGGTTTTAGAAAATCCTGAATTTTCTAAAAACTATAAGATTGAATTATACACTTCAAAAGATAATTTAATGTTTAACAAACAATGTCTTAACCAATTTTTTACCATCAAAGCACAAGAGGATTATCTGACTTGGTATCACAAAAACAATGGCAAAGTTGAAAAATTAGTAAAGCTGAAAGGAATGATGCTTGTTGAAAACAATTCCTTTGATTTTAGTAATTTATATTTATTAAACCAAAATTTTTTAAATACTGATTTTTTGTTTGATGGGAAAGAATATTCACTAGACTACTATATCAATAAAATCAAAAATTCAGTTACCAATTACTTTAGAAAAATATCTAATTTATTAACATTACCGCTCTTATCTCCTGTTATTAATCGGGAATGATACCAACTTGGTAAAAAAGAATATTTGATTAGTGAAAATTATGCTGATTTTTTAGATAACAAAACAAGTATTGAAATTGATCCTTTATATGCAATTTACCGATTCTTTGGTGACAAAATTGTTTGGTTTTTAACAAACATTCCTAAAAAGAATCCTTGATTCTCACTTTTTCAAGTTAATAAATTAGCAAAAGATGTAATTGAATACAATTACCAATTAAATAGCTTTTACTCAAAGATATTAACCGACTTTGTAAAAGTTACAGGACAACACGTTGGTACTAAAATTATTCCAGTACCTTATGAACGATTTTATTTTTTTAGTGAGCCTAAGACACTTTTACAATTATTGTTTAATAATAGTTTAAATATCAAAATCATTGTTAATAATTCTTGTAAAACACTAATTTTTAAAGATGATTTTAAAGATGCTAATTTTGCCCAAGAATGTGTAAATTTAGGAATCTGAACAGATCAGATTGAGGTTTTGGAAAAATTAGAATATCGTGATAAATTAATCCAAAAATTTAAGCAATTTAAACAATTAAATGTAAACAATCAACTATCTTTAATTATTGATAACATCGGTGTTTATCTAATTTTGAATTCTCCATTTGAAAACAAATCTGAATTAATTCAATTACTTGATGGAATTAAACAATTAATGAAAGTTTAGTTTAATAAATTAAAGATACAAATTATGGTATTATTTAGTCTGTAATATACTAAAGATAGTAACTGGATCATATCCTTAATTTGTTACCGAGGTATACAACTTATAAATCTTATTTTGTTGTCTCATTATTTTGTATCTTTAGTTATTAATTAAAGGTACAAAATTTTTGTATATTACATATTTTGAATATCAAGGAAAAGTTATGAAAAAAATTATTCAACAAAAAGATAATTTGAGTAATTCTATTTCTGAAAAAATTAAAGCAGCAAAATCATTTATTATTTTTGAATATGCTGGTTTGGATGCAAAAACAATTACAACACTTAGAAGTACTTTGTTTAAAGCAGATGCAAAATTATTAGTTTTGAAAAACAACATCTTAAACCGTGCACTTGCAAAAGCAAATATTAAGGATTTTGGTGAATTGGTTGGACCAAATGCAATTGTTTGGGGGAATGATGATGTGATTGTTCCTTTAAGAGAAGTTTTTAATTTAAAAAAGGAAAATGATTTCATTAAAATTAAAGGCTCATATTTAGAAAATACATATCTAGATCCACACAGAACTGAATCATTTGCTTCTTTACCAAACAGAGAAGGCTTATACTCAATGCTTTTATCTTGTTTACAACAACCTATTAGAAACTTTCTATATGGTTTAAAATCATTAAGCGAAACAAAAAATTAAAATATTGGAGAATTTAAAATGGCAAAAGTTAGTGCAAAAGACATTATTGATTCATTAAAAGAAATGACAATGATTGAAATTAAAGATTTAATTGAAGCAATCGAAAAAGAATTTGGTGTTTCAGCAGCTGCTCCCGTTGCTGTTGCAGCCGCCCCTGCTGGTGCAGCATCAGCAGCACCTTCTGAAGTTACAGTAACTTTAAAAGCAGTTGGCCAAAACAAGGTTGCTGTTATCAAAGTTGTACGTGAAGTTACAGGACTTGGATTGATGGAAGCAAAAGCGATCGTTGATGGTGCACCATCTAAGATTAAAGAAAACGTGAAAATTGCAGATGCAGAAAATATGAAAAAATTATTTGCAGACGCAGGCGCTACAATTGAATGATAATTAAAAGATAATTTCAATAATAAAAAGATTAGTTTATTTGTTAAACTAATCTTTTTTGTTTTAACTAATTTATTAATTCTATAATCTTACTGTATCAATATTTTTTTAATTTAGGAGTCAATCAATGAATAAAAATATTTTAGTAATAAACGCAGGCTCTAGCTCTTTAAAGTTCAAATTATATGACTGGGATATGAAGCAAATAGCTAGTGGAAACTGTGAAAGAATTGGAATTGATGGATTGTTTAAAATGGATTATTTGGAAAACAATGAAACTAAAAAATATTCAACAAATCCAGATTTTTCCAATCACGATTTAGCAATTGATTTTTTATTAAATAAATTACTAGAATTGAAAATACTTAATTCTTTAGATGAAATTAAAGGTGTGGGACACCGAATTGTTCAAGGGGGGACAATTTCACAATCTTGTGTGGTAGATGATGCAGTATTAAAAGAGATTGAAGACTGCATTTCTTTAGCACCCCTTCACAATAAACCAGAAGCTGATGTACTAAAAATTGTAATGAATAAAATTAAGGGTGTAAAAAATGTCGTTGTGTTTGACACTTCATTCCACACGACAATTCCTAAAGTTAATTATTATTACGCAGTACCAACTGAATGAGTGGAAAAATATAAAATTAAAAAATATGGGTTTCACGGAACTTCATACCGTTTCATTAATGAAAAAATGAATTTAATTTTAAATAAGAAAGACTTAAACCTTATTATTTGTCACTTAGGAAACGGTGCTAGCATCTGCTGTGTGAAAGATGGTAAATCATATGACACAACAATGGGATTAACGCCACTTTGTGGACTAGTAATGGGGACACGTTCTGGTGATATTGATGCTTCTATTTTTGATTTAGTTGCAAGACAAACTAATAAAAGCTGTCAAGAAATTTTTAATGATTTAAATAAAAACTCAGGGTTGAAAGCAATTTGTGGATCTTCAGATTTTAGAGATATTGAAGAAAAAACACAACCTAATAATGAATATGATTTTGCAACACAATTATTTGTCCAAAGAGTAGTTAATTATGTAGCAACATTTATTAACCACTTGGAAAACAAAGTGGATGCAATTGTATTCACTGCTGGAATTGGTGAAAACGCACCAGAAATTAGAGATATGGTTTGTAAGAAAATTAAGGGATTGGAAATTAACAAAGCAGCTAACGAATCTAAAATTGGTGAATTCCAAAAGATTAGTCAACCACTTAGCAAATGGCCAATTTATGTGGTTAGAACTAATGAAGAAATCAAAATCGCTCAAGATACTAAGAAATTAGTTGAATAAGAAAAAAAAGACTAAAAAAATATTTTAATAATAATTAATAAGTCTCTGTTTAGATTAGAGAAATTTTTAACTTATCAAAAAGCAAATATATAATATAATACATTAAAATCAAGACTAATATTTTGGTATCAAATAATGGCAGCTAAAAATAAAAAGAAATCAAATAGTCGAAGTAATCGAAAAGAAAAAAAGACAACATCAAAAGATAGTAAAGAAACCAAAAAAAGTAAATTTGCATTATCTGATGAAGACATTGAAGTTATTAAAAACAAAACTAATGATTTAATTGCAAAGTTACAAAAAAGAGCAAGTAACATTTTCTTATTTAAAAAAAGAAAGTTAATTAATACTCAAATTCAAGATTTGCAAGCATCACTGCAGAACCAAGAGTTTTATTTATTAGATACAAAGCTTAAAGAATTTGAAGCATTAGAAAAACAAGAAAAACAAGATCTTGAAAATGAAATGCAGCAAAGCAAAATTAAAGAAAAAAAGGAAAGAAAAATCAAATCCTTTGCTGATTTTGTTGCTGCTTTAAAAAACTTTGAATACTGACCTTTAGTTTCACGATCCAAAAGAATTTGTGAAAAATATGATGGGAGAGATAAAATTTGAAGGTTAGCACTAATGTTTTCTGCTTTTGCTTGTCTTTTAATAATTTCAATTATTGGTATTTTATTTTTAGCAAATGTTGGTCCATTTGTCTGGACATTAGAAGGAAATGATACTGCTAAAATTGGACCTACGCTAATGCTTGTAGTCCCAATTGTATTAGCTTGTTTTATTTAAATTATGAATTGAAAAAATTTTGAAAAAAGCTTCCCTAATTATGAGTATGTTAACATTGGGGCTGAAAAAGAAATTATAAGTAATAGAATTACAAGAACTGGATTAGAATTTGCCAACTTTTTTGTTCATAACAATCTAAAAGCGGTAGTGTTATGGGGGAATGACGAATATTTGTATTTAAAGCAATTTAATGAAAGTGAAATTACTTTAAAACTAGAAAAAATTTTAAGTTTAAAACCACCATTGATTGTTTTATCAAGATCCTTCCCACCCTTTTTGCAATTGGTAGAATTAACAAAAAAATACAATATTACCTTAGTTGCGACTAAACAATCATCTGCTGATTTAACAAATGCAATTAATACTTTTTTGACTGAAAACCTTTCCAAACAAGAATTTATTCATGGTAACTTAGTAGAAGTTTATGGTCTGGGAGTTTTGATCATTGGGGATTCGGGACTTGGGAAATCCGAAATTACAATTGAGTTAACCAAGCACGGTCACTTGTTTGTGAGTGATGATGCAATTATATGCAAAAATGTCTACCACAAAATAATCGGATCCCCGCCTGCTGCCACTGCAGGATTTATCGAGGTGAGAGGGTTAGGAATTATAAATGCAGCTAAAATGTTTGGAATTGAAAAGGTTAAAGAATCTACTCAAATCAATGTGATTATCGAGCTTGTTGTATTTAATCCGGCAATTCATAATTTCGATCGACTTGGTAAAGATTTACAATATAAAGAAATTTTGGGAGTAAAGATTCCTTATTTTTTATTACCAGTTTCACAAGGTAAAAAGATAAGTGATTTAATTGAAGTTACAGTAGCACAACTAAAATTGATTCAAACTGGTTATAATTCATTTGAAGAATTAATTAAAAAACCAAAAAAATAAAATAGAATCTTTAATTATGAATGATTTCTCAATAGCTTTTTACATTGGTAATTTACCAATTGCGTGGTATGGAATTTTGTTTGCAATTGGTTTCATATTTGCAATTATTTTTGCTTGTGTAAAACTTGAAAAATGGTACAAGATTTCTTGCAATCCATTTTATTGGTTTGTTTTTGTTGGAATCCCAGTTTCACTATTGGGGGCTAGAATTTGAAGTTTTGTTATTGGTGATGCTGCAAAAGTATTGGCTAATAACCAAAACTTTTTTTCTGCATTTTTTGATTTTCGAAGTGGTGGACTAGCAATTGAGGGTGGTGTGATGTTAACCGTAATTGCTGCTTTTATTTATTTTCCACTTGTACTTAAAAAGCCAAAGTATCACGTGAAAACCAAAATTGGGGATGAGTTTTTTGTTAAACAAGTTTCGATGTGGGTGTATGCAGACGCAATTGTGCCCTGTATTTTAGTAGGCCAGATCATTGGGAGATGGGGGAACTTTTTTAATCAAGAAGTTTATGGGCCTGCAACTACTGCACAAGGATTGGCTTGATTGCAAACAGTAATGCCAGGGGTCTATAACCATATGAATATCAATGGAGTTTATTACCATCCGTTTTTCTTATATGAATCATTCTTTAATTTTTGATTTTTTATTTTCTTATATGTTGCTTGTGAGTTTATTAAACAACGTAAAGCAGGGGATTTGGCAATAGGATACTTTATCCTATATGGAATTCTAAGAACTTGTATGGAACCATTCCGTCACAGTGATTACAAATTTAATACTTCCATTGTGACTTCAGTTTTATTTGTTGTAATTGGGATTGCATTATTAATTTGTAACCATCTAGTATTTGCAAAACACCGTGACTTTAAATTCTGAGCATATTTTTGGTATTGTGTCAGTGAAAAATATAAAAAAATACACAATTTAATTTTTAGTAAAAAAAGTGCAAATGCAGTTAATGCTAATAAAAAGAATTTAGCTAAAAGTAATGAGAAGCAAAAATTAGATAAATCTAGTTTTTACCGTAAAAAATCAGAAATGTTTTATTACAACGGGTTTTAAGTTTTAAAAAATTTTGTTATCTTTTAAAACCAATAATTTAAAATATTACAAATAAATTATTTAATTGGCTAAATTATGAAAGATATTCAAATCGCTTTAACTTTTGATGATGTATTACTAAAACCAAAATACTCAGAAGTCTTGCCCACTGAGGTTAATGTTAAAACATCATTATCGAAGAAATTCAATTTAAATATTCCAATTATGAGTGCTGGGATGGATACGGTAACTGAGTTGGAAATGGCCTTTAATATGGCACTATGTGGAGGAGTTGGTGTAATTCACAAAAACTTATCAATTGCCCAACAAGCTAATTTAATCAAGCAGCTTAAGAATTTTAAAAATGGTTTTTTTTATTCGATAATGGCTTTTGAATCAAATAATAAAATTGCTGATATTAAAGCTAAAATTTTTGACCAAAACTTTGATGATTGTATATTAGTAACTGATAATAGTGCAATTGTGAATATTGTTTCTAAATTCGATTTAGAAAACATTAAATATGATAACGACACAACACTTAACAAAATTCCCCATAAAAAAATGCATTTTGTAAGTGAGAGTGATCAATTAGAAGATATTTTAGAATTGATGCAAAAAAGCAATTTGGATTATTTACCAGTTCTGAATGAGAGTAAAGAAAGCATAGTAGCGATTGCTAAAAAGCGATATTTGATTGCATATTTAAACAATAATAGTAATGCAATTTATGATTATGATAACCGCTTAAAAGTTTGTGGTGCAGTTGGAGTTGATAACAACAGCATTGAAAGAATTAAATCGTTATATGCTGCTAATGCTGATGCGATTGTAATTGATTGTGCTCACGGTCATTCTAAAAAAGTAATTGATTTAGTTAAAGATGCTAAAAAATACTTTCCCAAAATTTTTATCATTGCGGGAAATGTTGTAACAAAAGACGCAGTAGAAGATTTAATCGATGCAGGGGCAGATGCGATAAAAGTAGGAGTAGGTCCTGGTTCGATCTGTACTACTCGTAGTGTTTCGGGAGTTGGTTATCCTCAATTTAGTGCAATTTTAGAATGTAGTCAAATAGCTTATAAAAACAATGTTTCGATTATTGCAGATGGGGGAATTAAAACTTCAGGTGATATTACAAAAGCATTAGCAGCAGGAGCAGATGTTGTAATGCTTGGAAGTTTGTTAGCAGGGTGTGAAGAATCCCCTTCTGAAAAAGTTTTATATAATGATAAATATTATAAAAAATATCGGGGAATGGGAAGCATTGCTGCAATGAAAAAAGGCAGTGCGGACCGATATGGGCAAGCAGGGTTGAAAAAATTTGTGGCCGAAGGTGTTGAAGGATTAATCCCCTATTCTGGTTTTGTAAAAGACCAAATTTACCAACTAATTGGTGGTCTTAAAAGTGGAATGGGATATGTTGGATCAAAATCTATTAGTGAATTACAAAGCAAAGCTGAGTTTGTCCAACAAACTGGGATTGGAATTAACGAATCAAAAGTGCATTCAATTACACTAGTAGATTCGAAAAACAAGTAAAAATTTATTTAATTATTTTACCAATTGGAAGTGGGGTTAGTGCTCCACTTCTTTTATGATCTGAAATGGAATGCAATTCTAAAATTCTTTTCTTTGCATTCGCATCAATTGGTTCATTATTCAAGAACTGATCAATTTCTTTATATGTTACTTTTAATTCACTTTCATCTGTTTGGTTTTCAATCAATCCAGCAGATGGAGCTTTATCAATAATAGCTTGTGGTACATTTAGCAATTTAGCGCATCCATATACATCTGATTTTGTAAGATTTGCAAGGGGGATAAAATCACTTCCAGAATCCCCAAATTTTGTAAAATAACCTGTATATAATTCTGCAGCATTACTAGTACCACAAACTAAATAATTATTGATTTGTGCATAATAGTATAAGCAATTCATTCTTATTCTTGCTTTTAAATTCATAATTGCATTTTGATACTCTTTTTTGTTTTCAACAAATTCTAGACTTTGTTTAAATCCATTAAAAATCGATAAGCAATCAATTATTTTGTAATTTACTTTAAAATGTTTGATTACTAAATTGGCATCCTCGATATCTTTTGCTGCATTTTCAATATCCATTCGTAAAGCTAAGTTTTTGTTAGCAAAAAATTTGGAAGCAATCGCACATATTAATGCAGAATCAATTCCTCCAGATACCCCATAAACAAATCCTTTAGTATTGCTTTTTTGCAAAATTTTTTCAATTCATATTGCAATATTGTCAATTAATTTCAAATAATTTTTTTCCATATCTTTCTCCTATTCAATAACAAAGTTTTGGTCTTTGATTCTAAATGTTTGCCCCACTTTTGCACCCTTTGATTTTAGGGTTAACTCAATTTCTTCAATTTTAATTTTTTGCATAAACCGGGTAATGTTTTGATCACTAATAAAGGGTATTTTGTTGTACCAGTAATCAATTCTTTTTGAATCTACAATTCAAACCCCATCTTCATTTTGAAAATATTCAATTGTATCATTTTGTTCTTTTTCAACTTTTACGATCGAATAAGAATTAATTTTTTCATCTAACTCTTTTTCCCAATTTGCTTTATTTTTTTTGTAATCATTAAAAATATCATTTAACAATTCTTCTACATTTTCTTTAAAAAAACCACTAATTTGATAAACTTTAGCATTACTTATTTTTCTAAATTTTTTTAAAAAAGCGGCAATCAATTTTTGACTTTCTTTCTCATCAATTTTATTTAAAACAACAAAAATTTTTTTATCCAAAATTGTTTTGTCATACTTTTTCAATTCATTAATAATTGTTAAATAATCCTTGAATGCATCTTGTGTGTCAGTGGGAGACACTGAAATTAAATGAATTAAGAAATGACACCTTTCAATGTGTTTTAAAAAGTTTAATCCAAGTCCAACACCCAAACTTGCATCTTTAATAATTCCTGGAATATCTGCAAATACAAGTTTTTCATTATTGTAATTAACTACTCCTAATGCAGAATGCAATGTTGTAAATTGGTAATTTGCAGTTTTGAAATTGGTGTTTGAAACTGAATTTACAAATGTTGATTTCCCGGCATTTGGCAATCCCAACAATCCAACATCGGCAATATACTTTAATATAAATTGAGCATTTAAGGTTTGTCCCAAATCTCCATTTTCACAAAGGGACGGAATCCGGTTTTTACTTGATTTAAAATAGGCATTTCCTCTACCACCAATTCCACCTTTGCAAATTAAATATTTTTGTCCATTTCTTAAAATATCAACAATGATTTCATTAGTTTTGGAATTGATGATTGTAGTACCAATGGGAACTTTAATTATTACATCTTCACCATTTTTTCCAGTGGCCATTTTGTTTCTGCCATTTTCCCCATTTTGTGCACTTATCATTTTATGAAATTTCAGTTTTACTAAAGAGTTAATATTGTGGTCACCAACAATATAGATGTCACCACCTTTACCTCCATCTCCTCCTCAAGGGCCACCTTCTGGATAGTGGGCTTCTTTTCTTCAGGAAATGATCCCATTTCCACCATTTCCCGCAACTAATAAAATTTCACAATTATCAACTAACATATTTATTCCTAAAAACTAAATTTCAATTGTTTCTCTTTTTGGTTTCTTTTTAATATATTGCTTAGTTTCATTTTTAATTTTTGAAATTTCTTGATATTCTTTTTTAATATCTTCATAAATATAAGCAGCTTGATTAGAATTTATTAAAAATTTATTCGTAATTAAAATTGCAATTCAAAAAAAGATGATGGCAGTAACAGCAGTAATAATAAATCTTGCCAACCCAATTCAGCCACTATTCTTTGAATTAAAAGGGATAAAAGCAGTTACTATTAGCATTAGTCCTGCAATTATTGGGAAAACAAGAAAAGGGATTAAATCATAGTTAACAATTTTAAAAACAAATTTTAAAAGTAAAAACAGCAAGATCGTTAAAGCTGCACATCCTAGTCAAACATAGATTATGTTTAAATTTATATAACCATTAGGATCAGGATTGTCAGTATTGGGCGAAAATAACCAATTAAGTTTTCCTAAATTGATGTCTCCACAAAATAGCCATACTAAAACAAAAAGTAAAAGTAACAAAACAAAAGTAACTAATTTAATAATTCCTTTTGTTTTAGTTTCTCGAATATTTTGTTTAAACTCTTTTAAGTCCATTTTGTTGTTTTTGATATCTTGTATAAAATAATAATCTCTTAAAATTTGAAATTTTAATATAATTTTAGAATGCGATTAATTAAAACAATTTATAATTAATTTAATGATTTAAATTATGAAGGCAAAATTATGTTAGTTGATACTAGAAAACCACAAGATCCATCTGGTTTTAATGTAAATGTTGATAATACTGAAATTGTTGCTAAAGCTACTTTTGGACAAAAGTTAGGTTGAGTTATTTTAGTAATATTGACTTTGTTTATCATTTGATTCTATAGTATTGTATGAAAAAACAATTTCATTCGAAAGCAAATGGAAATTAATAATGCTGCAAGTAACATTCAAGTTAATGAAACAAAAAGACGTGATACTTTAATTAAATTGCTTGAGCAAACTAAAGGTTATATGAAACACGAAAAATCAACATTAGCTTTAGTTACACAATACCGTAGTGGAATTGCAAATCCAGAAGTGACATCACAATTGGATAACCAATTAGCAAACTTCTTAATGAACTTGAGAGTGCAATATGAACAATACCCACAATTGAAAGCAGACCGATTGGTTGCTGAATTAATGAGCACTTCTCAATATTTAGAAACTGAAATCGCAGCTGCAAGAAGACTATATAATGCAAATGTTACGCAATTTAATGCTGAAATTTTCACATTCCCTAAAATCATTGTTGCTTCAAAATTAAGATTAGCTAAGTTTGCTTTATTCCAAGCAAGTTATGAACAAAGACAAGATGTTGATATGTCAAGTTTATCAACTTATGATAGCAATCCAAGCAATTCTGTTAATAGCAATGCAAACCAAAATGCAATTGTTTCAAAATAGAATTTAGTTAACAATTCAATTCTTAAAAACACTTTCTGTAAAGGAAGTGTTTTTATTTGATTGAAATTAAAAATAAAAATTATCAATATAAAATAAAAAGAGTTTAATTTATAATATACACATTGTTAAAAAATGGAACAATCTATATGCATGCAGTTGAAATAATTTTTTATGTGTTAGCTATAATTGCTTTTGTTTTAGCACTTTTGTTATCAAAACACGGTAACACAAGTGGGATTACACCAATGTCTGGAAATGATATTGAGTTATTCAAAAAAACAAAAGATCGAGGGATTGTAAAAATTATTCAATTTATTCTCTTTGTTTTAGTAATTGTTTTAATTGCATTAGGAATTGTTGCCAAGATTATTGCTACCTAAATATGTATATTCGTAAAAATAATAGTTTGAGTCCAATTGAAAAAGTAATTATTGATATTTTAAGCAATGACCCAAGACCGATTCCTGTTAACATCCTTGTTAAAAAAGTAAATAATAAAAACACTAGAAATGTTTTTTCAGCACTTAACTACTTAATTGATATTGGACTAGTTGAAAAACTAGCCAATGGTAAAGTAGTTTTAGGTTATACTAATGGCAAAATTTTAGAGTCTCAAAAATTTAAGGGAACCATTACTTTAAATTCTAAAGGAGATGGTTTTTTCAAGAAAGAAAATCAAAAAATATCTTCAATTTACATTAATAAAAAAAATCTAAATTCTGCGCTTGATAATGATGTAGTTGAAGTTTGTTTAATGGATAAAAATCCCACTTATGATGATCTAGAGGGTGATGGGATTGTTACAAATATAATTGAGCGAAACCGGGCTTATTTTACAGGTACATATTATTGTAGTGCAGATGAGAATGGCGATTTGATTAATTCAATCATTCCAGATGATAAAAAAATTAATTTAAAAATTTATATTGATGATGCATTTGATTTAGTTAATGGTAACAAAGTATTGTTAAGAATTAACAGGATTAGTAATGATGCAATATATTGTTCATTATCCAAAATTTTAGGACATATCGATGATGTTGGTAATGACATCATTTCAATAGTTTATGATAATGAAATTGACCCAGAATTTAGTGATGCAGTAGAAGAAGAAACAAAAGCAATTGATTTTAACTTTACAGAAGCTGAGGACAAAAAGAGAAAAGATTTATCTGATATTGATTTTGTCACAATTGACCCATTAGGGTCTAAAGATATGGATGATGCAATTTGTGTTGTTAAAAACAATGAAAACACTTTTAAGTTGTATGTCGCAATTGCTGATGTCTCATATTATGTCAGACTAAATTCACAATTGTGGAATGCAGCGCTTGAACGTGGTACTTCAATTTATTTGGTTAACCAAGTAATTCCAATGCTACCCCACAAGTTATCAAACAACATTTGTTCACTAAATCCTTTTGAGAAACGGTATGCCCAAATTTGTGAAATGGATATTGACCACAATGGCAATTTTGTTAACATCCAAGTCTATCCTGGAATTATTAAATCTAAATTTAAATTCACATATGATGAAGTAAATGAGTATTTTTTAAACAAAACAACTAGTGAAAAAGTTAAAAATAACATTTATCAAATGTTAGATACTTCATTACAGCTTTATCACATATTAGATAAAAAAAGAAGAAAACAAGGTTATATTGAGTTTGAGATTCCAGAACCCAAAATTATTTTGGATGAATTTGAAAAGATTAAAGATATTGTTTTAAGAAAATCAGGTACAGCACAGAAAATGATTGAAAATTTTATGGTTGCAGCAAATGAAGCAGTAACGCTTAATTTTCAAAAAAAGTTTCCCAACCTTAACTTTGTATACCGGGTTCATGACAAACCTGATGAACACAAAATTGAAGCATTTAAAATTGAAGCCAAAAAATTAGGTTTTATTTTTGACAGTTCTTTAAAAAGTTGAAAACCAAATACGATTAGTAATTGGCTTAAAAAGAATTTAGATAATCCTAACATTAATTTAATTAATATCATTTTGTTGCGAACAATGGCCAAAGCAACTTATGAAACTAAAAACATCGGCCATTTTGGATTATCAATTAAAAACTACACCCACTTTACTTCACCAATTCGGCGACTTGCAGATGTAATTGTGCATTATTTAAACCGTATTTTTATTTTTGAACCAGAAAACTATAATGATAGTCAAAAACAATATATTTTAGATAACCTAGATTATTTTTGTACAATTGCAACAAAAACCGAAATTAAAGCAGTTGAAACCGAACGCGAAGTTAATGCAATGAAATTTGCAGAATATATGAGCGAACACATTGGTTATGAATTTAATGGGTTTGTCAGCTACATCACAAGCTTTGGGCTTTTTGTTCAATTGGAAAACACAATTGAAGGATTGGTGAAACCAATTAACATTAAAGATGACCGGTATTTCTTTGATGAACAATGTTTAACGTATGTTGGTAAAAACTATAACAAAGTAATTTCGCTTGGTCAAAAAGTGCGAATTAAAGTAATAGGTGCTGACAAAAACACTCGTAAAATTGATTTTGAAATTATTAAATATTTAGCTTAATTTATTGCTACTTTATTGATTAAAATTAATTTAATCAAAAGGAGTAGTTTTTATGGTCATAAATTGTATCGAAATTGCAAACAAAATTTATGCTGCTTTTCACCAGGATTTAATACAATTAAAGCAAGCTAAAAATGCAACCATTAAAATGATTATCATTAAAATTAACAATGACAAAGCTAGTGAAAAATATGTTAATAATAAAATTAAAAAGGCACAAGAATTAGGGATTGAAGCAGAGTTAATTGGGGATAATATTAAAAATCAAGAAGAGCTTTTAAATACAATAAAAAAATTAAATAATGACCCTAAAACTACAGGTTATATCATCCAATTACCTTTGCCAAACGGGTTTGATAAAGATTTGATTTTTGATTATGTGGATATCACAAAAGACATTGATGGATTATCAAGTTTAGCAGTTTCTAGGAATCTAAATGATACAAAACTTTTTCACCCCATTCCTTGTACTGCACGCGGGATTATTGAAATTTTAAAACAATCTAATTTTGAAATTGCTAGCAAAAATGTAGTAGTGGTTAACCGCAGTTTAATTGTTGGTAAACCACTAATTGGGCAACTGCTTCACGAAAATGCTACAGTTACAATTTGCCACAGTTATACAAAGGATTTGAAAAACATTACTAAAAATGCAGATGTAGTGATTTGTGCAATTGGTAAACCCCATTTTTTTGACCGTCAATACTTTAATCCAAATTGCTTTGTAATCGATGCTGGGATTAGTATTGTCAATCAAAAAAGTGTTGGGGATGTAAATTTTGAAGATGTTAAAGATTATGTTAAATACATCACACCAGTACCTAATGGGGTTGGAAAACTCACGGTAGCGATGATATTTAAAAATTTAATGGAACTTGCTAAAAAGCAGTATTATGGAACAATATAAAGATTTATTAAGACTAGTATTAGAAAAGGGAATATTGCAAAAAAACCGCACTGGAATTGATTGTATTTCCTATTTTGGGACCCAAACTCGTTATGATTTAAGAAAAGGTTTCCCTTTATTAACAACTAAAAAAATGGCTTACAAGGCAATTTTTTATGAACTGTTGTGGTTTATTAAAGGTGATTGCAATATCAAATTTTTAGTGGATAACAATGTTAATATTTGGAATGAATGACCTTACCAAAAGTATGCAAATTCACCTGATTTTCAAAATGAAACTTTAAAAGAGTTTATTGACAAAATCAGAAATGATCCCAATTTTGCTAAAAAATATGGTGATTTAGGACCGGTGTATGGAAAACAATGAAGGGATTTTTGTGGTGTTGATCAATTAAAAAACTTAATTTTTGAAATTAAAAATAATCCCAATTCACGAAGGTTAATTGTTAGTGCTTGAAACCCTGTAGAAATTAAAAATATGCTGTTACCACCATGCCATTGTTTATTCCAATTTTATGTAAATCATAACAATGAATTAAGTTGCCACCTTTACCAAAGAAGTGCTGATTTATTTCTAGGAGTACCATTCAACATCGCATCTTATAGTTTGTTAACTTATTTGATTGCCCAAGTTACAAACACAACCCCATCTGAATTTATTCACACAATTGGGGTGGCGCACATTTATGATAACCATTTAGATCAAGTTAAAGAACAACTTAAAAGAGAAGTTTATCAGTTACCAATATTAAAATTAAACAAAAATATTAAAAATTTATTTGCATTCAAAATTGATGATATTGAGCTTTTAAATTATTGTTGTCATCCAGCAATTAAAGGAAAGGTGGCTGTGTAATGTTTGTGTGTATTTGAGCAGAAGATGCAGTAAGAGGAATTGCTAAGGAAAACAAAATCCCTTGAAAGATAAGTCAAGATTTGCAACTTTTTAAAAAACTAACACTAAACCATACCGTAATTATGGGACGAAAAACATTTGACTCATTAAACCGCTTATCCTTGATGCATCGCAATAATGTTGTTGTTTCATCTACCCTTGATAATAAATGGTATAAGAATGTCAAAATCTTTAAAAACCCAATTGATGTGTATGAATTTTATAAAGATAGCAAAGAAGAGATTTTTATAATTGGTGGCAAATCAATTTATGATTTTTTTATTCCTAAATCACAAAAACTGTATGTCTCCAAATTATTTGAAAGCTTTGATTGTGATCAGTTTATGGATAATAGTTTTATTGATTTTGAAATTAAAGAAATTCAAAAATATGATGATTTTAACTTTTATGTTTACCAAAAAGATGAAAAAGAAATTTCAAAATTAGTAATGGATGTTTTTGAGTAATCAATAATTGGTAGTAAATTTAGCAAAATTATTAATATACTTTAATATATTTGTTTTAAATAATTGAGTATGAAAATTTGTAAAGTAAATGAAAATGAATATGATTTTGTTTTTGACCTTGGGAAAAAGCTTTTAAACTTTGACAGTTTGTTAACACAAGAAAACCAAATCTTTAATGATAATTTGTGTGCAATTGTGGTTAATGAAATTATTAAAAATGCAACCAATGGTTATTTTATAAAATCAGATGATGATTTTATAATTGGGGTTTTAATTTATACAATTCCCAATCGTGAAATCCTTTTTAAAAATATTCAAAATGATTTACCAAAACATTATCAAAATTGAAAAGAATATTTACAAACAAATATGTTAAATACTAGTGAAACAATTATTGTTAACAAAGAAGTTGATATTATGAATGCTTTTAAAGAACTCTCCAACAGCTATCAAAACCTCTTAGTTAATAAGGCTGAAATTAATCTTTTGTATATTGAAAAAAAGCACCGTAATAAGTTTTTAAGCAAATTCCTTTTCTTACAATTTGCAAACGATTTATTAAGTTCAAATTACCATAGCTTCTTTTTATACACAACAAGTGAATATAACTATTTTTTATATGAAAAAATTGGGATGAAAGGGGTGCGCAAAACAATTTATGATTATGATAATGCCCCACTTTATATCCAATTTAAGCATAACCTTCCCTATTTTGCGATGCTTTATTTTGGGAATATCAAAGATTTAAATTTATAAGTGATACTTTAAAAATCACACTCACATATTTATATAATTATTAACAATTTTAAAAAGGTAGAATATGAAAAAATTAACAATTCAAAACTTACATGTTTCCATCAACAACAAACCAATTCTTAATGGAATTGATTTAGAAATTAAAGAAAATGAAGTTGTTGCACTATTGGGTCCTAATGGACACGGTAAATCAACTTTATTAAAAGCAATTATGCACCACTACACTTGTGATATTACAGAGGGAAAAATCTTGATTGATGACAATGACACAACAGATTTAGAGACTGATGAAATTGCACGTCTTGGTTTGTTTTTTGCACCCCAACACCCAGAAGAGATTCCAGGGGTTACTTTAATAGATTTTTTAAAAACAGTTTTAAATTCCCACTCTGAAAATAAGGTTAAATTAAGCCAATACTTTCCAATTTTTGAAAAAAACTTAAGAGACCTAAAACTTGAACGTGATTATTTAAACCGTTTTGTAAATTTTGGCTTTTCTGGTGGAGAAAAAAAGAAGTGTGAAATTTTACAACTTAAAATTATACAACCCGATTTTGTAATGTTGGATGAAATCGATTCGGGATTGGATATTGATTCTTTAAAACTTTGTGTTGACCAAATTAATGAATGGAAAAATGAAAACCGATCTTTAATTGTTGTATCGCATCATGAAAATTTATTTAAAAAAATTGTTCCAAACAAAGTATATGTCATCTATAACGGTAGAATCGCGATTTCTGGTGGTGTGGAAATTTATGAAAGAATCAATCGTGAAGGATATAAATGAATAAATGATTCAATCAATGATTAAATAGGTTGTAAAGAATATGAAAAATGAAAATCAAGTTTATTTTTTAAATAATAAAAATTATTCACAAAAATTTTTCTTAGAAGATAACCAAGATAAAAATATTTTTATTATTGATATTTTAAAAGAAGATGTGAATATGAATATTGATGTCTATTTAAAATCGGATTGTAATTTATTTGTTGTTATTTCTTCACTTAATGATAGATACCAAAAAAATTACAACATCAATGTTTACCACCAGGGCGATAATTCTAATAGTAATTGCCAAACTTTTGGAATTAATAAAAATAATTCAAAGTCGAGTTTTTGTTTAAAAGGCGACATTGCAAGAACTTCAAGAAACAATTATTGTGAGCAAAAAATTAGGGGAATTTTACTATCTGATGATGCTGAAATTAAAGGAAACCCTTCATTGATTATTGATACCAATAACATTAAAGCAAAACACGCATTAGCAATTGGACGCCTTAATCTAAGTAATCTATTCTATCTACAAAGTAAAGGGATTAAAAAGAGTGATGCAATTAAGCTTTTATTGCTAAGTTATTTTAATGTTATTTTGTACCAAATTGAAGATAAAAACACCCAAGAAAAAATAATGAATCGGATCTTTTATGAAATTGGAGAGATCGACTAGAATGCTTAGTAATTTAAGAAACGATATTGAATGGTTTAAAAACAATCCTGATATTTCTTATTTGGATAGTGGTGCAACAAGTTTGAAACCAAAACCAGTAATTGATTTTATTAACTACTACTGCAACCATTTATGTACTAACCCTCATAATGATGATTCTAGTTTTGCCCACCAAGCCCATTTAGTAATTGAAGATACTAAAAATAAAATTGCAAAGTTATTAAACTCAGATCCATCCTCAATTGCATTCACCCCAGGTGCGACCTACTCTTTAAATGCAATTGTAAATTTTTTAAAACCATTTCTAAAAGATAATGACGAAATTATCTTAACCAACGGGGAGCACACTTCAAATTTATTACCCTGATTTGATTTGGTTAATGAATTAAAAGCATATTGTAATATCAATATAAAAATCGAATACGTTGAAATTGACATTCATTCTGATAACATTAAAAACTTTTTAGACAAGATTAATAAAAACACAAAAGTAATTTGTTTTGCAAATGAATTCAATTTAATAGGTTGTCAAATTGATGCAATCAAATTATCTAATGAAGTTAAAAAGATTAATCCCAATATTTTTATTTGTGTTGATGCAACCCAATTTATAGTCCATCACAAAATTGATTTAAAAGATAGTAATATTGATTTTTTGTCTTGTAGTGCTCATAAAATGCTAGGCCCTACCGGAATTGGAGCACTTTATATTAATAAAAAGTTTATTGAAAAACTTAAACCCCATATTGTGGGTGGGGGAATGAATTTTGAGGTTAAAAGAAATTATTATTCATTAATTGAAGGGGTTACTAAATTTGAAGCTGGGACCCCAAATGTTATGGGAATTTATGGATGGAATAAGGCATTAGATTATTATCTAAATTCTGATTTAGAAAAAGAGTGTGCCAGAATTTACCAATTAAAAAAATACTTGGACCAAAATCTAACAACAGTTAATGATGTAATTATTTTTAATAGCAACATTGAAGCATTTAACACTATTTTTGCATACAAAGGGATTTTTAGTCAGGATTTAGCCAATTATTTAGGGACTAAAAAAATCATTGTCAGATCTGGATTGTCTTGTGCAAAATTAGCTAATGAAATATTGAAAACAGACCACGTTGTAAGGGCTTCATTTCATTTTTACACAAACAAAGAAGATCTTGATAAACTAATTAGTGCTATTAAAAATTTTAAAAAGGAGGACATTTTAAATGGGTTACTTTAATGAAGACCAAGCATATGCGCGCCAAATTATCCTAGATCATTATGAATCTCCTGATAACAAAATAGATGAAAAAAAAGCTAAAGAAATTTATAGTAGTTACTTACAACACACTAATAATTCAGTTTCGTGTATTGATAATTTAACCCTATATTTATTGATTGAAAATGAAATTATTAAAGATGCAAAATTTTTTGGAGTTGGGTGTGCAGTCAGTACTGCATCGACTGATATCTTTTGTAATTTAATTAAAAATTTATCAATTTATGAAACTAAGTTATTATTAGACAATTATTTTAAAATGATTGATAAACAAGAATATAGTGCAGATCTTCTTAAAGATTTAATTATTTTTAAAAATGTAAACCAACAAATGAGTCGAATTAAGTGTGCTAAAGTTGGGATTAGTGCAATTGCAACAATTATTGAAAAGAGGTAGTAATATGATTGAAAAAAGTGAATTGAATCAAGAATATCAATATGGGTTTAGTGATGGTGATAACTCCATTTTTAATACTAAAAAAGGGTTGTCAGCAGATGTTGTTAAACAAATTTCAAAATTAAAAAATGAACCTGAGTGAATGCTAAATTTGCGGTTAACAGCATACCAAAAATTTTTAAACACACCTAACCCTAGTTGGGGACCTAATTTGTCAGCATTAAATTATGATGAAATAATTTACTATACAACATCAAGTAAAAAACTAGAATCTTATTGGGATAAAGTCCCAGCACAAATTAAACAAACTTTTGAAAAATTGGGAATTCCAGAAGCAGAAGCCAAATTTTTAAATGGAGTTTCAGCACAATATGATTCAGAAACGGTTTATAAAAATCTGGAAAAAGAATTAGAAGAAAAAGGGGTAATTTTTACCAATATTGAAACTGCAATTTTAAAATATCCCCATCTTGTTAAAAAATACTTTGGGAAATTAGTCCCTTTTGATGATAATAAATTTGCTTGTTTAAATACAGCAGTATGGAGTGGTGGGTCTTTTGTTTATGTACCAAAAGATGTGCATTTAGAAAAACCATTGCAAGCATATTTTCGAATTAATGGGTTATCGAGTGGCCAATTTGAGCGTACTTTAATTATTTTAGATGACAATGCTTCTGCACATTATGTGGAAGGTTGTACTGCACCAATTTATAGTGAGTATAATTTGCATGCTGCTGTAGTTGAGTGTTTTGTAGGTGAAAATGCGAACCTTAAATACACAACGATTCAAAATTGATCTAAGAATGTATTGAATTTGGTTACAAAACGGGCTCACATTAGTAAAAATGGTAATATGTCATGGATTGATGGCAACATTGGGGCTGGGATTAATATGAAATATCCAGCCAGCATACTAGCTGGAGAGTACGCCACTAGTGAATGTATTTCAATTGCTGTTGCATCTAATAATGTAATTCAAGATGCAGGGGCGAAGATGATTCATTTAGCACCAAATACAAAATCAAGAATTGTGTCAAAATCAGTTGCTTACAATGGTGGAGACACAAGTTATCGTGGGTTTATCAAGATCGATAAAGATGCAATCAATTCGCATGCCCGTGTTGAATGTGATACTTTATTGTTAGATGAAATTTCACGGGGGGATACAATTCCAATTGAAATTATTAAGAATCGAAAATCTTTTTTAGAGCATGAAGCAAAAGTCTCAAATATTTCTGAAGAGCAATTATTTTACTTTATGAATAGGGGAATCAGTAAAGATGAAGCAGAATATTTGATTGTTATGGGATTTTTAGAACCATTTGCAAAAGAATTACCAATGGAATATGCTGTGGAATTAAACCGTTTAATTAAATTAGATATGGAAGGATCTGTAGGGTAGATAACAAAAAAATACACAATTAGAGTATTGTGTATTTTTTTTTTTTATTTAAACATTTAGTTAGTTTTTATTAAGCTGCAATTAATGATTCGAAAACATATTGACCAAAGGCAATTTTTTGATTGTGAATTCAAATGTTTTTAATGTCTTTATAATCATAAAAATATTGACTTAATGTTAAATAGTAATAATTTGCATCTTCTTGAAGTGCAATTATTTTAGCAGAATAGGTAATGTTGTTAGCTTTTAAATAAATTTGCTTATTTTTATAAAAATTAGTATCTTTTGTTTTTTGCAATTGCACTATTTGATTCCCATTATATTCAATTAATGAACCTACATAAAATGTCTGAATTTTATAGAAGATTGAAAAAAGAATTAAAACTGTTGCTAACAATAAAATAAATGCTAATAATATTTTGATTTTGGTTTTCATACTATTGAATTACCCTTTCATATTTAAAGTATTTTTTAGTATCTTTTGAATGGGAAACACAAATTACAAAATTGTTATCACTAATTTTTTTGAAAAATAAATCCATAAATAGTTTTGTGTTTTCCTTTGAAACATTTGAAAAACATTCATCTAGTAAAATAAGGTGATTCTTAAGTTTTAGTAAATGTAAAAGATTGGATAATTGCGCTTCACCTTTACTAAATTCATTTGGTTTTTTAGTAGATATTTGTGTTGCTTTTAAAAAGGTTGCAATTTCTTTAGTGAGGTTTGGATTTAAATTAAGAATGCCACTAAAATCAATTTCAAATGGAATTGCATCTGATGGGATGTAGCATATTTTTTGTTCAAATTTTTGTAGATCATAACTTTTATAATCAAGTCCATTAATCAAGATTTCACTCTTATTATTTGGTTTTAAACTAAATGCTAGTATTTTTAAAAGGGTTGATTTTCCAATCCCGTTTTTTCCATAAATAAAAGTTTTGTTTTTAAAATCCATACTGAAATTACTAAAAATAACATTATTGTTGTCATAGCTAAAATTCAGATTTTTTAATTCAATTGAGTTAATCTCTTTAATCTCAATTTTGTTATTACTTTCATATTGTTTGTTATCAATTGTTAGAAACTGGTTTAGTAACTCTACACTTTTTTTATAATCACCATATCCACTAATAAATTGAAATACTGAGTTGCTTGAATAATCTGCTAAATTAATGATTGTAATTGCAAAAATCATTAAAGAGATATCAATGTTATTTGTCCCATTTGAAATTCAAAAAATGGAAATTGCTACAAACAAGACAAACACAACCTTTTTTAAAATGTTTTTTACAAAATTATTATTTAAAAAATAATTTGTATATTCATTAGTTTGCTTGCTAAAAGTTCAATAATGGGATTTGCACTTTTGATTTAATTGGTTTAATTTTGCAAAGTTTTTCTCATTGTATAAAAAATCATATAGCAAATGAAAATAATAATCGGTTTCATTTTTTAATAAATTGTTGTTATCGAAATTCTTTTCATTATACTTTTTCATTCAATAGCTTAATGCTAACGATATGACACTATACCCAATTCCAAAAAAGAGGTAGTAAATTGATATCGAACCCAATAGGAGCAAGATGCAAAATAAGAAGATGCTATCTGCTATAAACTGGGGTTTTTGAATGTATTTAGTTTCTAATACCCTAGCAATTGCTGCTGGATACTGGTAAAGCTCTTTTCTTTTGTTCTCTCCAAAAAAGAGGCAATGCTTTTTATTAAGATAATTCAAATAAAAGATCATATTCCTTTTGCTAAAATGTTCAATTTTCTTCATCTTGATTAAAGTGAAACAATATGACATTAAGTTTTCTAAACTATAAATGATGATGAAATAGACTGCTATAAAAAATAAATTTTTGGGGATGTTATCAGAAATAAAGCTGATTGCAAGTTTCACCAATCCACTTCCAAATAGTGATATCAATAGAACCAAAAGATCAAATGTTATTACTAAAAATCCGAAAAAAAATTGATGGGGCATTTCAAAGAATTTGATTTTCTGTGTCAAATTAATATTTTGGTCAATTTCCTGTTTAATAATGCTTTTTGAAAAAACAATAAAAACATTATCATATATTCTTTCAAATTCATCAATTGGAATTTTATTTTGTCCCATTCCAGAATCGTAAAGCTCTACATATGTATTTTTGATTTTACAAATTACAAAATGGTTTCCAAATTGGTTTTTAATAAGTGTTATAAAGAAATCACGATAATTTAATTTCTTTAATTCTTCAATACTGACTTTATAAGACTCTAGTTGGATATTAAAATTTTGTGCTGCAATTTCTAAATCATAAATGGACATTCCATTTGGGGTGTATCCAATTACTTGGTTGATTGTGTTATCTTTTAATTCTTTTTTAAATAAGTGTTCATAAACCGATTTGATAACACTAATGCCACAATCATTTTGTTGTTTTTGTAAATATACTTTCATTATTACTCCTTTAAAATAAAAAATAATTACTAATGTGTAGAGGGTTTTATACCTCTACACTATAAAGAAGTAAGATTTTTTGAAAAAAACCCCAAAATAATGCAAAAATTTTGAAAAATTTAAATTTTTATGTGTTTTATATAAATTTTTAATCTTAAATTAGATCTAAAATAAGTTTTAAGTAGTTTGTGTTGTTAAATAAACAGAAAAACATACAGTAAAACCTACTGTATGTTTTTTATATGTATTGACAATAATAAATAAGCCTGTGAAGAATGAAGAAGTGTAAAATGCTAAAAAAATAGGAAATAAGAGATATGAATTAAGGATAACTATTAAATTAGATGTGTCTTAAAGAATATGTTAATTATTTTTTTTATTTTTTAGCTCTAAAAGTTCCTTTTTAATTGTAGGACATTCTTTGATATCAGCAAC
>JABUSB010000006.1:31026-40802 GCA_021444005.1 Malacoplasma sp.
TCTTCAAACATTTTTGTAGTTATTTTACACTTTTTAAGCTTGATTGAACCAGAACCTTTAACTAAACTTAAAAATTCTTTTTCAGATGCATCAGCTTCTTCAATGTCAGTTTCTTCATCATTGTCAATAATGATATTTTTTTCTTTCATTGTTGTTTATCTTTCCGTAGTGAATGAAGAAACTAATCATTAAAATAATTTTAGCAAATAATTTTTTGAATTTATTACTAGCAAAAATATTTAAGTTTTTCATTCACTACTATTTAAATTTATGTAAATATATTTTGTAGGTGTCTGTTTTATTTATTTATTTAAATTTTCATTATGCTCCTACATCATAAAGAAGTAAGAAATTTTGGGGAAGGGCCAAAATTTTAAAATAAATAAGTTTGCAACTAAGTTGCATAGATTGATAGACTATATAGCTATTATGTAATAGCAATTTATAAAACAATGTTAATTGATTAACACGGTTTTAGTAAAGGAACGTCTATCTACCCCCTCTACACTATAAAGAAGTAAGATTTTTAGAAAAAAGCCTCAAAAAATTACAAAATTTCTATTTTTTTCTTTTTTAGAAATTTTTTATTAAATTAAAAAGCATTTTTCAAAAATACTAAAAACTAATATTAGATATTAAGTTTTTAAAATCATTTTAATTATCTAATGCTGTTTATAAAGTAACCACACTCTGCCTACTCATCTTAAATATATCAATGCAAAATTTTTTGAAAACCTCAAAAAAAAAAAAATACTGATTTTTTTTGTATGTCAATAAAAAAGTACTTTATAAATTAAAGTACTTTTTAAAGTTAATCAACTGAAATTAATTTATTTGTAATCCTTTTTCTGATAAATTAAATAACTTATTACATATAAAATCAAAGCTACAACGATTCAGAAAAAGAAAAGATAAAATGTATTAAAACAACTTACTGTAACCAATGTTTCCATATTTGATTGTGAATCAATTGAAGTTGCTCTAAAAGGAAGATTGATAACATACCCATCACTTTCTAATTGTGTGTTTAAAGGGTTGTTCATTTGTAGATTACCTGAAGAAATTGAATTTGCATTAATTACAGAGTATTTATCACTATTAGGGTTTAAATAGTCTCAAAAGATTTGTGACACATTGGACTGGTTTGGATTGTCTTGCACATCATTAGCAATTTGACCTCCTGCATAGTTTAAATAATTTAGTAAACTTAGACCAAAGAAGCGGTATTTAACAAGCGATGCAATAGTATCACGGTAAGCTGCAACTGTTGGATCAATCGGATTTTGTTGTTCATTTTGATCAACATCAGCTTGTGTCACACTGTTATCTTGATTTTCCTGTCCTTCCACTCCTGGGTTAGTTTGCTCTTCTCCATAAATCGGAGTATCTTGGTTTAAAACTAACGATTGCAAAAAAGAAGTATCCTTGCGCCAATTATCAATGATGTTGTCAACATCATTAAAGTCAAGTGATAATTGGGTATTACCAATTAAATACATAGTTAGTACTGAAAATGCTTTTACCAATTCATCTTTACTTTCATTTAAAAAGTTTTCATTGTACCATTTGCTCAACGTGATAGTGGCAATATTTTCAATTAATTGAAAAAATTTTCTGTAGTTTGACAAAATAGAGGAAGCTGAAGTTCTGCGAACAGAGGATGGTGCTGATACTAAATTAGCATTTTGCCAGTTAGTCAATACATCATCAATTGCTTGGTCTAAACATTCAAAAAAACTAGAATAAGTTTGTGAGTTGTTATAGTCATTATATAAATTGTTATAACCATAGTTATCATTATTAAAGACAACATAATTTTTAAAGCGATTTGAAAATTGTGTGTATGTTAGGTTTTTAAGATAGAGATTGAATGAAAATGGGTTTGTAATGTTGTCTTCGAAATTAATTCTAATAATTGGGTCATTAACAAAGTTAGTATTACCCTTTTCACTTCTTTTGAATACAAAACCTTCAAAATTATAAACATAAGGATTTAAAGTAAATTCAGTCCCCATTGTTTCATCAATTGTGTAATAGTTTACAGGTTGATTCAAGGTGGTAATATTACAAAATTGTAAATAGAAATTAATTGGTAACAATTTCAAATATGTTCTTTTCTTTTGAAAGGAATTATAAATTTCTTCAAATGATGAATTATTGAGTGAATAAACCCCTAAAACTGTGGAAAAATCAACATCATTTTTAACATCATTTTTTCCATAGTCCTTCATATTAAGCACATAACTTCTTTGAAAATTAGAAGACACAGAACTATTTTTTAAATCGTTATCAATTGCAATTGTCGATGCTAATGAAAAAACCAAAAAGATGATGTTAAAACAAGAAACAATCACTAATGTATAAACTTTTTTAAAAAATGATGCAATAAAAATTGAGATTGATGAAGTGATAAGTCCAATAACGTATGTTCCAACAAAAACCCCAGCAATTACAATTTTGGAAAATTCTTGGTTAGATTCTTTAAATGTTAATCCAATCGAAGTTAAAGGGAGTGTCAAAACAGAGATGATTAACAAAAAAATATTTAGGATAAGCAATTTACAAACATATATACTTATCCGGTTAACTGGTTTGCTTAAAACTAATAATTCAGTACCATTTTCGACTGAGGATAAAAAAATCTCAATTGCAATGAAACACGAGACGACACATAGTGAAAAAATTAAAAAAACTAAAGCAATTGGTCTTGAAAAAAAATAAGATCCCAGTCATCCAACAAGTGGAGGGACAATAATAAATAGTACAAGGATTAAAAGATAAACTAGAGCAAAGATGTAAAAAGAAACTTTACGAAAATAAATTGAAGCAAATAACCTAAAAATGTGCTTATTAAAAAAGACAAAGTTATGTTTCTTTAGTTTCAATTTTTGAAATTTTAATAAATTCATTTACCCATTATCCTTTTTTAAATGTTTACTAATTTAAAAATTAAATTAGTCTTTTTAAATTTTCAATAACCTCTTCATTTGTTTTACCAAGTGAATTTAATTCACCTTTTTTTGCAAATGAAATTTTTCCAGAAGTTTCAGAAACTACAAATGAAATTGAATCAGTAATTTCAGAAATTCCCAATGCTGCACGGTGTCTTGCCCCGTGTTTTGAATAATGTGATTCTTTAGTAATTGGTACATAACACGAAATTGCTTTAATATTGGTACCACTAATGATTAATGCCCCGTCATGAAATGATGCATTCTTATTTGAAAAAATGGAAATTACAAATTCAATATCAAATTTCGCATCCATTTTAAAACCAGAATCTTCATAAATGCTTAATGAGTTTCTTTGTTCACAAACTAATAATGCACCAGTCTTTTTTTCACTCATTTTGATTAACGCATCTGCAAGGTTAATAATAAAATTTTCCCTTTCTTGTTCAGAAACTTTTTTACGACTGATTTTGCGACGAATATCTTCTTTTATTCTTGCAAGGTTGAAATTAGATATCAAAATATTGAAGACAATTCCGAAAACACCAAAAATAAAAATAAGAATTACAAAAACAAGAATGGCAGTTAGCATAACAAGACTTATATGAAAATAATATTAATTAATTTTATATTTAATTTGTTGTTAATTAAATAAAAAATGTTAAAATATTGAAAAAGTTAAAGCTTATTTTAACTTAAAGGAATAAAAAACATTAAAGATGAACAAAAATCTTTCCGACTCTGTCTCCCAGAACCCATCTGATTTAGTTGCTGGGTTAGATTCTCAAACTGTTCAAATTAGGCAAAAGCAATTTGGGTCAAATAAAATTTCTACCAAAAAGAACGTTAAATTTATCACAAGAATTTTAGAGCAATTTAAAAATCCAATGATTTTATTGCTTTTAGTTGCAGCTATTATCGCTATGGTTTTAGCTTTTTTACCATCAACTGATGCTAACAAAACCCCAGTTGAAACAATTGTGGAAAAAGTTGAGCCTTTTGTAATTTTATTTCTAGTTTTAATTAACTGTATTTTTGGTGCGGTCCAAGAAGCAAAATCGGAGAAAGCAGTGGATTCATTAAACAAAATGATCATAATGAAGACCAAGGTATACCGCAACAATGACTTTGATGTCATTGATTCTAGTGAATTAGTACCAGGTGACATTATCATTTTAGAAGCGGGAGATGCAATTCCAGCTGATGGGATTATTATTGAATCAACATCCTTCAAAACCCAAGAATCTGCACTTACTGGTGAATCTTTACCAATTGAAAAAGATGCTAGTTTTGAATTTAGTGAAAACACACCCATTGCAGAACGCTTAAATTGTGTTTTTTCTGGGACTAATGTATTAAATGGGAAAGCAAAAGTTTTAGTGACTGCAATCGGAATGCAAACCGAAATTGGTAAAATTGCATCAATGATTGAAAATGCAGGTAATGAAGAAAGCAAAATTGAAATCAAGGTTAAAAAATTGAGTCGAATCTTAGGTTTTGTTGCTTTTGTTGTCGTTGTAGTTGCATTTCTATTGTGAATTTTTTATGTTAACAATATTAATGAAGTTAGCATTACGTGATCTGATGGCTTTAAAATTGGCATTTCGATTGCAATTGCAGCGATTCCTGAAGGTTTGTTTGCGATTGTAACTGTTGTTTTCGCACTTGGAATTAAGCGGATGATTAAACATAATGCATTAATTAAAAAAGTGCAAACTGTGGAAACACTGGGAAATGTTTCGATTATTTGTAGTGATAAAACCGGTACTTTAACCCAAAACATTATGAAGGTTGTTAAAGTTTTTGATGGGCAAAGAAGTTATAGCGAAATTGCGGAAACTAAAAATAAGAAAATCTTTGAATATGCGATTTTGTGTAATGACAGTAATGATGATGATGGCATCATTGTGGGGGATCCTACTGAAACTTCGCTTGTAAATGCATCAACCCTATTAGGATATGATTTTGAAGCGATTCAAAAACAATATCCTCGAGTGGCTTATATCCCCTTTGATTCAGATCGCAAGATGATGACCACAGTTCACAAAATTGATAATGAATATGTTGTCATCACTAAGGGTGCATTTGATGAAATTGCTAAAAATGCTAACAAAGTGGACCAAGCATTTTATGACCAAAATGAATCGATGAGTAATAGTGCACTAAGGGTGTTGGCACTAGCTATTAAAAAAATTAAAACAATCCCTAAAAACTTAAATTCATTAGAAAAAGATTTAAACATTGTTGCTCTTTTTGGAATTCAAGACCCACCAAGAACTGAGGTTAAAAGTGCGATTGAATTGGTTAAAAAAGCGGGTATTTTACCAATTATGATAACAGGAGACCACGCAAACACTGCATCAGCGATTGCAACTGAATTGGGAATTTTAGTACCAGGATTAAGTGTTATTACAGGTCAAGAGTTAGCAGCATTAAGTGATACAGAATTAGCAGACAACATTCATCAATATGCAGTTTATGCACGGGTTTCACCAGAGGATAAAATCCGCATTGTGAATGCTTGAAAGAAAAACAATAAAATTGTGGCAATGACGGGAGATGGGGTTAATGATGCACCAGCCCTTAAGGCTGCAGATGTGGGTTGTGCGATGGGAATCAACGGTACCGAAGTTAGTAAGCAAGCCGCAGATATGATTTTAACAGATGACAATTTTGCAACAATTGTGGAAGCCGTAAGACAAGGGCGTGGTGTGATTGACAACCTAAAACGGGTAATGCTGTTAATGTTTACAACTAACTTAGTTTCTTTTTTAGTTGTCTTTTTAGGAATTTTTATTTTCCACCGTAGTCCGTTTTCTGCAATTCAAATTTTGTGAATTAATTTAGTTACTGAAAGCTTACCTTCAATTGCGTTGGGGGCACAAAGACCAAATCCCTATTTAATGGAGTTTGCTCCAAAAAACAAAAATAATTTGATTGATTGTAAAATGCTGGTCAAAATTTTAGTTCAAGGGATCGTTTATTCACTAATCTCACTACTAATGTTTTATTTAGTTGCCGGATTGTTTGTCGATTACAACTATACCCAAATGGTGTATTATCTTAAAAACTATGATAGTGGTATTTTTAGTATTGGTGTACGTGAACAAATTTGAAATATGCAAATGGCTGGTAGTTTAGCTGCATTTATAGTTGTGACATTTTCCCAATCATTTAATGGGTTTAATTTATTGTCAAAACAATCAATTGTTAAATCAAGTTGAAAAGATGCAAAATTAATGTTGTTAGCATTTTTAGCTTCAGGACTTCTGATTACAATCGTGATTTTAATTCCTGGACTTAATGAGGTTTTTAATTCCAATTCATATATCTTTATTAATAATGTCACAAAAGTTGAATCTACTTTATTAATCTCCCCTTCTTATAGTTATTTGTTTTTTGTCAGCTTCTTAGTTTCATTTATTCCCACAATTTTATTTGAAATTGGCAAACTTATTTTTAATTCCAAATTATATTCTTGTATTGAAAATAAGTATAGCTGACTTAAAAAGTGAAATAGTATCTAGGCTTATTTGATATAATTTTTAATACCGTTGTTTATTTTTAAAAATTTATTTAAAATATGCAACGCAACCAAATTGTATTAATTATGGAGATTTATAAAAATGAATGACAACATTGCTGAGTCAATCAAATTAAATATTGAAGAAGCTAGTAAAATTTTGGATAAATGCTACCCAAGTTTTGAATCTAAAATTGATCTTTTAAGAGAAATTGATAAGGATAAAAATTATCCTTACAATTGTGCATTTAAAAATGAAATTAAAGCGGCAATTGCTTTACTTGCCATCAATGCAAGAGATAAAAGCACAAGACGTGTGCAACAAGGGTATTTAGCACCTTTAGTTGCGGTTTTTATGAAAAATTATGATAAAGCGCAACTTGAAGAATACTTTAAAAATAATAATACCTTTTTTAATATTTACATTTTGACCTTAATTCATTTTAATGATGAAACATCATCTGAAAAAGAAAAAGAAGCTCACGAATATTTAGATAAACCACTAAGAGATAGTGTTAAAAAATTAATTGCTTAATTCAAAAATAAGCTTATTCTATTGGTTTATAATAAATTAATTATTGGATTTTAGGAGATTAGAAATGGCAAAAGTACTTTTAATAAAAACATCAATGGTGGAAAAATCAAAATCGTTTTCTGAAGAATTAGCAAATCGATTTGTTAAATACTACAAGCAATTTAATCCAAATGATGAAATCATTGAAATGGATTTAAATGATGTGGAAATGGCACAAATTGCACTAAATAGACACAATTTTCAACAATTTTTTAATCAAGAACATTCTGATAAATATATTGATCAATTAAAAACTGTTAACAAATTAATTTTTGTGTGCCCAATGACCAACTTTAATATTTGTGCAGTTGCTAAAAATTACTTGGATCATGTTTTAGTGGCTAATAAAACTTTTTCATACAAGTATTCTAAAAAAGGTGATGCAATTGGATTGTTACAACATTTATATGTGCAATTGTTAACTACACAAGGAGCACCACTTGGTTGATACCCTTGGGGCAATCACACTGCAAATTTAAAAGGTACTTTTGAGTTTATGGGTGCAACTGTGTGTGAACCAGTTTTAGTAGATGGTACTAAAATTCCTGAAAATGCAAATAAAACTCCAGTTCAAAGAATTGATGAATTTGATTCTAAAATTAAAACTGTTGCAAACGCTTTTGCATCACTGAATGCTAAAGAATATAAACCGATTATCTAAATTTATTTAAAATACAACTTTATTTGATTAAGATAAATAAGGTTGTATTATTGCTCAGATGGCGAAATGGCAAACGCAGTAGACTCAAAATCTACCGATAGTGATATCTTAAGGGTTCAAGTCCCTTTCTGAGCACCATTAGTAATAAAAAAATGATAGATTAAAGTCTGTCATTTTTTTATTTTGCATTTTAGTAGACAAAAAAATTGGATTAATCAAATCCAATCTTTTAATTTTAAATGGCGCGCCTGAAGAGATTCGAACTCCTGACCCTGCGCTTAGAAGGCGCATGCTCTATCCACTGAGCTACAGGCGCAAACCTACTAACTTAATTATTATATATTCTTTTTTGTTCAAATATTAAAATCTCTAATAGTTTATCGGTTTTGCCATTTTTTAATAATTTCGTCAATTTTGCTTGCTGCAGTTGTTGCTTTTTCATAAAAGACATAATCAAACAATGTTGCATCAATATAAATTTCTTGATGTAAGTTATTTAAAATTTTTAGTGCATTATTTAAACTTGCTAATCCATTAATATTGATAACTGCACCACTAGTCCCAATTACTAGTAGCATATCATTGTTGTTTAAAGAACTGACAACTGAATATAAAATGCTATATTTGGGTGCTGCTTCACCAAAAAAGACAATATCTGGTTTGATTCATTTGGAATTGCATTTGATACACGGTTTAAAGTTATAGGGTTTATATTGCAAATCTTCATATTTATATTTGCAATCAAAACAATAGATTTTATTAGCAAAACCGTGTAAATGAATCACATTTTCACACCCTGCTTTTTCTAGCAGGTCATCAATGTTTTGGGTAATGATAATACAATTTTGTTTTAATTGTTTTTGTCATTCATAAATTTGGTAGTGCATTGCATTAGGAGTTTTGTTTTTAAGTTCTTTTCTTCTGGCATTATAAAAATTATGGACTAATTTAAAATTCTTTTTCCAAGTGTTAATATTACAAATTTGATCCACATTATGGTTAGCTCACAACCCATTATCATCACGAAAGGTTTGGATCCCACTTTCTGCACTTAATCCTGCACCACTGATAATTACTAATCTTTTTTGATTATTAGCCATTTTTAAAAAGTAATTCAATAATGTGGGTTACTGTCAACCCATTAATGATTTTGTTTAAATCAAAATTAGAGATTAGTTTTTTAATGTTGTCGATTTCATATTTTTGATTTAGAAACAATTTTGTAAAAGCTTCTAAATCATTACAAAACAAACCATCAGTGGAGAAAATGATATCTTTTATAATGTTCTTTTCATTTTGTAGTTTAACCTCCAACAACCCTTGTTCTAACTTAATTTTATTAGTGTAGTTAAATTCAAAATCACGACCATAAGTTCATTCATCATTACTATATTTTTGTCGCATAATTTTTTGAATTGCATAATCATTTGTTAAATCAACATCTTCTCTTTTTGTTTGGTATTTTTGTTCAAAAAAATTGATAAACTTTTCTTCAAACTCTTCACTATTTAAATGAGTTAAATCGATTAAATTAACAACTCTTGATTTTACAGATTCTATTCCTTTTGATGTTAATTTCGATTTATCAACAGTTAATAGGGTTAACATTTTTTCAACATCAACATTAAAAAGAAGGGTTCCGTGAATTAAATAATCATTTTTGTAAAACAAAACCGCATTTCCCGAAATTTTACGATTGTTGACGACAATATCGTTTCTCCCCGAAAACTGTGCATTTATATTAATTGAGTTTAAAAAATCAACAATATCTTGTAAGCAATCTTTAAATTTAAAATTATTTTTTTGGTTTCTTTTAATAAAGGTAAAGCAAATGTTGCCATCATCATGATACACTGCTCCGCCACCACTTGGGCGTCTGACAACGTGTACTTTTAGCTTATTAGCTTCAATTTGATTAACTTCACTACTATAGCTTTGGTTTTTACCAATCACAATCGTGTTTTTGTTTTTTCAAAACAAAAAAATATCATCATTTTCAAATTGTTTGTCAGTTAAATAATATTCTTCAGTTGCTAAATTAATTGCAGGGTTATTGGTTAGAATGCG
>JABUSB010000006.1:40902-44859 GCA_021444005.1 Malacoplasma sp.
TTAAAAATCCAATAAAGGTTTTTTAAGGTTAATGTAAATTAATAAAATGAATTCAAAATTTAAATAATAAATAATTAATAAATATCACAAATATGTTATTTTGTTAGTTTTAATATTATATATTTCTGTAAAATTTTTTCTTATTATAATAATTCAAGTATTTATTTTTTAAAATTTGTAAAATGAAAAAATATAGCTGATATTCGGAGTATTTAAAGAAAAATAATTTAAATGAATCTGAGATAAAAAGTTCTAATGTTTTTGAATTTTTAAATAAAAATTTTTGGTATTCATTAAAACTTAAAGAATCACTTTTTATTTCTAAAATTCAATCAATGTCTTTAGAAACCAACCCTTCTCAATTAAGAATTAGAAATGATAATTTTTTAAATTTAGCCAAAAACAAAATTTTTGGAATTTTAATATCCGGGATAAAGATAGAGAATAAAACTATCATATTGGTTTTTTGCACAAAATCTTTTTATGAATATGACCACTCAGTCTCCTCTTCTAATTCAACTATTAATTTTTCATGAGACGAACTTAAAAATTTTTGTTTTTCTGGTGATGATACCATACAAATTAAAACTATTAAACGACACAATAATATAAAAGGTAAATATATTTTTTATTCTTCTAATGATTTAAATTTTAATAAAGAGGAAATGAATAAATTTTTTTATCTTTTAGATTGCAATTTTTTAAATCTGAATGATTTTCTTAATAGAACTTATTCTTCTATTATTTCTCCAAAAATTCCTGATATTACAAGAAGCTTGATAAAAAACAGATTTAATGACTTTTGTTCTTTAAGTGACTCAATATGTCCTTGTGGAAAAAATATTAATACTGATTATTTGAGAGAAAATAAGATTACATATGTAGATATCCATCATTTTGCTCCTAAAGAATTATTAATTAGAACATTAGGTGAAAAAGAGGGATTTTTGGATTGAGAAAAAATTCATAATGAAATTAATTTAATCCCCCTTTGTTCAGCTTGTCATCAAGGTATTCACAAAGGTAGAAGTAATCTAACTTTAGTATGTAATATTTTTGATCAAATTAAGAAAGTTTATGAAAAACAAAATAAATTAGATTTTTTTAAGGAATTTTTGTATGCTAATGCAAATATGGAATTAGATAATTTATTAGAATTTTACAAAAGATGTTAAGGGAAAAATAAATGAAAAATAAAAAAAAAATAGTGTGAGATTTATTTGGTGGTGGACAAAATTCGGTTTATCTTTCTATTAAAGAATCTAATAAATTAGATAAATTTGATGTATATACTTTTGACATTACTAAACCAATTCATTCTAAACAGTTTCATTTAGATTTAAGTCAAGATAATATAGTTGACATTTTTAAACAATTCCCTCAACCAGATATAATTGTTGCAAGTCCATTATGTCAATCGTTTAGTAACATTCTCAATATGAAAGGTGGAGGAACTTGCTTTTGAAAACTTAATGAAAAAAAGGATAAATTAGTTCAAAGGTCAAAAAAAGAATTTGAGGAATTAAAATCGGGATTTACAAAAAATCTTAATGCTGAAGTACAACTTTTTTTAAAAAAATTAGGAAAAAAATGTATAGATAATACAATTGATTTAATTAAATTTTACAAACCTAAGTACTGATATATCGAAAACCCAAAACAATCTTTAATATGGAAATATATAACTCTTAATAGAAAAGATTTTTATGCTCCAAAAAAAATGTTTTTGAATAATGCAAGTTATGGAAAATATGGTTTTTTAACATCAAAAGAAACAAATTTTATGAGTAATATAAAAATGGATCTTTTTAAAGGAAAGATAGAACCCCCATACTATGTAAAAGAGATTAATGGTAAGAAATATTATGTTTTAAAAGATGATGAAACAGTTAAATTACGGAGAGATTTAGATTCTAGAATGATTGGTATTTCATCAATAAATAAAATGATCAAAGCCAGAAACGTTAATTCTGGTATGGGTGGAATGGATTTCGTTCAAAGACAAAAAACACCAATACAAAAAAATAAGATGAGTACTGAACAAATTTGTGAATCTGGCCCCGCAAGTGCAATCCCTCATAAATTAGTAACTCATATTTTTTCTTATTTCGAAGATTTAGATGAATTTGAAAGTTTTAATATCAATCTTATCGATTTAATAAAAAGTATCAATAAGATTGATCAGGAATCAAATTTAAAAATTCACAAAATTTTATTTTTTATTTATGGAATGTTTTATAAAAAATTTAGTCTTGAATTATTTCATCCTAATTTTTCTGCTCAAAAAAACGGACCAATTGAAAAAGATTTTTGTAAAATTTACAAAAATGATAAAAAAGAATTTATAAATAAATTTATACTGCCTGGTGATTTTAGAAGAGAACATTGAATATTTTTAAACCAAAAAATTTCTTGACTATCTTCTTTTAAGACTTCTGAATTAGTTACTTTATCATATAAAAATAAATGATGAATTGAAAATTACCGTAATAAAAAAAACGAATTTATAAAAAAAGACCTTCAGGATTCTTTTTAAGATAATGATATTTAATTAAAAATTGTTATACATTATTAAACAACTTTTATTAATATATTTTTAAAATTTCTATGTTATTAATTAGGTTATTTAACAAAACATTTTATCTTTTTATAAATAAAGATAATTTAAATATAGTTTTTTAAAAACTTTAAAAAACATTAATAAAGTTGATAAAAATTAGTATTAAATTTTATTAGTATATTTTGGAATTTATCAAACTAATACAAGTAATAAATTAATTTAAAAAGTATCTTACTAATTTTAAAAAAATAGAGGAAATTAATCTATTTTTTATAATGTATGAATCACCAAAAATAATGTTATTTTTTAATGAATAATGATATTCTATTGATCAAAATAAACTGAAATGAGAAATAAAGATGTACAAAAAAATTGATGATCTAAATAGATTAAAAAGGAATGGAATAAAAGGAATTTATAAGCACTGAATTTATAAGTCTGCAATTGATTATAATCTTGTTGCTAATTATCTTCAAAAAATTAGTTTTTCTATAGGTGACATTAATAAGGAATTAGAAAATAATAATCTTGGAAGAAAAGAAATAGTTTTCATTATTGTGGTAGTTAATTGAATCAAAGAATCATATAATGGGGTATTATCTAAAATTAAAGAGAAGATAAAAGAACAATTTGTTTCTTACTATAACAATAATGAAAAACTGAATAAAGCAACAAAATATTTTAATGCTATAAGGTCTTATTCTGTTGCCCACCCAATGACTACAACCAGACATAAAGAGTATGGATTTGATGGGAGTTTTATTTGTGTTGATCTTGAAATAAAGGGTGCTTTTTCATTAGCATTTAATCTTTCTTTTTTTGATAAAAATACCAAATTTTATTATCTTGATTATGATGGATTACATAAAGATAGAAATGACAGTCACAAGTATTTTTTGACATCATATTCAGAAGACTATGATCGATATGAGTTTTTTAAATATATTTCATTTAGTCTTGAAGATATTTTAGATGTTGCAAGAATTTATATTGATCTATTGCTAAAACTTGATTTATTCCTATCAAAAATAAAAAGAAAAGATTACAAATAGATTTAAAACTTGCTTAATAAATTAAAATTAAATAATGTTATTAGATATTTTTATTTTTTATTAAAAAATAAGTAAATTTTAGATTGTAGTAAATTTTTATATTTTCAAACTAAATTTTCAAAAATAAATAAGTGGATTTTAAATAATCTTTAAATTGTTTTTTGAAATTAAGTGTTGAGTTTATTTTTTTTTTTATTTAAATTGATAACAATAAAACTATGAAAATTTTTAATTATCCTTATGTAGGGATAACAGTGAAATAAAACTCCTTTTTTAAAATCGTTTATCAGTTAAATAATATTCTTCAGTTGCTAAATTAATTGCAGGGTTATTGGTTAGAATGCG
>JABUSB010000006.1:44956-53720 GCA_021444005.1 Malacoplasma sp.
TTAAAAATCCAATAAAGGTTTTTTAAGGTTAATGTAAATTAATAAAATGAATTCAAAATAAAACAGAAAGACTTGTTTATAAGTTAATTACAGATTGATAACCATTATGCTTTTTAAACAATTAATAACTTAAAAAATGATTTATATTTTTTAGTTTTGATATAAGTACTATCCATATATAAATTGATAGTGACCGATTTATAACTGTTTTCAAATTGGTATTTTAGTGTTTTTGCATAATTGTTAAAATCATCATTAAAATCAGGATTTAAATTTAATGCTTTTTCAATTATTGAAAAGATATTGGAAGCAAAACTGTTTTGACCAAAGTAATAGCAATTTTGTTTTGTGTCATAATATGTTAATAAATTGATATTGGTTTGCTTCACAATCGTGTCTGCAATTTCAATATATGTGTAGTCACTATCGTTATCTAATTGCTGATTTGTTTTATTATTTGTTGCATCATTACTATTAGTATTATTGTTTGCTGGATTTTGATCAGTTGCTTCCATTGATAAAGGTTTATTGAAAAAAACAGCAACAAAAGCAACTAAAGATGCAAAGATTAACAAAACAATTGAGAAATAAACACCAACTTTTAATTTTTTGCTAAGCTTGGATTTCATAATAATTTGTTGAATCCTTTATTTTATATGTGTTGTCATCACTTGTTAAAAAATCCATTTGGATTTTTTGGTTCTTCACAAAATTAAAATAGTTTTTTAAAGTGTATGTTCTATTACTTCCATTGATTACAACATTTACATTTACCAAATAATAACCATTAATATCTTGGTCAAAATAGATTCCGTTTTCCCCAACTTTAAAACTACAAGCATTAGAGTTGGTATCATACTCTGTTTGATACCCTTTTAATGCATATGTGTATGCGTTGTTTTCAATTGTGATGTTGTCACTCAATTGAAGTGGATCAGATTCATATAATTGATTTTGTATGTAGTAGCAAACTTTTAATGCACTAACCTGAATTTTTATTGGTAAATTATTGGTTTTTTTAATTGTAAAAAGATTGGAAAAACCAGTATTTAAATTGGTGTAATCAAATCCTAAAAATTGGAATGGAGTTGTGGTGTTTTTCTGCTGTGAGCCAACACTATTATTGTTTGTATCAACCGTTTGTGAAGCTAATCAAATCGAGCTGATTTGGTTAACATTAATGATATTACTTAATGATAAATCAATTGCGTTTTTTTGGTATAAATCAATGTTAAATACTAGTGACACATTTTGTAATTCACTTATAAAATTTGATAACGAACTGCTATTGATTTGGTCTTCACCAATGTTGTTTAATTGGGAAGTATTTAAACTAAAATTAGTATTAATTTGAAACGATGAATTAATGTTATTGGATAAGAATTTATCTTCATTCACGTCTAATGTGAATTGGCCACTATAAACACTACTAGCATCAGGATAACCGTAAGCGAATGTACTTGGAATCCCAGTATTTTGTTTATATAAATTGATTTGACTCAAATCTTGGCCGGGCATTATCAGATTGGCAACTAAACTACCTGCAGGTAAATTAAAGTTTCCCGCAACGTGGACTAGTAAATTGACAAGAATTTTGTTTTCATTGAAAGTGATGTTCATTTCACCATATTTAATATCAACATATTTATTTTGCCGTTTATTATATTTGTCATATGTTGTACTAAATTGGTCAATGTAATAGCCAGTTGATGAGGATGCACTAGCTTTCAAGTGAATCTGCACTTGTTTTGCCTCCAAAAAATAACATAAAGTTTTGTTCCGCTCTTTTCAATTTACGGTAGTAAGTTGAGTATGAATAACTTAACTCGTGTCATTTTTTGCAGTGAATGAAGGTGTTAACTAATATTTCTTTTTCTTCTTTTGAAAGATTGTTTAAAATTAATTCAACAGTTTCAACATATTCTTTTTCCTTGCGGAATTTGTTGGGGTTCGAGTTAAAAAAGCGACCTTGGTATCTTTTTAAAATGAGATTTCTTTCCAGTCTTGCTTTTTTGATTTTGAATTCGATAAAAATCTTTTTAATTAAACACATTTTCCTACCTTTCAAGTTTTTTAAACGATTCTTACCGGTCAAATTGACCTTAAAGAAATTTTATATAAATTTAAAAATTGATGTCAAATTCAAAATTGGAACTAATAAAAAACTAAATCCCTATCAAGGATAGGGATTTAAAAGCAGCGCTTTAATATCGATTAATTATTTGTAAAATAATTAATAAAACTTTTTAAAATTTTTATTAATTTATTGTAAAAAATCACAATTTTATTCACTAATTAAAAATTATAAGCATTTTTTTAGGGCAGATGCAATGTTTTTTAATCTTCCTTTTATATAATTAATTTAATAAAGTTTTTATTTTTTTGAAAGGAGGATTAATGGATAAAGCAATTAACAAAGATAATGAAGTTGAAAAAGAAACTGATTCTGATAATCTTGATGTGTCAAATTCAGTTGAAATTGACCAAGAATATAATACAGTTAATGAAAATGACATTACAACTGAATTAAATTCAAAAGATAGTCGCATCATTTCTGATGACATTTTAGCTGAAGAGATTGGTGATAAAAAGATTGAAGACTATGTACCAGATAGTCAGGCAATCGATGCATCTGCAATTTTAAAAGACAACGAACAAAAAGATGTTGGTTTAACAAGTGAACAAGCTAAAGAATTGTTAAACAAATATGGTTTTAACAAGCTTGAAGAAAAAAAGAAGCAATCTAAATTTGTGATTTTTTTAAAGCAACTAAAAGATGTAATGATTTTGTTGCTATTTATTGCTATGGCTTGCTCTTTTGTTGTCGGAATCGTTAAAGGTGTTAAGTTTAGTTGAAACTTTGACAAAAGTTTAATTATTTCTTTTATTGAACCTTTCATTATTTTAATTGTAATTATCGCTTACTGTGTCTTAGGTGGGATTCAAGAAATTAAATCCCAGCAAGCGGTAAGTGCACTAAAAAAGATGTCCACCACCCATTGTTCGGTAATGCGGGATGGTGTTGTTAAAAAAATTGAAACATCACTTGTGGTACCGGGTGATTTAATGTTATTAGAAGCAGGGGACAAAATATGCGCTGATGCGCTTTTGATTAGTACCAATATGCTAGAGTGTGTTGAATCCGCATTAACTGGTGAATCATTACCAATTAAAAAGGATGCCAATGCCAAAGTAGATGATTCAGCACCAATCGGGGATCAAATTAACAAAGTCTTTTCAGGGTGTATTGTAACTAATGGTAGCGGGGTTTGTAAGATAATTGCAACTGGTAGCCATACTCAAGTTGGGAGAATTGCAAACCTAATTGATAGCCAAAAAGTCTTTTTAACACCAATGCAGTTGAAATTAAAAAAACTAGGAAAAGTTTTTGGATATTCAGGTGCAGTTTTATTTATTGTTGTCTTTCTAATCCAAATTCTAATTTTGGGAATTACCAATTTTAGTGATACTTGAATGATTGCCTTAACAACTTCAATTTCATTAGCAGTTGCCGCAATTCCTGAAGGTTTGGGTGCATTTACCACAATTATTTTATCCATTGGATTAAAACGAATGGCCCTTAATTATAATGGGTTAATTAAAAGGGTATCATCAGTGGAAACATTGGGAAGTACTTCAGTTATTTGTACTGATAAAACCGGCACTCTTACAGTTAACAAAATGACCCTAATGGACTTGTGAAAACCGCACGAACGTAGCAATTTCTTAGACAAAAACAAAAAGCTAAACAAAACATATATTGATTTAGTCGAAGCCTTTTTGTTATGTACTAACAGTTTTTTAGAAAAAAAAGAAGATGGCAAAATTGTAGAAATTGGTGATCCAACTGAATTGTCAGTAATCAATTTTGCTAATGATCAAGGTATTGTCAAAGATGATTTATTAATTAAACACATTCGGGTGCACTCTAATCCTTTTGATTCAACTAGAAAACTAATGTCTTCAATTAACTTAGTAGCTGGTAAACCAGTTGCCTTTATTAAAGGTGCACCTGATGTTTTAGTTGAAAAGTGTAGTGATGCGAATTGGGATTTGATTAAACACACAATTACTAAATGATCTGCTAAGGGGTATCGGGTAATTGCAGTTGCTACTAAAGAACTTGTTGCAAAAAATAAGTTTGATGAAAAAACTGTTGAAAAGGGAATGAAGTTCTTAGGTCTTGTTGCAATGTATGACCCACCACGAAGTGAAGTATATAGTGCTGTCCAACAATGTATAAAAGCTGGTATTAAACCAATTATGATAACCGGGGACCACATTGATACAGCAGTTGCAATTGCTAAAGAAGTGGGTATCTTTAGAAATGGTGATAAAGCAATCTCTGGTAGTGAATTAAAAGAGATGAGTGACAAGGAATTAGCCCTTCACGTTGCAGAATATAGTGTTTATGCGCGGGTTTCACCAGAAGATAAACTAAAAATTGTCAAAGCATGACAAGCTAATGACCAAGTAGTTGCGATGACAGGAGATGGAGTAAATGATGCACCAGCTTTAAAAGCTGCAGATATTGGTTGTGCGATGGGGATTACAGGGACTGATGTTGCCAAAGAAGCAGCTGATATGGTTTTAATGGATGATAACTTTAAAACCATAGTGGCAGCTGTTGATAATGGAAGAAAAGTTTATCAAACAATTAAAAGAGTTATTCAAAACATTTTATTATCAAGTATTGCTGAAATTATCATTATGCTATTGGGAATTATCATTTTCAGATACGCATACCCTGATGTTTTAGCAACTGGATTAGACACTCATGACCTGCACATTTTTGGGGCAAGTCAACTATTGTTAATCAACTTAGTAACTGATGGATTCCCTGCAATTGCACTAGGGTTGCAAGGGACAACCGATAATTTAATGAACCGGCGACCTTATAGTAAATTTGAAAGTATCTTTGCTAGAAGAATGGGATGAAACTTAATGTGACAAGGCTGCTTGTTTGGAGTATTGAGTTTAGTAGCCTTCACAATTGGTGTCGAATATAGTAAAAACCATTGGTTCAATAACCAAATGTTAGAATCTTTAACTAACAATGGTTTAAATTCATTCTATGCTGGTAGTGCTTGTGCTTTTATCACCCTAGGGGTGGGAGTTTCAATTCACGCACTTAGTTTAATGACTAATGATTCAGTATTTAAAACGAATATTAAAAAGAGCTGAATTGTTTATTGTGCAGTATTAGTAAGTATTTTAATTATCTTTTTTGTAACCTTTATTCCCCCAGTTGCACTCGTGTTTGGGATGCCAAGCTCTTTAATTTCAGAGGGTGGCTTTCTGATTGTAATTGCACTAATTTTTTCAATCATTCCGTTATTTATTATGGAATTGATTAAATTAGCTTACAGAATTATCTTGCAAGATGCTTTAAGTATTACAACAATTACTAGCTTTGAAATGATAAGAAGACCAATAAGAAGAAAATTATTGTTTCGAAGAAGAATTCAAGTTAGAGAAGTTAAAAATGCTGTTGCACAGTCTTAAACTTTATTTAATTAATTAAACTTTTTTAATTATTGTTTTTAGAAAATGATAGTAACAAATTGACAAGGATGCCAAATGAATTTGGTTGTCCAAAATGTGTTCTATCATTTTTTGGTCTACCCACACATTTTGGCTCACCGCTTCAAATTTGGTACCATCATTTTGAGGAGTTTCTTGCTTGCAGTTTGTTGTGTCCGCTAGAAAATAAAAAACTTTTTCATTCATTTGTGTTGTTGCAATGTTTTCTCTAAATTGCAAAAGATTGGATTTATCCACTATTATTCCACCCTCTTCTCTAATTTCGTTTATGACACATTTTAGTGCGGTTTGTTCTTTTTCAATCGATCCAGTTATGGGGCAAGCATATAAATCATCCCATTTTGTTTTTTCAGCAATTTCAGGAAGGGGTTGGTATCTGATTAGAAATCGGTATTGATTATTAATTTTTTGAAAGCACAATATTGCAACACTATTAATGGTTCTGCGTTGGCAATAATAAAAACCTTGCTCTGTTTTGTAAAGGGACAAGTGTTTTGTTTTAGCTATTAGAATATTGGTTTTATTTTTCATTTTAAAATACTTTTATTTAAATTAGTTTAAACTTTAATTTTATTATTAAATTTTGATTTTTTAATAAAAAATTACAAAAAGTTTATATTTATCCTTTTTTAACTTTTCTAAAAATGGTAAAATTATAATAAGTGTTTGAATGCACAATTCAAATTGATGTTTATTATTTTGTACTTTATAGGTTATTTGTAATGTTAAGTTGGTTTAAAAAAAGAAAAAAAGAAGATCCTGTACAAGAAGTTTTTGTAGATGAATGAATGAAAAACGACTATATTGTTGTTCCCAATTCCACAACGGTTGATGATCTTAAAGAATATCAAAAACTAATTGTTTTAAGAAAACCAGAAGGTGAAGTACGGGTTGTAGTAGATTATGGATTACAATATGCGAATGTTGATAAATTCCATAATGATACAACAAATGACAATGCTAACTTTTTTGATCTTGCAAAAGATGTTACAAGAATTATTCCCACATACATTAATACTAAAGCGATTGAAAGTGATTGTGATGATTTGGATGAGCAAGAATTAAAAGAAATTGCAGCATCACTTCACGAGACTGCACTTGAATTTAATAACGATAATGCTAATGATTTAAAAGAATTTAAAAGCGTTGAAGATTTTGAGCTTCCAATTGTTAATCTTGACCAGGAATACGGGCAAGTGTTACAAACAAGAATTGAAATTGCAAATGCTAAGTTTAGCAAAGCTAAAAAATCATTTTCAAAATCAGAAACTGATGTTGATGACATTGATAGTGTTGATATTCTAACTGATAATGATTTAGATGCAAGAAACTCTTGAATTGATGTCCAAAACTATTTTGAAGATGTTGAAGAAGTGGAAAATCGAACAAATAATTTAGATGAAGACAAAACTTTATCACCTTTTTATTTACCAGCAGTCCAACCGCTTTTTCGAAATTTTGCTGAAACTGATTTTAGTGAAGCAACAGAATTTAACAAAATTGATGAAATTGATTATCAATTATATGCACAAGAATCTGGTGTCGTAATTGATAATGAAGACGCCATTATTGAATACGATGAAACTCAATCTAATGATGTAATAGAGACAATTAATGAAAATGCGACAGTCATTTCAGAAGATGATGTTTTTGAAAATAATGAAGAGTTTATTAATTTAAACCAAGACAGCAATGGAGATCCTGAAATTTTAATTGATGATTGAAACCAATTTGTTGAACAAAAACCAGAAGAACCTAAAGTTTTATCTTTCTTTAAAAATGAAGTTAACCAAGTTGATAATTCACTATATGTGCAAAACGAACACATTAGTAAATCACATAACTTTTATAAAGAGTCTTCTAACCGTAACATTACTTATGAAAAGGTTATTTTGGATAAAAAACGGGGCATTTACAACATCCGTCGCGTCCTTGCTAAAGAAAAATAATTGAAATACAAATATTTAAAACACCTTATGGTGTTTTTTTTATTTACCCCACACTAGATGAATTTATTTTTTTGCTTTAGCTTATTGTTGTTTCAATAAAAATGGTGCATAAAAAAATATTAAGCCCATTCATAAAATAAAAATGAGTGCTTAATATTTTTGTTTAAAATTATTTGATATTACAATTGGTCAATAATTTTTTTGATTTCTGATTTTGGCCGATATCCAACAATTTTGTCAACTATTTGCCCGTCTTTAAAAAATAAAATACAAGGAACACTACTGATTTGGTTATTTTTAACAGTTACTTCACAATTTTCATCATCAACATCAACATCAATAAAAGTTACATCTGCCATTTCATCAGCTAATGCTTCAAGTTCTGGTGCTAGCATTTTGCAAGGACCACACCACGTTGCACCAAACTTTAGTACACTTTTTTTAGTTTGGTTAATTAAAGTTTCAATATTTTCATCTTTTCCTTTAAAAATTGCAGATGGTTTGTTTTGATGGTTTTTAATATTATTCATTTTTGCTCCAATAATATAGATTAATCAAAGTAAATAATATTATATAAACATTATTAGTGATTTTATTATTTTTATTTTAATAAATGATTAATTAAAATTTTTGAATCATTATTTTAAAACTTTGTTATTATTAAGATACATATATTTAAGTAAGTTTTTTAGGTAGAAGTGAATACATAGTTTTACCTCCTTTTAGTAATAATATTGTTATTTATCAACCTATATGATTTTTTGAATTTTTAATTTTAACTTCTTATTGATATTTAAAGCTTTCTACCTTTTTTTAAAGAATATATGTAGTTAAAGGTACTTTTCGTCTATTTAGTACCTTTTTATTTTGCCCCATTTTATGTGATCTAAAATTTTTTAAAGTTTTTCTTTACTTTTTTGAAAAAGATGGTATTATATATTTGTAAGTTTCTTTTCAAAATATGGTGGAATTCCATTCCGGTATTGTTGAAAATAATGAGTCTTGGTTTTAGATATAATTATTTCAATAGCTGTCAGTGAAAGTCTATGAAAGAAAAGATGGAAAAAGTTACATTAATCTAATCGATAGCTTAGGTTTTATATATCTTTTTGCTACTCTCTAGAAGATTGCTAGAGATTTTTTTATGCCCCTAAATGGGGTATTTTTTATTTTTAACAAATAAATAACAAAAAGTAACTTAAAAGTCTTCCTTTTTAAACTCTAAATTTTTTTTTTTAGAGTTTTTTTTTTTATGCATATAAGATAAGTGG
>JABUSB010000006.1:54149-63185 GCA_021444005.1 Malacoplasma sp.
TATATTTATATATTTATATATTTATATATGAAAAAATATCAATATATAATTATTGTGTATATAGTAAAAACAAAATTTTTAGGCTATATATGATAGAAAGGTTTTAATTTAAGGTAACTTTTATGTTTTCTTTAAAAAACAAAAATGATGCTGCAACTCAGCTGTCATCTGTTTCACAAAGAAATCAATTACTAAATTCTAAAGAATCTAAAGATATAGGTTATAAAAGATTAGTCCTTATGTGAGGGATGATTCTAATCGGTTATTTCCTATTTGTAGTGCAATGATATTGTATTAGTAATTTTTCTAGTGGTTACAGTTCAGCTGTTGGTAGTATTACAAGTCCTGCTTTAAATTCAATGCCCAATTGAACAATTACCCTAATGCGTGGGATTGGTTCAATTTTAGCAGGGTGGGTATTGGCTAAGTTTGGACATAAATACGCGGTAATCATAGTGCTATCAATTATGTTAATTTCGTTCCCATACTTGATAGTTATTGGAGTTAACAATGGTGGCGGATTAGGTGGAACGATTACTGATGAAAATGGTCAATATTCACCAGCTACTTTTGGACTATTCTTAGTTTTCCGTTTATTCTTAGCTGTAGGGGGTACAACCCTAATTACATATACTAATAGTGTAATTGCTAAAATGCCAGTACAGAGCAGACCAAAATACATGACTATTAACCAATGAGGATTTAATGGTGGTGCATTTGTGGCTAACTTCTTATTCTGTTTTGGTTTAGGAACTGTATTAAACGAATGACCAACATGAATTATTATTTTAACAATTCTTCTTGTTTTAATTGCTGTTATTTTGGTAGTTTATGTTTTATTTGGTAAAGAAATCTTAGCTCCTGCTAGCAAACAAAGTCAAGCAATGCAAGCGCAAGCTAGCTTTAAAGATGAAGTAACATTCTTGGGAGTATTTAAACAATCATATACTTGAAAGATGTCTACAATCTTTATTGTTTGGTTAATCGCAGTTGTGTTTATTAACAGTGCAACAATGCGTACCGTTATTGAAAACTCTCCTGCTAACTTCCAAGCACTAGTTGAATGGAACTTAGCAAATGGTAGAGATGGAACTACATTACCTGTTGTAACATCAATGGCTGCTGCAACATTAAGTACTGCTAATTCAGTTATTGTAGGTTCTGGATATAACTGAGTGTGACCAACATTTATTTGTTTATTTGTTGCCGGTTTCTTTGTTGGACAAATGGTAATTTCTCCATTTAGTAAAACAATCTTCAAACGTAAATTCTTTATTTCACTAATGTTCATTTTAGGATTTGTGTTTGCCGCAATTTCTATAATGTGTGGATACTTTGGTGGATATGGTAATGGTGCTGCCCTTGCATTCTACTTAATCTTCATTTTCATTAGTGGATTCTTCTTGTGATCAGTACAACCAGTATTGTTGTCTTTATATCAACAAGCACCACAATCTAACCCTAAATATGCTGGAATTATTTCTGGTTTAATTTGAGGGATTGGATATGTTGGATATACAGTTTGTGAATTATCACTTTCATTAATTGCAACATATGGTGGACCAGGATATAGTGATGGAACAACTTTTGCTGCACAAGTTACACAAGCTATGGGCACAGTAGCTGCAAATGGTGCAATGCCAACATTACCTACATATGGTGGATATGTTGCAGTACTTGTATTATTCTTTGTAATCTGTGCACTTATCTTTATTCCAATTTCAATGTTGCCAGCTGCTGGTATTAAAGACAAAGATGGAAACTTCAAACCATTCACTGAAAAATGAAATGTATGAAATTGAAATTTCAGAAATAAAGATTATTTAATTCAATAAAGAAATTTTATTTTAAAAAAAGATCGGGGTAAAACCTGGTCTTTTTTATTCTTAAAACACTTGAAATTTTGTTTAAAAAACCTTTAAAAATGAGCCACAAATTGATGAAAAAAAATATAAAAATTTTTAATTTTTCAGTGTTTTATATTGTTAAAATATTAGTGATATATATGAAGGAATAGAAAAAAATAAAAGTCAAAATTGCATTTATTTTTGAAATATTTCTTTTTGTATATTGTTTATAATTTCTTAGATTTTAAGGAGTAATTAAATGTTAATTAATAAGTATACAAATCTAACAGAAACTTATTCAGTATTAGATATAGAAGGGAACATTACTAAAGTTGGATACACACTTCCCTTAAGTAATGAAGATATTAAAAAATCCTTCTATACTATGCTTTTATCAAGAAGATTAGATGAAAAAATGCTTAAATGACAAAGACAAGGTAAAATGCTTACTTTTGTACCTAATATGGGTGAAGAAGCATTACAAGTTGCGACTGCATTTAGTATGGACAAAGATGACTGATTTGCACCAGCATTTCGTTCAGCTGCAGTGTTTTTAGCAAGAGGCGTACCAATGTCTGATATTATGCTAGTTTGAAGAGGAAATGAATTAGGTAATAAAATGCCTGAAAATATGAATTTATTACCTTTCAATATTCCAATTGGAACACAATACTCACATGCTGCTGGAATTGGAATGGCTTTAAATTACCAAAACAAAGCAAATGTAGCTTATACATTCATTGGGGATGGTGGTACAGCTGAAGGTGAATTCTATGAAGCACTAAACATCGCTTCACTACGAAATGCACAAACTGTATTTTGTATTAACAATAACCAGTGAGCAATTTCAACTCCAACTGCTAAAGAAACTGGTCAAATTGATATTTCAAGTAAAGCAGTTGCTGCTGGTTTACAATGAATCAAAGTTGATGGTAACGATTTATTTGCAGCAGTTGAAGCTGCAAAAGCTGCTAGACAATATGTATTGGAAAACAAAAAACCAATTCTTGTTGAATTTGTAACTTACCGTATGGGACCGCACACGACAGCTGATAACCCTCGTGTTTACCGTACAGAAGAATACGAAAAAGAACAAGAAAAGAAAGACCCAATTGTTCGTTTAGAAAGATGAATGACAAAGAATGGTTTATTAACAGAAGCTGAAAAGAACCAAATGATTGAGAAAATCGATAGTGATATTGAAGCTGCATATGCTGTTATGGAATCAAAATTAAATGTAACTGTAAATGAAGTTTTTGATTACACTTACAAAACTCTTGATGAATCTTTATTAGAACAAAAAGAAGAAGCTTTAAAAATTTTTGGAGGTAAATAATAATGTCTAAAACTATTGTTGTAAACAACATTGAAGCTTTAACAAATTCTTTAGATCTTAATATGGAAAAAGATCAAAGAATTATTATCTATGGTGAAGATGCTGGATTTGAAGGTGGGGTATTTAGAGCTACTCAAGGTCTTCAAGCAAAATATGGTGAAAAAAGAATTTTTGACTCACCAATTGCCGAAACTGGAATTATGGGTACAGCTGTTGGTGCTGCCCTTGCAGGATTAAGACCAGTTGTCGAATTACAATTCTCAGGTTTCTGTTTCCCAGCATTAATGAATTTATTTTCACATGCTGCTAGATATCGTAACCGTAGTCGTGGAAGATTCTCTTGTCCATTAGTTTTAAGAATGCCAATGGGTGGAGGGGTAAAAGCGCTAGAACACCACTCAGAATCATTAGAAGCAATCTTTGCACACATTCCGGGATTGAAAGTTGTAATGCCTTCAACTCCGTATGATACTAAGGGTTTAATGACAGCTGCAATTAATGATCCAGACCCAGTTGTTTTCTTTGAACCAAAAAGAATTTACCGTGCTTTTAAACAAGAAATTCCAGAAGAATTGTATGAAGTAGAAATTGGAAAAGCAAACGTAGTTAATCAAGGAACTGATGTTACTCTAGTTTCTTTTGGTGCAAGTCTACATGACTGTTTAGCAGCACTTAAATCTTTAAAAGAAAATAGTGAAACAGCAAACATTTCAGTAGAATTAATTGATTTAAGAACAATTAAACCATGAGACAGAAACACTGTAATTAATTCTGTTAAGAAAACTGGAAAACTAATGATTGTTCACGAAGCTGTAAAATCATTTAGTGTTAGTGCTGAAATCATTGCTACAATCAATGAAAAAGCATTCTACAATTTAAAAGCTGCACCAGTTCGATTAACTGGATGAGACATTACAGTACCATATGCTTTAGGTGAACCATTACACATGGTAAGTCCTGAAAGAATTGCATCTGAAATTGTAAAATTAGCTAAAATTGAAGAATAATAATTTAATTTAAACAAAAAATAAATAACCTATTAATCTGACCAATGCTTTGGTATCTAATTCGATAGGTTATTTATGATTATAGGAGTCATATAGATATGTATATTTTTAAATTTGCAGACATTGGTGAAGGAATTCACGAAGGTAAAGTTGCAGAAATTCTTGTAAAAGAAGGTGATGCAGTAAAAGATGGTACTGATTTGTTTTCAGTTGAAACTGACAAAATCACTACTGAAGTTTCATCTCCTGTTAAGGGAATTGTTTCAAAAATTTTAATTAAAGCTGGTGACACAATTCACGTGGGCGACCCAATTTTTGAAATTGATGACAATGCTTCAAGTTCTGCACCAGCTGCAGCACCAGTTGTAGAGGAGAAAAAAATGGAAGTGCAAGAAACTAAAAAAGAAGAAAGCAGTGAACAAAAAGGGGCATCAGTTGTAGGGGAAGTTAAAGTTTCAAATGATGTATTGCCACTTTTTGGAAGCAACACACTAAATGTTGGTGCACAAACTAAAACCACTAGTGTTACAGAAACTAAAGATGTAGCTGCAAGTCCAGTTGCGAAAGCATTTGCTAAAGAAAAAGGTGTTGATTTAGCAAAGGTTAAGGGAACTGGGCCTGCTGGAAGAATTACTAAAAAAGACGTTGAAGATTTCTTAGCTTCAAATCCTGCATCTACTACTAGTACTGAATCTAAACCTACTGTTGTAACATCTGTTGTTGCTTCTCAAGCTTCAACTTCAACAACTTTAGTTGCTAATAAAGTACAATCTGTTGCAATTGTTGAAGGTGACAAAACTATGGAAATGACACCAATGCGAAAAGCAATTGCTAATGCGATGCGAAGAAGTTGAAGCTCAGCAGCTTATACTAACTTATCAGTCGAAATTGATGTAACTGATATTTGGGAACAAAGAAACAAAATTAAAGATTTCATTTTTGAAACTGAAAATGTAAAACTAAACTTATTGCCTTTTATTGTGAAAGCAATTGCTAAAACTTTAAAAAACTTCCCAATGTTTAATGCAATTAGTGATGATGCTAACAACACACTTGTTTTAAGAAAAGACATTAACATTGGAATTGCAGTTGATACAAAAGATGGATTAATTGTCCCTAACATTAAAAATGTTGACAAACTATCAATTTTAGAAATTGCAAAAGCAATTAGTGATTTAGCAGAACGTGCTAGAAGCAAAAAAATTGTAATGAGTGATTTAACACAAGGAACATTCTCTGTTACAAACTATGGTTCACTAGGTGTTGAATTTGGAGTACCAGTAATTAATTATCCAGAAGTTGCAATTGCTGGACTTGGTTCAATTACAGGTAAAGTTAAGAAAATTGGCATCCAAATGGTGGAACGTAAAGTTATTGTGTTAACAATTGCTGCAGATCATAGATGGGTTGATGGAGCTGATATTGCTCGATTTGGTAACCAAGTGAAGCAATACCTTGAAAATATAACTTTCTTATTTGTTTAATAGGATCCAATTAAACTTATGAAAAGTTATGATGTAATAATAATCGGTAGTGGTCCTGGGGGGTATATTGCAGCTGAGTATGCGGCCAAATCAGGATTAAAAACACTTTGTGTTGAAGCTGCTGATTTGGGTGGTGTTTGTTTAAACAAAGGTTGTATTCCTACCAAAGCGCTTCTAAGTTGTTCTAAAATTTTTCAAGAATTAAAACACGCTACTGATTTTGGAATTATGGGAATTGATAATAATTCCATTACTGTTGATTGGAAAAAGATTTTAGATCGAAAAGACAAAGTTGTCAAAACACTTCAAATGGGTGTTAATGGTTTATTAAAAGCTGCTAAATCTGATTTAATTAGGGGAAAAGCAAAAATCATTGACACAAAAACAATTGAAGTAAATGATGAAACTATTGAATACAAGTATTTAGTAGTCGCAACTGGTAGTGTCCCACGAAAATTTAACTTACCAGGATTCGAAGAAGGGTATAGTGCTAACAAAGTCATCACAAGTGATGAAGCATTAAATTTAGATTTTATCCCTAAGAAATTCACCGTAATTGGTGGTGGGGTAATTGGAATTGAATTTGCGATTCTATACTCTGAGCTTGGAAGTGAAGTTACCATCCTTCAAGGTGTGGACCGGATTCTAGAAGTATTGGATAATGATGTTTCAATTGAAGTCACAAAACTTTTAGAAAAACGGAATATCAAAATTGTTACCGATGCTAAAATTTTGAGATATGCTGATTCTAAGGTTTTCTATGAAAAAGATGGAAAAGAATGCGCAAGCGATTTTGATTACTGTTTGGTTTCAGTTGGAAGAACTCCAGATTCTGAAATTGTTAAAGCAATTGGAGTTGAATGTGCCCCAAATGGATCAATTATCACTAATGCCCAAATGAAAACAAACATTGATAACGTGTATGCAATCGGGGATTGTACAAGCAAAGTAATGTTGGCCCACTCGGCTTACAAAAATGCAATTGTTGCAATTGATTCAATTTTAAATAAACCTGCTGCAATGGATAATCTAAAAGTCCCTGGATGTATTTATACCCATCCACAAGTGGCAACCATTGGTTATACTGAAGCAGAATTGGTTGCAAAAAACTATAATTTTGTAAAAGCTAAATATAGCTTTGGTCATTTAGGAATGGGATTAGCATCTTCTGCAACTTTTGGATTTATCAAAATGTTGGTTGAAAAAAGTACTGGTGAAATCTTGGGATGTCACATTGTTGGTGAAAATGCATCAGATTACATTGCTGAAATTGCGCTTGCAATGGAAAATGAATCGACAGTGAAAACAATTGCTGATACAATTCACCCCCACCCAACATATTCTGAAATTGTATGAGAGGTTGCTCGTAAAATTGTTGTTGATTTTTTCAATGATAAAGAGTGATTCTAATCAAAGTTTAATCTTTCAATAAAATTTAATAAAAATACTACCACTGGTTTGGTAGTATTTTTTTATTAATGTCCCTTTAGAGGACTATTGTTATTTAATTATTGATATTGAAACCCATTAATTATTATTGGATAATTTAATATATTGTAAATTTTTTGATTACAAAATTTTTAACCATTTATAATAATTGTTTTTTATTTTAGTTTGGGGATTGAAATGAAAAAAAATTCTAAAAAATATTTGTTTTTATCTTCTTTTATAGCTGCGCTTGCAATTATTCCTGCAGCTTCATTATCGACATCTCACAGTATGACACATTACTGCATTACAGCTGAAAAAGGAAATTCAGATTTAAATGCAATTCAGGATAACACGACTTCTAATCAATTAGATATTAGATTAAACAAGGATTACCAGAAACTTGATTGGTATGGTAAAGAGTTTTCCAATGCAGTTACTGAAACCCAACTAAAACAATTATTAATTCCAAGTCTTAATTTTGATGTTAACTGAGGAATTAGTATTTTAACCCCAACAAGTGGTAGTGATGCATTAAACAATGGTTATGTTGAATTTTTAGTGTACCAAATCAAAACGACAATGACTAATGGTGTACCAACCCCAGCAAGTGCTACTACACAGACAAGTGGTTCACAAACGACTCAAGCTACAAACACGAATACTGATGCAAGAACCTTAATTGCCCCACCTGAGAAAATTAAGTATGCTAATGATGGTACAGAATCACAAATTAGTATGCAAGCATATCCTAAAAGTACTAGTGGTACAAGTGGGCAACAAGGAGCTTCAACAACTTCACAAAACAATAAAGTCACAATTAATGGGCAAGAAGTTGAAAATGATAAAGTGTGAACTACTAAAAACATTAGTGGTTTATTTTTGCCATATAAATACAATTTTGAGTGAAACTCAAATGATGAAATTGGTGCTTTTTTACGATCACAAACAAGTGCAGTATTAACCGCCCAAGATGTGTATGATAATATGATTTCAAAAGCAAATAGTACCGATATTTTACCAACTGATATGGTAACTGATTTAACTAAAATCATTACTTTATCCCAAACTGGATTAACAACTTATGGAATCAGTGATAGTGATGCATCAAAATATGGAGTGCAATTGGTAACTGTTGATTTTACTCAGTCAACTGATGGAAAAGAAGCTAATAAATGAGCTGGTGGAAGTGTTCCCAAAGTTACTTATTTAGTGAGAGGATTAGGCAATAGTAAATCAGTAATGGATTTTAATACAACTGATAATAGTAGTGAATTTTTAAACACTACTTTTAGTGTTGATGCAATTAAAAAACAAAACCCTAATTTTACTCTACCATCAGGTGCAGCTGCTAATAGTAATACCGTTAAGGTTTCTGATTTCACCCCTTCACAATTGATTAATGCATTAACCACAGCTGCAAATGGGACTGGGGGAATTTATAGTTTATTAGCTCAAAGAACATATTTGAGTAATACAAGTGGTAATCCTGCACTTTATCTTTCTTATATGGGTTCAAATGCATATAGAACTAATACAAATGCGAATAATTCTGCTACTGCTGGTAGTGCTTCAAGTACTGCACAAACAAGAGGTATTGGGTGAGCGGGTACGGGATTATATGAAGCAGGTAAGGTTAATACTTCAAAAAATGGGGTTATTAGTACTACAAGTACTGTCAATCCGGCAACTTCATCAAATATTATTTCCATATCAGCAGACGCAGATGATGCAACGGGAACACTATATTTAAAAGTGACTTATAACGTTTATGATGTTTTTGAAAATGTTGAAAAACTAAACGAAGTGAAGTCAATTACGATTTATGGATTACAAGCAGATACAAACTCAACTGCGAATGGTTTGTATTTGTCGTGAAAGAGTGTTGATGAACTATTGTATTCAAATGCAAACGATGTAATCAATTTGTATAA
>JABUSB010000007.1 GCA_021444005.1 Malacoplasma sp.
ACCCCATTAGTGTTGTTTCCTGACAAACTAATGTTGGGGTTGTAAATGTTTTCCATATTTAAAAAATAGTTGACAAAACTATTTAGATTTGCGTTTTTAGTATCAGTTTGTGATACTTGGTTAGCAATGTCTGTTGGGTACATATTTAAAACATATGCAGGGATTGTCATTTTTGTGCTATTTTTAAAGTTATCATAACTGCTATATGTGATTGATTGTGGGCTGTTACCATTAATCTTGCCATCCCCATAATAGAATGTGTAAGTTGCAGACCCGATAATAACTGATTTTTGGTTAGCAGTTTCAATACTACCAGAAGCACTAATTTGTCTTAAGTTTTGTGTGAAAACTAATGTTAAAGTATTTGACTTATTTGGTTCTAATTTATTTGTTGGGTTAGTTCCAAAATAATAATTATCAGTACCAGTTGTGTGATTGTAAATACTCACAGATACGCTTGCATTACTTCCTGCTGGTAACCTTCCATCAAGTGTAGAACTATCTAATTTTAAAAATGATTGTCATATTGTGTTACCACCAATGAAGTTTAGAAAATCAGAGTCAAATCCATTTCCTGCAGGATTAACTACTTTTCTAAAAAAGATTGAGTTATTAACTTCATCTTGAGAAAGAATTGTAAATGAAGCTGGTTTTTCATAAGAAGTGCTAGCTTCTAGTTTATCCCATTGTCCCAATAAGGTACTATTACTCATTTGTGCAAATGTACCATCACTCATTTGGGCATATCAAATTCCAGTGTTATCAGCTGGAATTGTGTAAATATTGTAGATGTTACCAACATTAAACACAGAGCTGTTAAAATCATACATTGTTTTAACATAGCTAAAACTTGTGTTTAATTGGTAAACTTTGTTAGTGCTTGTTAGTGCATAATAGCCACTAATGTTAAAACTATTAAGTGAATAATAAGGCACTACTTGATAAATAAATCCATCATTTGCTGGTGCACTATTGTAAACTGATGGGTTTACAGTAAAAGTGAATGAGATTGCATCAAATACGGCATAGACTTGCTCGCTCTTATTTGGAATACTTAAAAGTAAGTTAATGTTAGCAACTGAAGTTGGTCCAGAGTTCGCATTGTAATAAATGTTAGTTTTAAATTTTTGATTATCAACTCCAGTAATTGAACTTAAAGAATTTGCAATAGCAGATGAGTTTGATAAATTATCACCTTTTAAATTAGTGAAATTAGTTGATTTATTTATTGTAACTGCAGCATTTGTTGAATCAGTTAATTGATCACTTCTTGCAATTAAAATTGAAGCACCACTTTTAAAACCACTACTATTTTGAAAAACAAAAAAGAAACGGGAATTAATCCGGTTTGCATAGATTGGTTTATAAGTTGCACTAGCATCTATATAACTACTGTAATTGCTAATAGTTATTGATGTTGATGATAAAGTTTGGGAATTATTGTTAAATGTCGAGTTAGATACTGTTACATATTTAACTTCGTATGTCCCATTTGTAGATGTAGTTTGTTGTGCATCTTTATTAGTTGGTGTAGCAGAGTTGGTACCACTTAATTGGTCAGGTAAATACATTACCTGCATTGTATTGGTAGAAACTCCTTCCATTACTAAATAGTTGTAATCAACAAAACTAGTACCAGTTGATAGTTTTGCAGCTAATCGGTAACTTCCTGCAGTTTTATCCCCACTTATTGAAGCGCTTGTTGTAGTTAATCAATTAATTTGGAATAAGTAGCTACCTTCACTAGAATCAGTAGATGAATCTGTTGCTTTAGTTTGAGTAGTAGTAGTAGTTTTTTTAACAGATCCAATTACAAACAAAGAAGGTGGCGAAGTATTACCACCTGCTGAAAATAGCATTGCTTTAAAAGTTAAAGTGTATGAGGAACTATTGACACTGTTACCAATTGCTCCAAGTAGGTCGTCACTTGTTACTACCCATCTTGCACTTCCTGCATAATATGTAGAGGCTTGCTGAGCAGTGTCTCCAGTTCCTTGAGCACTATTTTGAACAGAAGAATCAGTCACATTGGATGCTAAAAACATTGCAACTGCATTTTTATTATCATATTTTACAAATTCTGCATATCCGGTTTTGCCAGTATCATCATTTGCAGAATATTGTAATATTGATTCGTCTTTTATAGTTTCAGTTGACGATGTTTGAGCAGTTCCTGCACCTGTTCCAGTTCCTGATTGAGTTGAAGATGGTGTAAAATCAGTGGGTTCAACAGTTATAGTTTTGGAATCAGTTTTATCAGCAGTGGCTGTTGTAGATGAAATGGTATTGCTGTTTTTCTTAAAATCAGTACTGTTTGATGTTGTAGCTTGATCATCATTGTTAACACTATTGCTCTTTTGAACTAAGTTAGTTAAATTATTATCATTTAAAACTGAAGTAGAAACTAAAGCTCCTGCTGATAATGCTAAAAGTCCTGAGAAAGCAGACAATCTAAAAAATCTTTTGATTTTATTTTTTTTCATATCAAAACCACCAAAACATAAAAAATGAAGATAATAAATTATTAGAAAATATTTGTTTACTTAGAAACATAAACTATTAATATTATCTTATTTTTTATTTTAAGTTTCAATTATCAAAACCATATTTATAGAAATTGATTTTTAAAAATTAAAAATATGTTGCAACTATTATTTAAAATTAAAAGCAATATAGGAATTAAAGACATAGCTTATTATGGCTGAAATATTGAAAAAAAATTTTATGACTATAACCCACGATCTTTTTGAAGAGTTTGGGTGCAATGTGAAGAAAAAAGTAACTCGGTATGATTTTTTTGAAGCATTTATTAAAACTTTAAACAAAATTGATTTAATGGAGAACTCAAGTTTAGCATTCGGAAATTTTATCGAAACTTGAGAAAATTGGGATTTAGTAGAACAAATTTTTAAAAACCATTATGATAAATGATTAAAACTACCCCCACAATCTGAAAAATGAAATTTTGTTACAACAAGAGTTTATAAACCATTTAGACCAATAACTAATTATTTTTCTAATATGTTAGCTGGCTGAATTAATATCGGGTTTTTTTCGTATCCTGGTGATAGTGGGAAAATTGGGATTATTAAAAAAACACAAGATTATATTTATTCAATATCAGTTAATGAAACCAAATTTATTATTAAAAATGAAATTACAGATGTCAAAGACTGTGATTATATGGTGACCTTGTATAAGGAAAGACAAGAACAAAAAGAAGAAATAATGAAAATTGGTTTTTATGTTGATGGCAAAATTAAAATTATTTCGAATAACTCTATGTTTGAAATTTTTCAACATAGTGGTGATGTCGTTTTTTTCGATAAAGATTATGTTAAAAGTTTAAAATCTCTAGATGAATTAGTTCCTAAAAAAGTTTTAGCATCAATTAACTTCTGTTGTGTTATTAGAAAAAGAGAGCAAAGATCAATTCTAAAATTGTCAGTTTATGACAAATCAATAGACACAATGGTAATTTACGCATTTGCTTGTTGTATGATTACTTTTTCTGCCAATTGTGGTAGCTCAATTTATGATTATCTAATGTCTAAGAAAACTAAGAAACAATAGCATAAGGAGGAAATAATGTATAACAAAATTTTTGATAGCCAAATTGAAATTTTTCATAAAATTTTTGAAGAATTAAGAATTAAGGTTAATAAAACTTCAATAAGTGAAGAGGATGTTTTTTATCAAGGGCTTAAAACTTTAATGCGAACTAAAAATGCTGATGATGCATTAAAAGTTTATGAAAATCACATTTATTGTTTAGAAAACTTTTATTGTGTTGATGATATTTTTGATGAATATTATGATGATTGAAAAAAAGTTAAAGATAAAGAAAAATTAGAAATTGATATTAATAAAAATTCAAAAGGCAATCATAATGTTTATTATTTTGCCAATTTCTATGCACAAAATGATCGCGAAATAGCTGCAGGTGCTGCTGAAACTAATTACCGATTTTCCAAAGTTTCTGAATTTCAAAAGAAATTCCCATCATGGTTAGATATTTCTGATAAAAAAGCACAAACACTTAATATTTATAATCGCAAAAATGATAAAAGCTATTTTCAAATATCAATGGTAAAAGGTAATTTTGTTTATGATAAAAATGATTCTTGCTTTCGAATTGTAGGGACTAAAATAAACAAAATCATTAAAGTTTATTGAAAAGCTTATGTCACTGGAGAAGGTGTTAGACCTGATAGATTAGTGGCCCATATTGATATCAAACCGATTAAAATGTGAGAAAGAAATGCATTACTTGTAATGACTGTATTTGTAGAAAAAACCAATTTCTTTGATTTATTTTTAATTGCATCTGCAATGCTAACTCTTTATAGTAACTATTGTGAATGATGAAGACAAAAAGATTCCGAAATTGGCAAAACAAATTATGACTACAAGTTCTTAGATAAATATGTTGAAAAACAAGAAAAGAAGAAAAAATAAAATTGTAACTTGTTGATTATAAAAAAATAAGAATCAAAAGTGATTCTTATTTTTTGTTTATCTTTTTACAATTGCACCAGCATTTTCTAAATCTAATATCAGTTTTTCAAAAACCTTGTTTATTTCACTATTTTCTTTTACCGCTAAACTTTCATCATTAATTTGAAAAGAAAATGAATATGAAACATTATCATCTTTTTGGAAAATTGATTCTAGTGTACAGTTATTAATTAAATGTAATTGGTTTTCATAGTTTTTAAATATCGAAAAGTAATCAACAAATTTTGCATCTTTATTTACTGTTATTGTAATGTTTCTAACAATTTTGTGTGCTTTGTTTTTACTTTCCACAATTGGGTTAAAATCAAAAGTATTATTTAGCAAATCATCAATTACAAGTTCTGCAAAATAAATTGGTTTGTCGTCATTTATTTTAATTTTATGTAGAACTTCAGGATTAACTTGTGACATATATCCAACTAGTTTTTTATTAATTCAAATTTCTAACCCGTTTTTTTGTAAAACGATGTTAGGTCAATTTTTATCAATTGGTTTAAATTCATAATTAATGTGAAATAAGTTAAATAAATCTGTTAACAATGATTTAACTAGAAAAATATCTAATTTAAGTTTTGATCCATTAATTTTATTTTTGAAATAATCTTGTGTGAAACAAATACACAAGTGATTGTGATAACTTTGGTTATAAGTTAATCCTTGAATTTCAAAAATGTCTACTAAATTATTTTTGTGGCTAAAATTGTAGGCTAAAATTTCTAAATGCTGTTGAATTAAATTATGTCGCAAAAATTCTCTTTCACTAGAAATTGGGTTAACAATTTTTACAGAATTATTTATTTTTAGTAAATTGTAAAAATCATTATTTTGGTGTGAAGTTAAGTTGAGTGATTTTACAAAACTAAAACCTCTGTTAATAAAATATTTTTCTAAGAAAACACGATTTTCTTCATAATAATCAAGGTCAAAACTAACTTTAGAATCTGAAATTGCTTTTGCTTTTAAATTATTAATATCAATTTTTTTAACAATCTCTTCAATTAAATCAGCTTGGTTTAACAAATCTTCGCGATAAAAAGGTACAACTACAGTATTGTTTTCTACATTAAAGTTTAATGATTCAAGAATTTCACTAATTTCATTTTTGTTATATTCAATTCCTAAAAGATTAGCCATTTCAACTTCATTAAACTCGATAGCAGTATGTTGTAATTTATTTCCTACAAAATTGATTCCCTTAACTTTAAAGTTTAGTTTTTTTAACAAACTAATAAAAAAATCAATTGCTTTATAAGTTAGTCACAAAACTACTCTTTTAGAAAACAATGTTGAAGCTTCGGTTTTGATTCCTAATTTGTTAGCTGTATTTCTAACTAATAAATGATTAAAGTTAGCAAATTCAAAAATAATGTCTTTTGCATTGTCGCTAATTGAATCAAATTTACTACCAATTATTCCTGCAATTGCAACAGGGGTATTATTAGAAAACACACACATTACACTATTTTGAGTTAGCTTGTATTCTTTGTTGTTAAGGGCAACAAAATTGGTGTCTTTATCAACTAATTTAACTTCTAATCCATTAGCAACTTTTGCTTTTTCATAACCATGACATGGAGATCCTGTTATTAAAGAATTTAAGTTGGTCAAATCAACTAACAAATTTTTAGGAGTTAAATTAGAGTTTATTAGTCAACTTTTGATTTGCCAATTAGATTTTGTGATTTTTACATCATTAATCTCAATTACTCCTAAAAAACTACAAATCTTGTTATCGATTTTTAATGGGAAATCAATTTTGTGTGATGCTTTAATATTTTCAAAATCATAACTTAGTTTTTGGTTTTTAAAATAAATCGGCACTAAATCATACACTAATCCAATTATTGAATTTAGATCATTACGGTTAAATGGTGTTTTTAATTCAAAAATAGTGTCATCTAATCCAATTAGTTTTAGTGGATTAGTGTCATTAATTTTTGCATCATCATCTAATTCAATAATTCCCTCAATTTCTTCTTGTGTACAACCTTGAATATGTGTTGTTAATTCATTGTATGCACAAATCATTCCATTAGATTTAACACCCAATAACTCTCTAGCTTCAATTAATCTGCCATCAATCATTTTGGTACCAACCTTAGCAACAATGACTTTTAGATCTACTCTAACATTGTCTGCACCACAAATTATTGTGTGCATTTTATTTTCAAACCACACTTCACAAATGTTTAAATGATTAGATTTAGGGTGTTTTTTAACAGATTTTATTTGTCCAACAATTAGATTATCTGTTTTTTCAAATCTAAAAATGCTTTCAACCTCAACCCCAATTGCATTAACCATTTTTTCTAATCCACTATCAGATACTTCTTTAAAAAATGGAAATAAATAATTTAATAAGTTTCTAGATAAAAACATTTTATCTACCTCCTTTAAATTCACTTAATAGTGAAAAATCATTGCAATAAATTCTTCTAATGTCATTGATTTGGTATTTAAGCATTGCAATTCGGTCCACTCCCATTCCAAAAGCAACTGCACTAATTCCTGGTTTTAAATTAGCATTTTTTATAACATTAGGGTGTAGAAGTCCAGCACCTAATACTTCGATTCATTTTGTGTTTTTACAAACATTACAACCTTTTTGGTCACAGAAAAAACATGAAACATCGATTTCAAAACTAGGTTCAGTAAAAGGGAAATGGGATAAACGGCATCGAATTTTTACTGATTTGTTAAATAAGAATTTAAGTAAATTATCTGTAATTCACTTTAAGTTAGCTAAAGACATTCCTTTTTTTGCTCAAACAAAATCAATTTGGTTAAATTGGTGCGAGTGGGTTGCATCGTCGTCATCTTTTCGATACACATCACCATATGACAAAACCTTGATTTCATCCTGGTTATTATAAAGCTCTAAATACTTTGCAGTAATAGCAGTATTGTGAACTCTTAATAATGTTTTGTCATCAATAAAAAAAGTATCTGAAGCACTTCGTGCAGGATGGTCTTTTTTAATATTTAATTTATCAAAATTATATTCAATTGATGTTACTTCACTATTGGTAGCAATTTTAAATCCTGCCATTTTAAAAAATTTAATTATTTGGTTTTTTACCAAATGAATTGGATTAATATATCCTGATTGTAAATAGTCACTTGGAATTTCAACATCATAATTAGCTTTAATGCTTGCTAATTTATTTTGTTTAATAGTTTCAATTCTACTACTAACAATTAATTCAGTTTTTTCTTTAATTTCATTAAGCTTTTGACCTAATGCTTTTTTTTGGTCATTATCAACTTTTTTTAAAAGTTGATAATAGGGTGAAACATTGTCTTTTAAAAAAACATTTCTTGCATCATATACTGCTTTTTCACTATCAATATTTGATATCATTTCTTCTAGTTTTTTTAAAATAGACCCATCTTCTAATACTTTTAATTTCTCTTTTAACTCTAAATTTTCCATATTGATTTACCAGACATATATAAAATATTTTAAGTAAAAATTGCTTTTTTATTACTTAAAATATTGCATATAAATTTTATTAAAAAGATTGAATTCAATATGTTTATTAAAAACACAAATTTAGATTTATCAAACCAAATCATATTAATCAATAAACCTAAATTTTTTACTTCAAATGATGTCATTCAAATTATTAAAAAAGCATACAAGATTAAAAAAATTGGTCATAGTGGTACATTAGATCCTTATGCTTGTGGATTACTATTGGTTGCAACTGATTCAAAAACAAAAATGCTTAACCAATTGCTTTTAGAAGATAAAGAATATGTTGCAAAAATTCAATTCAATTACCAAACAGAATCATATGATGGAGAAACCAATGTTGTTAAGCAAACTTTTTTTAAAGTAAATTTATTTAATTTAAAAAACCAAATTAAAAAACTTAATAATGTAATTCTTTACCAAACACCACCCATTTATTCTGCAATAAAAATCAATGGAAAGAAATTATATGAATATGCTAGAAGTAGACAAAATGTGAATATTAATCCAAAAAAGGTTTTTATAAATGAAGCAAAACTATTACACTTTGATTACAATCTTCAAATTGCTACCATCCAATTAAACGTTAGCAAAGGGTTTTATGTCCGTTCCTTTGCTAATGATTTAGGAATTACACTAAATAATTTAGGATATTTAAAAGAGTTAACTAGAACAAAAATAGGGCAATTCAAATTAAAGAATGCCCATCAATTCTTTGATCTAGTAACTAAAGTTTAAGATAACAAATATGGTCTGAATTTTTATTAAAAAGGAAAAATATTAATTTTATTGATATCAAAATCTTTAAAAAAATTTCTAGCTATTTTACAATCATTTTCAATTGCATTTGATAACTGTTTAAAATCACTAAATTTTTGGTTTTCCCGAATGAATTTCAAAGGATAAACTTTGATTTTTTCACAATAAATGTTTTGGTTAAAATCAAAAATATGAGTTTCCACAAAAGATTTATTTAATTCAAAAGATTTTGGAATGCCAATAAAACTAATTGCTTTATAAAGCTTGTTACCAATTTGAACACAAGATATATAAGATCCGTTTTTAACTTTTAAATTTTTATAATCCTCAATATTTGCAGTTGGAGTTTTTAAATTTGATGCTAACCCTTTTCCTTTAATAACATGACCGCAATAATAAAAATTAAAGGTTAATTTTTTATTAGCACCTTCAAAATCACCATCTTCTAAAAGACTTACAATATTTGTAGTCGAATATTCTTTTTCTCTTTCAATGACATTTAAATTAAAATATTTTTTTAATAAATTAATGCCACCACTTTTGTTAGTCCCAAATAAAAAATCAGATCCCACTGTAATCATTTTGGGATTCAATTTTAATAAAACTTGGTTTATAAACTCAAGTGGTGCAATATTATATTTAAAAATGTCATAAATAAAAATGTAGTCTGGTTTATAAAAACTTAAATTATTGATTCTTTCTTCTAAAGAATAGGGAGCTTTTAATTTATTAGGATTGTTTTTAAAAATTAAAAAACTAAAATTAGATAATTTTTGAAATAATAAATAATGGCCATAATGAATTAAATTAAAATGACCCAATATGAGGTTTTCAACATCATATTGGTCTTTGATTGGCAAATTAATTTCAATTCCATTATTCATAGCATTAATAAAATTTAGCAATGTTTTTTTCTTCAACTTTTAATAAGTAACCATTATTGTCTTCTTGCTTGTAATAATACAAAATTGGTCTTAAACTTGCATCAAAAAACAAAATAAAATAAAGGTTTTCAAAGTTTGAAAAATATTGTTCACAAATTGCTTTGTGATCATTTACGCTATTTCTAGTATCTTGAAAAAGAACAACTAAAAAAATGTTTTGCTGATCTTTAACATAGTTTTGGTAATAACAAGAAAATAAAGGAGTAAAGACAGTGTTTTGGTTACCATATATTTGTTTTTGGAAACAAATATCATTTACATTAATTCCTTTCTTTTCTAAAAACTTAACAATCTTTGCAAACTTTTTCTTATAGCTTGTTTGTTTAATTTCATCATATACAGAGACATTTTTCTTCGTATTTTTATTATTAAAAAAATCCTGGTTAAAATCTTTTTTAGACATATTCACCCCGTTATTTAATTATTGAAAATTTTCTTCAATATATCTTTTAACCTCAACCCCTGCAATTGCACCATCCCCAACTGCAGTTGCAATTTGTCGGACGCTTTTTAAATTTATATCCCCTATACTATATAACCCTTTGATTTTGGTTTCCATTTTAGAATTGGTTTCAATAAATCCTGTTTCTTTATTAATAACATCAAATTCAGAAACTATATTGGAAAGGGGGATAAAACCAATAAAAGGGAAAATACAATCAACTTTGATTAAATACATTTTTTTATCATTCACATTTTGAATTTTAATAGCATTAATTTTGTTGTTTTCACCAATAAATTCAATTGGTACAAAATCTAAAAACAACTCAATTTTTTTATTATTTTTAACTTTGTCAACAACACTAGCATCTGCTCGAAAACCTTGACGGCGGTGGATTAAATAAACTTTGCTAACAATATCTGATAAGTACAATGCCTCTTCAAGTGCAGTGTTACCACCCCCAATTACTGCTACTGGTTTATTTTTATATAATGGTGAATCACAGATGGCACAATAACTTACCCCTTTGCCATAATACTTAGTTTCACCTTCAATATTTAATTTTTTTTCAGTCATTCCAGCTGCAATAATGACTGCTTTTGCATATCGTGTTAAATTATCAGATGAAAAAACATGGAAGATATTATCAAACTTTTTGATTTTTGTAACTTCACCGAAAATGAACTTTACCCCAAGCGATGAAACTTGTTTAAAAAATCCCATTGCTAAATCAGGACCAGATATTTGCTCATATCCGGGATAATTTTCCACAAAACTTGTTTTTACAACTTTACCACCTGGCGTTTCTTTTTCATAAAATGCAGTTTTTAAATTGGCTCTTTGACAATATAAAGCTGCAGTTAACCCAGCTGGCCCTGCACCTACAATTAAGACATCAAAAAAATTAGGATTGTTTATATAATTACTATCAACTCGCATTGTTACCTCTTAAATATGCATTAATCTTTGTTCCGAATATTTAAAAAGTGATCATAAATTGACCACAAATGGTCAATAATTCTGTCCACATATTTTATTATCATCCAGAAAGAATACAAATCAGCAGCCTTTTTAATTTGGGTCGCAGTTAATTCTTTAAAGGTATTAGTTAACAATTCTTGATACTCTTCTCTAAAATTAGATACAATTGCGTGTAATTCATCATAGTATTTTGAATAATCATTTTCACTTTTTAAAACATCAGAAATACTTTGGAATAAACCAAATGAACTTTCAATGTTATTAGCAATTGCGGATCTAAGTTTTTTAGGGAATGGTGGTGTAGCATTTCAAATGTTTTTAGCGTGAACTAAAATATTGTATGTTTGCTCACCGATTCGTTGTAAATCCCAAGAAGCATATAAAACTGCAATAATAAAACGCAAATGGTTCGCACGGGGTTGGTCTTTAGAAATAATTCAAATGCAATCATCCCGAATATCCCTTTTTTTGTCCCGTACCGTCATTTTCTTATTTAAAAATTCAGAAATAATTTCATCATTAATTTTGTCTTCTTTTAAAATTCCAAAGACTTTTGCATAATTGCGGTAGCACATATCTAGAAATTCTAAAAAGTTTTGCTTTAATTCAAATTCTGATTTTTCAAGGCTAAAAAAATTAATTACCATATTCTTATCCTATTCTACCGTTCACATAGTCTTTGGTTTTCTTTTCTTTCGGTTTTAAAAAAATGTTTTTTGTTTTACCACTTTCAATGATTCTACCCTCAAAAAAGAAGACAGTATTATCACTTACCCTTTGAGCTTGGGACATTGAGTGGGTAACTATAATTATTGTATAGTTTTTCTTTAACTCCATTATTAACTTTTCAATTTTAGCAGTTGCAATGGGGTCTAATGCAGAAGTTGGTTCATCCATTAATAAAACTGATGGCTTACACACAATTGCTCTGGCAATACACAATCTTTGTTGTTGCCCCCCAGATAATTCAGTACCTAATTTATTGTGCATATCATCTTTTACTTCTTCTCAAAGGGCTGCATCTTTTAAAGAATTTTCAACCATTTGGTCAACTAATTCTTTTTTTCGAATCCCTTTATCTTTTAAAGAGAATGCAACATTATCATAGATTGTAATGGGAAAGGGGCAGGGTTTTTGAAACACCATACCAACTTGAGTTCTTAAATCTAAGACGTCAAATTTTTTATGATGGATGTTACGTTTATTAAAAAAAATATCACCCTCTAGTTTTGTATTAGCTATTGAATCGTTCATTCGGTTCAACAATCTTAAAAAGGTTGATTTGCCACAACCACTAGGTCCAATAAAAGAAGTTGCTTTATTTTTTTTAATGTTGATGTTGATATCAAATAAAGCTTGTTTTTCTCCACCTTCATACCAAAAATTAATATTTGTAACTTCAAAAATATTAGTATCATCAAAATCTGGTTTTTCTTTAACTAAAGTTTTATTAGTTGGATTATTTTTTTTAAAAAACATTCTTGGTATCAATTTTAAATTTATTTTATCTTTAAACTTTTTAATTTAGTAATTTTTGTTTGAGAATTTAAAATTCTTAAATTGCTGCAATTTTTGATTCGCTTTAAAGATTCAAAACTTAACTTCATTTTTGATGCTGCGCCAATTAGGAATGATGTAATAAGCGATTGCAATCAAAAACAAGACGATTAACAAAATTAAAAATGCAGACTCGTACATAATGTTTAATCCATCAGTTACATTAGTATTTGTTAATTGTGCATAAATTCTTGTTGTTAAAGTTTGACCAGGATTTACTAGTGCAATTTGGGCAGAACTGGTTAATCCTGCAGTTAAATAAAGGGTTGCGGTTTCTGATAAAATTCTACCAATTGCTAGCACAATACTAGTTGCCAATCCATTAATCGCAGCTGGTAATACCAATTTGTAAACTACTTTTCATGGAGTACATCCTAATGCCAATCCATTTTGTCTTAAATCCATTGGGACTTCACTTAATGCTTGCTGGATTGTTCTTGAGAACGAAGGAATAATTACAATCGTAACCGTTAGTGCTCCAGCTAACAAAGAAAACCCTTTACCACCTTGACTAGTTCATCCTAATTCATAAATAAAAAAGATAAGACCAAACATTCCAAACAAGATTGAAGGTACCGCTCCTAGTGAATCCAAGAAGAAATAAATGATTTTTTTAATAACTTTGTTTTTACAAAATTCATTTAAATAAATCGCGGTAAATAAAGAAATGGGAAACCCAATTAAAATTGCTACCAAGATTACTAAAAAGGTATTTCAAAAAGCTTGTCCGGTTGTGTTTTTAGTATACATAAAAACAGATGCAGAAGATGCATTTCAAGCTTGAATGCCCATTACCACAATATCAAAAAACAACCAGGTTAGAAAGCAAAAACAAATGAGAATACAAACAATTTCCCAAAACAATTTATACCAAGAATAGGCATCTTTGAATTTGTAGTGCTTAAATCTTTTTTCCATATAAATTAATACATCTTGTTCACTATTAATTTTGGTATTTCTGCGGAATGGAAAAAAGATTGTTTCAACAATTGAGTGAATGGTATCAAAAAACCAATTGTATTTATCTTTTATGAGCATCAAAAACTTTGGTAATCTAACGTGTTTTTTGTTTCTTGTAAATCATAAAACAATTAAGTTTATAAGCATTATCACAACAAACAAAATAAATCCAAAAGCAAATAAAAGTGATTTTAGAGCTTCAGAACTGTTTTCAGTAAACATATTGGTCGAAATTATAACCGATATGGTTTTAATGTTAGATGATAATATTGACCCCAACCCACTACTAAAAACCGAATCATAATTATTTTGGGATTGTAATAGCATTGAAAGTGCCATTGTTTCCCCAATTGCTCTTCCAGCTGCTAATATCACACCAACAATAATTCCAGACTTTGCAGCTTTTTTATAAACCTTATAAATTGCTTTTGTTTTGGTACAACCTAGTGCTAGCGGATTTTCAAATAAATTCATATCTACATTTTCTAGTGAATTATAAGTCATTGCTAGCACTGTAGGTAAAATCATAAAAGCTAACATAATCGAAGCATTTAAAATCGAATATGAAGAAATTCCAATTAGTCCAACAACTGATTTCAATGATTGAGCTGCAAACAAGCCAAAAACAACCGAAGGAATTCCAGCAAGTGTTTCGATCGCTATTCGTAATGGTTTTTGGTAATGCTTATTCACCCTAAATTTTAAAAAGGTAGCTGATTTAACCCCGAGTGGTACTGCAATGATTAAAGCAATAAATGTGGTAATTAAAGTTGCAGTAAACGGAGGTCAGAATGAAACTGCATTATCAGAACTAAAATTAAAATTTAAAGAACCTAATATTGCATTAATTCCATAATGGTCAAACCCTTGAATTGCACGTACTAAAATAAAAATTAAAATTCCAAATAATAGTACTCCTGAAAAGCAAGCTACGATTGTTGCCATCACTTTACTAAAACAACTAGTAGCATTTTGAATTTGAATCCGACTTGGTTTAAATTGTCTAACTCTCATAATTCCTCTTAACTATTATTACCACTATTTAAAACAGTTTGGTTAGAAATTCCAAAGGCTGCATTTTCTGGTAAATTATTCATACTAGAATTTGTGTTTAATGAAAATAAAATATTGAAATCAGAATTGTCAGGATTAAAAAAAATTGACAAAAAATTACTTTCATCAATTTTATCTATTGAAGAATATTTTGAATTTAACATCGATTTTAAATATTCTAAATTATTCCCCACTGGTACCAAGGCTAATTTATCAATGAGGTTTAGTGCAGTTTGATTAAAATAAATTCAACCAATAAAATCTTTTATTGCATCTGACATATTGTTTAAACAAACCATTAAATTGTAAACAGAAAACCATTTATAGTTTTTTAAAAAACTAGTATCCAATTGTTTATTATGCTCTAAATAATATTGGTATGGATCAATTCCATTCACAGTAGCTACTATATACCCGGATTTGGTTATTAAATCATAATTTTCAATCACAAAAGATAGTGACAAATATGTTATTGCGCCATCTTTATTTTCTTCACTTACTTTATTTCAAGTTTCTACATTTGATTCATTAGTAGATCGCACATTCCCTTGATAATCTCCAGAATTTAAAATATCTAGTGTTTTTTGATAATCGGGATGCTGTGAAATTTCTGAATCCCAATTAAAGTCTTGGAATTGCTCTAAAAAAGTGGATGCAGTACCAGACGTATTTGAACCCCCTGTTCTTGAGTAGGGTAAAAAAACACTATTTTTATCCACCCCATTGTAGTTGGCGATTAAGTTTGATAAAGAACACTGGTAAGTCCCTGCAAATATTGAATAGATATCATAAATATTGCTTTGGTCAATGTTTAGAATATCTTTTTTATCATCTGCTTTGTAAATAACTGCAATGTTATCAAATGCAATTGTAAAAGTTTTAATATTTAAGTTATTTCAATCATCTTTGGTAAAACCATTATTATCAACTGTTGCATTTTTAATTGTTAAATAAGGGTCTTTTGAAGATAAACCAATGTTAGTAGTATTGGTAGCAATGCTTTTGATTCCAAAACCACTTCCCCCACCTTGAACTATAAAATCAGCAGCTTTATAAACATTTGATAATTCATTCATTAATGGTTGTAAAGAAGAAGAGCCAACTAATGATAAAAGTGTTGTAGAGTTTCAAGGTACAGCAAAATAAGTAATCAATGCAACCGGGATTAAACAGATGATTGCTGTTGATAAAATCTTTCAACACTTTCTCATTTTGGTTTCTTTTTTAATGCATTAATATTATCATAAAAATTTTTAGTACATTAAAAAAGACTAGGGCTAAAGTCCCTAATCTTTTTTATTTTTAAATTATAGTTGTTAACTATACTACTATTCCTGGGATTGATAAAATCACATCAAGGAAAGATAGTATTATAGTTAATGATGTTAGAATCGCAAGTCCCACAGGTACAGCTCAAGAAGTAGATATAATTCCTAAGTCTAGTAAATAAACTCCTGTTTTCATTGCAACAAATGGTTTGTATAAAATATTAATTCATTTCACCACTTGTGTTAAGTAAACTACAGATTTAGTTACAAGGAAACCAAATTGAAGGTTATCAGAAGTGTAAATCACATCTAAATCTTTGATTTCATTATATTCAGGCGTGTTTTTGTTAAGTTCGTACAATGTACCAAATGCAGCACTTTGTGCAAATAATACAACTGATTGTGCAGTTGCAGCAACTGCAGCTGGTGATGATATACCAAATGATCAAATTGCAAGCCCTCAGTATGCTGCAGCAATCGCAGCTGCTGCTGCACCTAAAGATGCCATAACAATTGCAGTTGTTCTCACTTTTTCAAGACTATCTGAAACTTTACCCATTTTTTGATCAGTTGTAAAGTTAGTAATTACAACACGAATAACTTTTTCAGATTTTGTGTTGTCATCCCATACAAATCCAGCTTTTGGAGTAACGTG
>JABUSB010000008.1:0-17489 GCA_021444005.1 Malacoplasma sp.
AAAAGGCATTTTGTCGAATAATTTTACAAAAATAGAAATATAAAAAACCTATTTTAAAAAGCATTATAGCTTTAATAAAATAGGTTTTTTGTTTGGGATGAATAAATATTTTAAATTTTTTGATTTTAATAACTATTTTTTTATTATTGTGTTTTTCTTCTTTTTAACAAAAAAGTAAATTCCAATAATTAAGGCAATTACAACTATTGCTGCAATAATAATTACCGCGATTGCCCATCATGATATTAAATTATTATTTTTAAAAGAATTGTTATTAGCACCTGAAGGATTATCTTTTTGCTGCTCTTCTTCTTGATGTTGTTCTTCCTGCACTTCTGCTGGACTTTGGTGTTGACTTCAAACATCATAGTTTGGAAATGTACTAGTTTGTGAATATTTTCCACTAAAGTTTTGAAATTGAATAGTAGCAGGTGAAGTTGAATCTAATCCAGAAGCTGATGATAAATCAAAAGTTATTGTTACAGTTTTATTAATTGTGTCAAATGTTGCAATAATGTATTCACCTATCCGGATTGTTGTACCAGTGTTATCAGCATTACTATCTACTTGTAAATAAACACTATTATATTGACTACTTTCAATCTTTGGTAAAGAATTTAGCAAAATCGACCTTAATGTTTTGTTATCACTAATGTTTCCCAAATATGCATTTGATAAAATATCCTTAACAAAACTTACTAATTGGTCAGATACTATGCTTTGATTTTGCAAAAACAAGCCTTCAAAAGAATATTTAGCTTGTAATCAGTCTTGTACTGTTTTATCTGTGCCTTCTGTTAGACTTGAAGCTAAGTCTGCAATGCTGAAGTCAGCTGGTTTTGATAATTGTAAATTAATAGTTCTTACAATTTTAGAACTTTGATTATTCCACCAATTCTTAACTTGATATGTAATTGACCCTGATATTGTCCCATCTGTTTCATTTACACTTAAAATTATAGGATCATATGTGACATTGCTTATTTGTTGTCAACTTTCTTGTAATACTGTAGCACTATTGCTATCTGGATCATATAATGCAGTATATGCATATGCTTGTTGTAAATCTGCAATTAAAGCATTTTTAGTAGTTTGGGTTGCAAAAGATTTAGAGCTTATTTTTGAATCATTCTCATTTAAAGGTCTGTAAATTGAAGATAATTGATTATCTGTAATTCCAAATTGGTAATCATTTAAATTAAGATTTGTGACAAAAGTGGACGAAGTACCAATTGCTGGAATTGAAATAAAGTTTTGTTGGTAATCAACTGCTTTGTTATCATTTTCAATTCCAGTACTGATATATGCATAATATGTATCTATTGATGTACCAGATGATGCTGTACCATTGTTTGGAATGAATTGAAGCTGTCAATCCATTTTCTTAATATTTGAAGATGAAACTGCTTTTTTATCAGTTGTGTAAGCATCATTGGTTACAAAATATCCCGTGTTATTTGTTGTAAAAGATGAATTGACAACATTGCCATCAATTGTAGTACCAGATGCAGTTGCTGAAGTATTTGATAATGCAGCATTAAAAACTGCATTATCAGAAGTTGTTGTATCTAATTTTACTAAATTGAATACAATTGTGGGACTGTTATTAAAGGTGTTTTGACCCACAATTACCGCATATGGTTGAATAAAACTACCATCATCTTTTTTAGTGTGAGTGTATATTAAATTACTAATGCCTAATAATGGGGTATTAGTACCAACATTATCAGGCATTTTATAGATTCCAAACTGAACTCGGTCTTTATTTGCTTTAGTATCATTACTAAATGCAACTAATGTAACTTTGTTTTTTGCAAAATCAATTGCTTTCACATCCGGATTAGTATCGGTTGTGTCCCAGTTGTATGAAACCAACATCTTGGGGTTTGTAGCAGTTGCTGGGTATACTACTGAAAAATTAGCGCAATTGTTTTCTAACCAATTTTGGATATCTGTTACTTGTTGTGAATTATCACTACTAATTTCACTTTTATTAATACTACTGATAATTGTTTGAAAATCATAAGACTGTGAAGTTGCTAAAGAGCTCATCGGTGCAGTTTCAGAAAAATTAGTTAGATTTAAATTATTGTTTGATAGTGTAAAGTATCAATAGTAAACACTTAAATCAAAAGTAGATTCACTATTAATATTAGATGCTGACATTGCAAAGACATATTGGTTATCTTTTTTAATAACCCCCAATATTGCACCTAAAACAACATTAGAAGTAATATTAGTGTTATTAATACTTGATGTTAGTGTTTGGATATTAATAGTTGCACCGTCTAACGTTAATATACTAATGCTAAAACTATGAGTATTGTTATTAGCATCATTGCTTATGTTGCTACTAACAATTATCGTATTTTGGTTAATTACAGTAAGTTGTCTTATATCGCTTATTAAAATAGTTGAATTATTCATATTTGCTTTTTGTGTTGTGTTTTCAATTATTGACTTGTCAACAACTTTCCCTGTTGCCATCACAACTTGGAAAACATAAGAACCTGTAATATTGTTACTACTAATATCTTTTAAATTACCATACACAAATAGTTTTGTGTCATAAGCACCAGAAGATGTAAGAGCTGCTTTAATATTCATTGTATCTAATATATTAGTTGGTGTTTGTCCCCCAATACTTGTAATCACGGTACTTACATCTAAGCATCACTTCTTTTGTTTAAACCAGTCATAAAAACTAATTGTGTGGTCTTTAACACTTTTTATGACATACCCTGATTCAAAATTATATTCATTATATAAATCATTGCCATTAGGTGCTAAAGTTGAAGTATCTACAGTTGTTGGTGCAACTAAAGGATTGGATGAGACAGAAGTATCTTGTACATTATTATTTAATATGTTTATTTTAACAGTTGCATAATTGGTTGCATTAATTGTAAAACTTGTAAATGGTGCAATCGTTAGTGTAATCACACTAATTGATAGTAAGCTTTTAAATTTATTTAATTTCATAAATATTAAACTCCCTAAATATTTGTAAAATATTTATTAATAAGAGTTTAGAATTCAAGAATTTTATTATTTTTTTATCTAACCAACTCAATGAAAATTATTTTTAATCTTATATTTGAAAACTCTTACTCAATAGTATGGTAACCAAAAAAACTAAATTAAATTTTTTTATTAATTTTTTAATTTTTAAAGTGCAATATATAAATTAAAAATAAAAGTTTGATTAAGTTTATGATTTGGCTCTTTTTTATAAAATGACTTAATACAAGTATTTATTAAGATATTTTTTATATTTGGTGTCTAAATTTTCTTATTTTATTGAGCACATGTATATTATTTGCTTAATGTGCCCTTTATCTTTAATCCATGTATGAAATAAATTGGAAAAGATAAATAGATCATAAAATACAAAATATTTTAATTTAAATTCACTCATCAATTATTTGGGGTTTACTAAAAAATAAAAAGACTTCTTGATACCTTATAAAACACTAAGTAGTATGTAGTCAAAAACTAATCAATCAAATTATGCAATCTTATAATGCTTATTCTTAATCTAGTACTATTTCCGCTAGAATATTTACAATGAAAAACATTAAGATTTTTGAAGCATTTGCAGGAATTGGCAGCCAATTCAAAGCACTTAAAAACATCGCAAGACAAAGGCAATGAAACATTATCCATTCTGGAATGATTGAATGGTATGTAGATGCAATAATTGCTTATGTTGCCATTCACGCTCCTGAATTCAAACCAAAAATTGAGAACTTAAACGCAATTAAAAACATCTCTTATGATTCTAAAAGCTTAGCTTCACAAAATGCCATCAATAAACTAAACAATAGTTTAAAAGCATCATATTTAAACTATTCTAAAAATCAATTTAATAATTTGTTTGATATCAAAAGCGCAAAAGCATATGACATTGAAAAAAATATTGATATCTTCACATATTCTTTTCCCTGCCAAGATTTAAGTGTTCAAGGTTTACAAAAAGGGATGAATCAAAAAGACAATACCCGAAGTGGATTACTATGAGAGATTGGCAGAATTTTATTTGAAATTAAAAAACAATTTAAAAAAGAGGAAATGCCCAAATACTTATTAATGGAAAATGTCAAAAATATTTTGGGTAAAAATAATAAACAAAATTTTTTAAAATGAATCAATACTCTAAATAAACTAGGATATCTATCTAAAACTTATGTTCTAAATTCAAAACACTTTGGGAGTTGTCAATCCAGAGACCGTGTTTTTTGTTTATCAATCAGAAAAGATTATTATCAAAAAATAAACTTTAAATTCCCGGATTTAGAAAAAATTAGAATTCAAAGTAAACCAATTAAAGATATATTAATCAATTCTAATGACAATATATATATATATAAACAATTTTTTAACAACCAATTGAAATAAAACCAAAAACGGGATAATTTCAAAAAAAATTATTAGCTATTCCAAATTTAATAGTGAAAACTACATTTATAGTATTGAAGCCATCGGACCAACTCTTACAGCATCAGGGGCTAATTCTAGAATTAAAATTGCAACTGATAAAGGCATTAGATATTTAACACCCCAAGAATGTTACTTATATATGGGTTTTGATAATACAGATTATCAAAGGGTTAAAAATACACAATTGTTAAGCAATAATAAAATTATTTATACTGCTGGTAATTCAATCCCTATATGTATTTTAGAATCAATCTTTGCTGCACTGGAGTTTGAAGATTAGTATGAAAAAGTATCAGGGATTTAAAATAGCGTTTATCTCCAAAGCAGTAATAAATAAAAATAGTAGTGGATGCAAAATCAAGGGAGATGCATATTATTTAATTTCAGATGATTATCAAAAGATAATCAAGCAATTTATTCAATTAAACCAAGTAGAATTTCGACCCACTGATCTTGAAATGCAAAAAACTTGTTATTACAACCAAACAAATCCATATATTAAAATCAGAAAAGAAATTTTAGAATCAATTCAAGAATCAAATAATGTAGATAAAAACAAAATTTCAAAAAAGCAAAAACTAAAAGTGCAAATAAATGAAAATGATTTAATCATAATTAATCAAAAACTTTTAGGATTAAGCGCAGTTAAAAGATCAATTGATATTTTCACTGGTTCTAATTCTTCAGGAGCAGAAACAAACAACTTATCTTGTGATATATTAACCCAAAATCCAATAAATCTAGTTCACAATAAAACCTTCACTTATATGCAAAATTGCAACTTTTCTAATCCTTTTAATCATAAATTGGTTTATCAAAAGGATAAAAGTATTGGTATTTCAAAACTAGACGAAATTGAATTAATTGAAATAGAAACATTTTTTACAAGAAACAAAGTTGCAGAAGACTTATTTATTAAATACAATTTAAACCAGTATCACTGCAGTGCATCTAATAAATATATTGCCAATAGCATTAATGATTGAATCCAAATAAATCCTGCAAGAAAGAAAATAGTTTATCGTTTTAAACCAAATGGAAACTATCAAGAAGAAATTGCTAAAATCAAATTTCAAATTGGTTATTTTTTAGCAACAAACAATCAAAATGAAGCTAGCTGGAACAAGGAAATCAAAAAGTTTGAGTTTAAATTACGAAACTATCAAAAGAGCTTGTTTGCCAACTATGAATTACCAACAATTTATGCATTGCATAAAAATGAATTAAACAATAGTCAAAACTATTATCAGTTTTGCGAAAATGATGATAGTAACTTTTATGAATTTGTTCACATCATTTCTTCAAAAGAAGCAAAACAAGAAATAAGTGTAGAATCCCTTTTCCAAATTGCTGATAACAACAATTGCTTATTAATCTCACCAAACTTACACACTAGTTTTGACAATAACCAAGTTTATTTTGATGACAAAGGGTATTGTTACAATAGTTCTAATAATCAAAAAATAGTAAAAATTTATATTAAAAAAGAATTTCTTACAAACCAAAGAAAAGCATATTTAAAAAAATCATTTGTGAGTAAAACTCATAAAAACTAATTAGTTAAATTCATCATAATATTGAATAATTTGATTAATTTTTTTCATTATGGCTTCTTTTTTAGTAGCTCATTCGTGATCACAAATCTTGATTGCTTTATAATTTCGTGCCATCAAGAAATTTAGGTTATCAATATCTTTTTTTCTTTCAAAGAAATTAAATTGTTGCTGCCATTTTTCAAATTGAATTAAAAGCACAACAAAATTATCTTGATTTACTAACGCAAAATCAATTTTCGAATTTCCAATATCATAATCTTGCAATAGTTTTAAGTTAAAACTATTGGCAACATTAGTTAAAAAAGCACAAAATTCATTTTTAAAATCAATTGTATAATTAGCATTATTTTTGTCATCTGAAACAAAATTGTTTTTATTTCTGCTAATCTTGATTGCCTTATCCAAATAATCAATAAAGTTTTTAAACACTAAAAGGTTTTTGTTAGTAGATTCACGAATCTCATAACCATACATTGATTTAACAACAACCATTTTCTTTTTAGCCCGAGTGATAATAACATTAAGACGGTTTCTACCCCCGTCTTGGATAATTGGTCCAAAGTTAGCACTAATTTTTTCATTATCTCCTTTTTTACCAAAACCAATTGACATTATTACTAAATCTGCTTCATTCCCTTGCACATTTTCCAAATTAATAACATCAATTTCCTGGTTTTGGTATTTTTCAAAAACGGCTGCATTTAATTCACTGTTTTTTTCAATCAAGCTTTTAATTAAATTAGTTTGTTGTAAATTCAAGCTTACAACTAAAATGGAGTTGAATTGATTAACATATTTATTTAATAACTCTACAACCGCATTCGCTTCTGCAACATTTTTTTGATCAACAAAGTTACCATTAACATTAATCACCTCTAATGGTTTGTAATCTTTATCATTTAAAATGTTTTTGGAAGCATAGTTTAATTCGTGGTCATAAATATAGGCAGATGAGAATTCAATTAATTCTTGGTAATCTGAACGATAATGGTTTTGCAGCATAATTTTATTAAAGAAAGTTGAATTAGCACGGTCTAACAATGATTCTTCAACATCTAAATCATCAATTTCATAATCAATGTCATCATCAATTGATTTAGAAGCAAAAAAGTTAGTTGGTTTTAATTGTTTATCATCCCCTGCAATGATATTGATTCTTGTCCGATACAATAGTGGATATGCGCGTTCTAAAAACATCTGACTAGCTTCATCATATATTCCATAATTAAAAAAACCTTTTTTTAATGGCACAAACAAAGCTGCGGTTTCAGGACGGGCAACTCAAATTGGAAAAATGTATTTCAACACTGAAGCATAGGTTGATAAATAATTGTAAATGCTTGGGCGTTTTTTTAATGTGGCAACTTGAATTGCTTTTTTAAGCAAGTTTTTATCATTATTATCAAGTCTTACCAATCTTTGTAAAATGTTGTTTTTAACAATTAATTTTAAGTTTTTAGCAACATTATCCCATACGATGTTGTTTGCTAAATCAATTTTTTCTTGAATTAACTCTAATGTTAGAAAAGTTCCATAATTAGTTTCAAATTGGTGTTTTAAAAAACAGATTTTTTTAAAGATATTTCATTTTGTTAAATCAATTCTAAATTGATAATACAAACTATAAGTTTCAAAATCAAAGTTTAAAAACTTGTTATTGATAAAATCGAAGTATTTAGCATCAAAAATCGATTCATCAAAAAAGTATTTAACAGCAACTGGATTAAAGGTTTCAAGGTTGTTTAATATTAAATTGAAATCACCATAATCATTAAACATTGATTTAACAATTTCATTCATCCTATTTAATAAATGTTGGTCTTGTTCTGAAAAGTTTTTTGAATAAAAAAGGTTTTTAAATGATTTTTTTTCAATGATTTCAAAGCTTTTTACAAAGTTATCCAAAATGAATTTTTTATCACCACTTTTAGCATTATTAAAGACAAAAAGAAATTGCTTAATAACACCTAGTGTTTTGTGAGGGTCTTTAAAAAATTGGGGATTAAGCATTGCTTCAAAATCTTTTTTAAAATTTAAAAACCTTTTTCCATCATCATAAAATTTGAAAGGATCAGCTTTTAATACTTGTAAGTATTGACTATTATTCCCAATTAATGCGTTTAGTTTATTCGCGTTGCTTTTTGTAAACACAACTAGTCTTTCATCAATTGCATTAATGTTTAAAAATTTAAAAGCATATTGGATTCAATAAGCTTGGTTATAAAATGTATTAAACTGGTCATTAGCTGTTAAATTGTTAGCATTACAAAAGTTATAAAATTGCTCTAATTGGACAAAGAAAAAGTTTTGGTCATTATCAAATTTGGCAATTAACTCATTATATTTACTTTCTAAATTTGATTTAGAAATTGTATCAAAAAAGTCTTTAGCACCAAATTGGTTTAATAATTGAATTAGATCATAAAACGAGTGCCCATCAAATTCAGTTGTTTTAAAATCGTTTAATTGTAGTAAATATTGGTTAAACTCCTCAATTACCTTTAAATTTCGATCAATTTCATAGCTATTTTGATTATTGTTATCCAAATTTAATTGGTTATAAATTCAGCTACTTCCAATAAAATTGGTTAATGTTTGAATTGATTCATAAAAGGTATTTTTATCCTTAATTTCATAAATTAAAAGCATAAAAATTTTTAGATCTTTAAGCCGTTTATTTAAAACTTCTAGTGCGGCTGCTTTTTCAGAAACCATTAGTACATCTTTTTGGTTAAACAAAACATTAGCAATAATATTACTAATCACTTCTGATTTTCCAGTTCCTGGAGGCCCGTAAATTAATAGGTTCTCTTTTAGTGCAGCATTTACTGCTAGTCTTTGGTATAAATCCAGTTTATCAATTTGCAGTATTTTATGCTTGTTTTCAACATCTCCACTTTTAATTTGTTCAATTGAAACTGTTGGCACTGCTTCAAAAATTTCATCAACTAAATTATTTCTAATTAAAACTTCTAAATCTTGTTTTAGTTTACCACCAGATGGCTCAAAGATTCCAAAACACACACGATCCTCTATTGTAAGCTTTGGATATTTATTAGTAAGTTCATCATTTGATTCTAAAACAAAGTTTAGAAAGGGTTGTGGATTAATTGCAATTTGCTTTTCAGTAACTGATTCTAATTGTTTAATGTTTTGGTTAATATCAGTAAATGCTGCAAAATCAAAAATACTCTTCTCCCCTTTTTCAATGTCTTTTTGTAAAAAGACAATTAGTTTTTCATTAAGATCTGGGTTATCATCAACTTTTTTCAAAAATAATTGAATGTCTTTTTTAACAAGCTCCACCTTATACATTAGGATTGGGGCATTGATTACCAACTTTTTATAAGGGGATAGTCCTTTTAAAAAGTAACGTGTCAGATAAAGGTTTCAAGTGTTTTTATCCTTTTGAATTTCTTTAGCTTTTCTTTGTAATCCATTTAATTTGGCTTTAATGTTTTCCAAATAATTTAGTGCATCCCTAATCATTTCATTTTTAAGATCTAAAAGCTCAAAATTCTTTTTCAAAGTTAGTTTTTTTGTATTTGATAGCATTATTTGGTATTTATCCAAAACTTGTAAAAATACTTCAAAAGATGATGCTTGTTTCAATTCTGCTTCAACCCTTTTTAAATCAACAAACAAATTTAATTCAATTTCTTTAACATTACTATTAAAAAAAGCATCAAGTGTGTCTTGAGTAACAAAATTTGCAAAACCTAAGTGTGTAGGATTAAGCCTTGCTAAAACTGAAGAATCTTTTCTAGTACTACTGATTAAATTGGATAACTTACTTTTTAAACTATTCATAACATTTGCACATTCACTTAGTTTATATTCTAAAGATATAAATATACAAAAATTCAATAAATTGAAGTGACTAAAACAATTTTATTATTTTAGCAAACTAATAAGTAAATCATTTTTATAGCTAGATTAATTCAAACAAAAAATATTTATAAATTAATGCAATAATTTGTGACTTAAATGGATTATAAATTTCAAAATAGTAATGGAAAGCGTGGTTAATTCCCCCAAAAATATAATTAATTGTGGGATTGGAAAAACGTTTTGTACCGTTGTACAAAAATCCATTAACAAATTTTTGGTAATACTTTGAATTGGACCACCCCATATGTAATACCAAGTCATCCACGGAAAGATTTAAAATAAGTCTCAATTCTTTAATAAATCCAGAAATGTTGATACTAAAGCATTCTTCTCTCTCTCTCTCTCTCTCTCTCTCTCGGAAAGTGTAATTCTGCTTTATTAATGCTTTTCATAACTTCAAGAAATTAAATTAATTATTTACAAATATTATAAATAATTAATTAACTTATAGATCATATAGATAGTTTTATAGTTAAATTCTTGTTTTATACATAATTTTATGCATACATAAAAATTAGATTTGTGCAGGAATTTATTTTATGACTAGTAAGACTTTAGAATTAACCTATGATGTATTAAAAGGTTATAAAAATCAAAAAACTAACCGATGGTTAGCCCTTTCAGAATTTATTGATAACTCAATATCATCTTATAAAAAATGAAATAATGATTCGGTAAATGGTTTAAAAATTTCAATTCTTTTAGATAATCGAAAAGAGCAAAATAAAAAAATTGTAGTTACTGATAATGCTGGCGGAATGGATGAAGAAGAATTAACAAATGCACTCCAGCCATACAATACAAAAGGCAAAAATAATACCCAATATAACCAATATGGTGTTGGGATGAAGCTAGCCATTTTTTGGTATGGGCAAGACTGTGTAATTTATACAAAGCAAAGGGATAATAATGAATTTTATGTTGAATTAAAAACTTCTGACAAAGATGAAAGTGAAAGAGTTTCTGTAACCTCATACTATTCTGGTAAAAATAAAATTAATAATTCTTTATCTGGTACTAGAATTGAAATTCACAATGTTTATGAAAAAACTTTTATTGATGATGAAACCAAAATTGAAAAGATTGTAGAAATTTTGGGCTGAAGGTATAAAAAGCTTTTAAAGAGTGAAAATAAAGATGGTATGGAAATTGTTTTCAAACCGCTTAATGCAGATTCTAATAGTGAAACCAAAGAGTTTGTTGTAGTCCCTTCAGAAATTCAAACTTTTAATTTAAAAAATTTTGAAAAATATTATTTTAAAAAAGATTATTTTGATAAAAAAACATTCCAAAAAAGATTAAAAGAAGATGTTGAAGAATTAATTTTAAAAGCCGATGAAAGTGGGAATCAAATTCTTAAGGATTTTTGTCACAAATTACAAAATTATGAAAATTTAGAAAGCACAATTGAAGTAGAGTTTACATCTGGTAAAACTGCCATATTAAAATATGGAATTATTTGCTCCACATTAAAAAATAAGGCTAAATGGTCCGGATTAACCACATTCCACTTAGATCGCGCAATAAATCACGGCCCGAATGAACAAGATTGAGAAAGTTCTTGTATTAACTTTGGAAGAGTTACGCGATTTTCAGGTGGAGACCCCACTTGAAGAAGGATGTGTGGTGAAATTGATTTAACAAACATTGAAGCACCTGACCAAAATAAATCTAAGTTTTTATTAAGTGATGCAGATGATAAATACTTAAAAGACAAACTTGATTATGTTTGAAAAAAGCTACAAGACTTATTACAAAAGATTGTATCTTGAGAACTGTTAAAAAATGTTGGAGAAGCAGATTACAAACAAAAAGAAAATATAGTATTTTTTTCTAACAAAAAGCTAAATGATGAAGAAATTGAAACAAATGTAGAATATTGTGACTACACAAATAGTGATGAAATTTATTTTTTAGTAAAAGGGGCTAATACAAAAATTTTTATTAAAGAAGATATCAAATTAGATGATTTGATAGCAATCAACAATTCTGAAAGTGATAACAATTTTGTGGTTTATTTTAATCCTAATCACCCATTTTTAAAACCACTTTTATTTGAAAAAAATAATGAAAAAAATGAAAAGCGAACTTCAATTTACATCATTATTTTAGTGTTAGCACTTTGCGATAAAGCACTAAGTAAAAATGAAAACTCATTATTTAACACAACCTTTTTTAATAATTCATATTTGAATTTTGAAAATTTTTTTGAAATTGTTGACTTTGTAATTACTAAAATTGAGGCAAAAAATGACTAAATGAAAAATTAGTGCCAAAATAGAAACAAAAGAAGATGATTACAATTTTAACAAAGAAAACTTTGATGATTTTTATCAAGAAAATCTTTTCAATATTTTTAATTCAAATAGTGAAAAAGAGCATATTTTATGTGTTGGGCAAGTCCAATCTGGAAAAACAAAAAACATTGAAAATTGCATTGAATATGCTTACAAAAATAAATATAAATTAGTTATCTTTTTTGCTGGTATTAACCGAAATCTTTTTATTCAAACAGAAAATCGAATTAAAGATAAATTTTCAAAGCAAAACCTTAAAAATGCCTATTTTATAAATTTAAATTCTGACTATAAATTAAATTTTATTGATGACAGTTTTTATGTAGTTTCCATTTTAAAGTATTCTAAAAATTTAGAAAGTTTTTATAAAAAAATTAATTATGGAAATTTACAAAATATAAAGGTATTAATCATTGATGATGAATGTGACTATGCAAGCTTAAACATAACAAATAGTAATAATAGCAATAATTCAAAAACATTTGAATATCTTAAAAAATTATATGAAAGAATGCATTATGTAAAATTAATTTCATTCACAGGCACTCCATTTGCTAACATAATGTCTTCAAACAGTAGAATGCTAAAACCTGACAGAATTGTAAATCTAATCAATTATGAAAAATATTGTGGATTAGAGTTTTTTAATAAGCAAAAAAACATTTACATTGATGCTAAAATTTCCAAAACTGATTTTCTTACTAGCAATGTTTGAAACAGATTAGAAGAAGTTTTTTTAATATGACTTTATAGCACTGCTTGTATGCTCATAGATAAAGGAAATGTCGAAAAAGTATATTCTGAATTTTTAATTAATGTGGATGTTGAGGTTGAAAGACAAGCCTACTATTTTAAAAAAATTAGTGGTATTTTTAAAAAACTAAAATCAAATATTAATTATTGTCGTACCAATATACAAATCCAAAAAGAATTAGAATGTCTTGGATTTTTAAACTATGAACCTGAAATTGTATTAGAAAAAATGAAAGAAATTCTAAATTATTTATCTAAAAATGAAAATGATTGCTTTGTTTTACTAAATGGTGAAAACCAAAAATCATTTTGCAGTGGTCACAAAAATTTTACTATTATTGTCAGTGGTTTCTTAGCTTCAAGAGGCGTTACTTTTAAATATTTAATTACTGAATTATTTTTAAATTCTCCAACAAATACAAAACTAGAAGTAGACACCTTATTACAACGATGCAGGTGGTTTGGGAATAGACTTGACACTATTAAATATTTAAAAGTGATAACCAACCAGACCATAATTGAAGCTTTAAAACAATCTGAAAAATATGTTCAAATTTTTAAGCCCGGAAGTATTATTGACCAAATTAGTTTTGTGAAACAAAAAATTCGAGAATTAGATGAGGAGAGCACTTATGTTAGATCAACAAACTCAACAAAAAGAAAATAAAAAGGCAATTATGATTGATGATGAAATAAATGATGTCCGAGGAATCGCTTTTATAACTGATGACTTTGAAGTAATTTATGAACTTAAAAAAATTAATCGAACTTTTATTAAATATGCAGGTAAATATGAATTTAAAAATGGGCAAAACCAAGTTGTCCAAGGTCATTTACTTAAATTTGAAAATATGCCTTTAAGTTTGCTAAATGAAATTAGCAACTGTGCAGAATATTTGATTGAAAATGAACATTATAAAATTAATGAATCAATAAAGCTAATATTAGCTTTATTTGACAAACACAAATTTCAAAAAACAATTAGAGAAAAATTAGTTGGTGACATTGGTGAAGCAATTTTTATTTTAAAAGCTAAAAAATGTGGGATTAATGCTGATGAAATGATAAGAATTTCTGATGAAAATTTGTTTGATTTTGTATTTAATCAAACTTATGTTGAAGTAAAGTCATCTACTAAAAATTCAAATGAAATTGTTGTTGATAACCGGCAAATTGTAGAAGCCGATAAAAAAGTTTTTGTCATTTCTAAATTCCAAATATTAGAAAATAAAACTAATATTTGCCAACTTTATGAAATGATTAATTCAAGTAATCCAATTTTACAAAACAATTACCAAAGTTATAAATATATGATGGAAAATAGCGAAATTGATAAACATATTTTATTAAACACCGCAATTGATTTAGAAAAAGCAGAATGCTTTTTAATCGATAATAACTTAATGCCAAGAATTAAAATTGAGCATGAAGGTGGCCTTAAAAATATCAAAATTTATGTTGGTATTACAAACTGTCAAAAATACGGCTTAGAAGAATTAAAAAAGTATTTATAAACTGATGTTCACCAACTTTAGATGGTGTTAATTACTACTAAAAAATTTGTAAAATTCTTCTAACGAAGTTTTCTTTATAAATTTAAAAAATTTATAAAGAAAACCAATTATATAGCTAGGGTTTGAAAGTGTATGTGGAAGAGGGGCAAAAGAATCATCAATCTAAAAAGAAGAATATTGATGATAAAAATAAAAAAGATAATTCTTTTGATTTCCTAGAAACTTCTGCACCTCTTACTCCCACTGGTGATCAACACAAAACTGATGATTCTTTTGGTGACCAAAGTAATCGAAAATCCCACTACTATGAAATTATCAACCATATGCCTTTGGGCGATAAAATATATTACTCCAAACAAAAGATTAAAGAATTTTTAATTTATTGTGAAAAAGAGTTTTACAAATCTGAAACTGATAAAACCAAAAAAGAAATTTTAATCTCTTTTAGTGGTGGAAAAGACTCTACAGTTTTGTTTGATTTAGTAATCAAAGTACACAAGGAAATAAAATCCAAAATTTATTTGATTCCAGCATACGCAATGGAAATCACATTTCCTGAAACCATAAAATTTATTAAAAACACTATTTCCAAATACCAAGCAAAATGCAAATATTTAAAGAATTTACTATTAGTCCCGCCCAAAGAGGCTTGATCTAAAATTTTGAAAAACAGAGGCTATCCCATCTTTTCAAAACAAATTTCGGTAATGATTAACCGTGTTAAAAGATCTAACACTCCGAGTGGGATAACTAGATGGATTTTTGGGATTAAAGAAAGTGCAAGGTTTAGATTAGCTAAAAATCGCTTATTCTTACTAGATGACGATATGACTTATTATCTAGATGAAAATAACAATAGAATACAATATATCATTTCTGAAAAATGCTGTGATTATGTCAAAGGCGGTCTTAAACATGATAAAAGACCATCATTTACTGGTGTTATGGCATCAGAATCATTATTGCGAAAAAAATCATGATTGAAAAATGGGTGCAATATTTATTCTAAAAACCATTTAACTTCACGCCCACTTTCTATTTGAACAAATAATAATGTTTGAGAATATATTAAAAAATTTAAATTAGAAGTAAATGTAGCTTATGGTTATGATCCAAAAAATCATAATGTAGATAATCTACTTTTCACCCGTTTGGGTTGTTCTGCTTGTCCTTTTGGTAGCCAAATGGAAGAAGCAATTCACGAAAGAATTTTAAAAAATGGGTTAGTAGATACTAAAAAATATTGAAATCGTTTTGAAAAGTTATATGAATATAATCCAATGCTTTACCAAACACAAGTGATGAATACTAAAATTTTTTATATCTTAATTGATATGAATATAAAAATTAGAAATGATCAAAAATATATGCAAATCTATTATGAGCGAAGAAAAAGAATTGATGAATGGTATAAAGACTTTCGGACAAACTTAATTAAAGTAATGATCAGAATTGAGAGCAATCCACATAATAAGCAGAAATGAAAATATAAAATTGAAGAATTTAATAAAGCACTAGCCTACTTTAATGAACCTAAAACTAATTATCACGAAATCAAAGCATTGCGAAAAAAAATATAAAACTAAAAAAGAACATAAAAAACAAGATTCTAAAACAATATAAAAATCCACCTTATTTGATTTTCTACATAATAAAAAAAATCCTTTATTTAGTAATTAATCCAACTATTAAGCGAAGGATTTTTTATTTTTAGATAATGATAAAATTATCAAAGGCAACTTAATTTAGTGTTTTATTGATAAACTATTCAAGAAAATTAAATTTTAGAACAAAAGAATTTGAAAAATACTAAATATATAAAGTTTGAAAATATCTGAAATTAAATACTTTTTGAAAAACTAAAAAATTATTTTTATTTATTTCGTAATTCCAAAATTTCTTTTTTAATTGTTAGGTCCTTAATTTTTGAAGTATCATTCTTAAAGTCTGTGAGATCTTCTTTTAGAAAGGAAATGCCTCTTTAATAATAATCTCATTATGAATATTGGTAAACCTTATTCATATTGCCCCATATATCATTAATCATCTTAATGATAGAGATAATCGGTTGCCATTACCACTATTATTTTTTTATTACTCATATTCAACACTACCTTAAATATAGTTATTTCGAAAATTATTAGGTTTTGTTTGCAAATTGTATAAATATTTTTTAAAAAATTAAATTGCTTTATAAAAACTAATACAGAAATATGCAAAATTTATTAGTGATATAAAAAAGAATTTATTAGATAAAATAAATGACTATTAAAATAGTCTTTTTAAAACCATATTAATTAAATAATGGTTTTGATAGAGGTACATCTATACCACTAGAATATAAATAGCGAAAATTTTGAAAAAACTAAAAAAAGTAAAATTTTTTTAGTTTTTTATTTTTAAGTTTGTTAATTGTTTTAAGAATAAATAAAAAAACATACAGCAAAATGCAGTATGTTTTTTGATTTTTATCGAAAATGAAAAAATAATTTGAAGTCTTAAAGTTCTAAATACTAAATAATTGATAGTTTAAAATATTAATGAATTTAAAAAATGATTAAAGTAAGATATCGTAAAAAAGAAATATTATTTTTTATTCTTTTCCAATTCTTTAAGTTCTTTCTTAATTGTTGGACATTGCTTAATATCAGCAACATCTTCTTTAAGCGCCGAGATATCTTTTTTGATTGAAGAAATTTCAGAATGAACTTCAGCAAATTGGTTGTTCATATCCTCTTTTACAGAGGCAATTTCAGAATGAACTTCAGCAAATCGGTTGTTCATATCTTCCTTAATTGAAGCGATCTCAGAATGAACTTCAGCAAATCGGTTGTTCATATCCTCTTTTACAGAGGTGATCTCAGAATGAACTTCCTTAAAGCCTTTCTTCATTTCCTCTTTCATTTCCTTTATCATTTCAAACAGAAGAGCATTTGATTCTTTAGAATCACTAATTTTTTTAGTGCTCATAAATTTAATACCTCCATCAAAACTTGTTATTTCGAAAACGTTTCCGTTTTCATCTTCAACTATTTCTT
>JABUSB010000008.1:17782-28759 GCA_021444005.1 Malacoplasma sp.
TTATTGAATAATAATCTTTTCAAAACCACATTAACTATTTAATAATGGTTTTGGTAGAGACTAGTCTATCTGCCCTCCTCTACACTATAAAGAAGTAAAATTTTTTGAAAAAAGCCCCAAAAAATTGCAAAATTTTTGTTTTTTTCTCTTTTAGAAATTTTTAACTATATTAAAAAGTGTTTTAAAGATACTAAAAATTATTGATTATTATGTCACTTTAAAATTATTTTAATTATTTAATAATAGGTTTAACACAAACTTCTCTATCTGGGTAATCTACACTATAAAAAAGTAAAAAAGTTTAAAATAAGACAAAGAAATTAATTCTTTATTCAGTTTTTTAATCCATTAAATTAATTAAATTAAATTAAAAACAATCTAAAACTTTATTTATTCATAAAACACATTGAATATATTTAGCACTCTTATATTAACTCTGCTAAAGTTAGTGTATAATATTAATCAGTAATTTAATAATTACTTATTTTTATTTGGAGGTATCAATATGAATTTTAGTTTTGAACCAGCTGATGACAAAGATGTATTAAAAAAATACGCACGCAATTTAAATGAAGAAGTTAAAAATAATAAACTAAACCGGATTATAGGGCGTGAAAGTGAGATTAGAAGAATTATTGAAATTTTAAGTCGTAAGGAAAAAAACAATCCGGTACTTATTGGGGAACCAGGAGTGGGAAAAACGGCAATTGTAGAAGGATTTGTGCAAAAAATAATTGCAAATGAAGTACCAGAAAACTTAGCAAATTGTGTTGTTTACGAACTTAACTTATCATCAATAATCGCAGGTGCCTCTTTCCAAGGCCAATTTGAAAAAAGGTTAAATGATCTTATAAAAGAAGCAACTTCTAAAAATGGGACAATCATTTTATTTATTGATGAAGTCCACCAATTAATGGGAATGGGAAAAAGTGGGGATAATTCTGGAATGGATGCAGCAAATATTTTGAAACCAATTATGGCTCGTGGTGAAATTAAAATAATAGGTGCAACAACTTCTCAAGAGTATCGTAAATACATTGAAAAAGATGGTGCGCTTGAGAGAAGATTTCAAAAAATCTTGGTTGAAGAACCAACTCCCGAAGAGGCTTTAACAATTTTAAGAGGATTAAAAGAAAAGTGGGAAATATTTCATAAAGTCAGAATTCAAGATAATGCATTAGTTGCAGCAATTAAACTTTCAGAACGTTATCTAACTGATAAATTTTTACCAGATAAAGCGATTGATTTAATTGACGAAGCTGCAGCCAAGATTAAAACTGAAGCGCACACTTCCCCTTCAGAATCAATTAATAAAAAAATCTTTTATTTAGAAACTGAAAGAATTGCATTATCCAAGGAAGAAGGTAATGGAATTCAGGAAAGAATTAAAACAATAGAAAGTGAATTAGAAAAATTAAAAGCAGAAAAAGAATTAGTTGAAAGTGAATGAAAAAAACAAAAAGCGCAACAAGCAAAATTAAATGATATTAAAAAACGCATTGAAAAAAACACATGGGATATTCAAAAATACCAAAACCAAGGGGAATATGAACAAGCTTCAAAACTTTTATATTCTGACCTTCCCAAACTTAAAACTGAATTAGCTAATATTGAAAAAGAAATTGCTGCTAACAAAAAAGTATTAATCAAAGATTATATTAGTGAAATTGATGTGGCCCAAGTAATTTCAAGAATGACTAAAATCCCACTATCCAAAATCTTTGAAAAAGAGCAAGACAAACTATTATCACTATATGATAATTTGAAAAAACGGGTTAAGGGACAAGATGAAGCACTAAAACTAATTACTGAAATGGTTTTAAAAAACCGGATTGGAATTAACAACCCAAATCGCCCAATTGGATCATTCTTGTTTGTAGGCCCTACTGGTGTTGGTAAAACTGAGGTTGCAAAAGCACTTGCAGAAAATTTGTTTAATACTGAAAAAGCAATTGTGAGAATTAATATGAGTGAATATATGGAAAAACACTCAGTATCACGTTTAATTGGCGCCCCTCCAGGATATGTTGGTTTTGAACAATCTGGGGAATTAAGTGAACAAGTGCGACGCCATCCCTATTCTGTAGTGCTACTAGACGAAATTGAAAAAGCACACCCTGATATTCTAAACATCTTGCTCCAAGTTTTAGATGATGGGATGCTAAAAGATAACCAAGACCATTTAATAAATTTTAAAAACACAATTATCATTATGACCTCAAATGTCGGGTCAGTACACTTGTTAGAAAATAAATCTGATTTATTTGAAAAAGAATTAAAACACACTTTTAAACCAGAGTTTTTAAACCGGGTTGATGAGATTATTAAATTCAATGCAATTTCAATCGCGATTGCTAAAGAAATTGCAAACAAAATGCTTAATCAATTAGAAACGCGACTAAAAGAGAATGGATATATTATTAAATTTGAAGATTCTGTAGCAGAATATGTTACTAAAAATGGTTATAACAAGGAATACGGGGCTAGACCAATTAACCGCTACATCCAAAAGAACATTGAAAACTTTATCACAACTGCAATTTTAAAAAACTTAATTGTTAAAGAAAAACCGCAAACTATTATTGTTAGCAACAATAAATTAGTGCTCCAAAAAAACAGTTAATTATTATAACTACATTTAAAAAAGACCAAGTGATTTGGTCTTTTTTTATTACATAAAAAAAGTGGAGCTCCCGATTACGCCCCACGAAAGTTTTTCTAAAAAAAATTATGTTAGATACACATTCAGCAAAATAATATACCTGACCGTTTTTAATAGACCAACTAGATTTTATGCGTTTACTTTTTTATCTATCCAAGAATCTTTAATTCAATAATTTGATACTTTTTTTAGCTAACAAAAAATTATCTTTTTAACACTTAATTGAAATTGCTGGTCAAACACAATTTCTTTCAAATACTAAATTAATAAAAAATTGTTTTTAAAAAGTAAATAAACTTTGAATCCTGCGTTCAAGAATTTTTATTATAATTAACCGCACACTTAAATTTTATTAAATTTTTTTGAATAATTCAAAGGTTATAAATTGAAGTTCTTATAAATTAATTTAAACTAGATTCTAATTTTTAAAAACTAACTACAAAATTTATTAAACCTTTGTGTGTAAGATAAAAAATCTTTCAAACACAAAGTGGATGAAAGATTTTATAATTGTTATTTTTATTTTGCAACAGTGTCTTCAACAGTTATAAATTTTTTCTTTTCCCAAGTGATTTTAACCACTTGTTCATTTTTGCAAAATTGATTGATTAAATATTCTTTATTATAAAAAGGTAAATAACCTTTTTGAATTCACTTAAGTGATTTTTTATCTCATATGATACAAAGGTTTTGGTCACAGCAATAGTCTTCAACAAAACCTTGATTTTCAATTTTGTACAATACTTCTTTATTAATTCGAAAACTTAATTTTTTAATATTGTATAAAGTATTGAAAAAATCATAGTTTTTCGCATTCAGTGCATTGAAAGAAAAGTAACCATTGGTATCGGTAAGGTTATTAATCTTAACTAAATCAAATAGTGATTTAAAAGGTTTGTAACCATAACTGAACATATGAAAATAACTTGAAAAATTGGGTGCTAATCAAAAAAGATCATTAACATAATTTACTTTAAATTTAAAAGTATTTTTCATTACTTATCTTTTTGACCATAATATGCATTTTTACCGTGTTTACGATAATAATGCTTTAATTGCAAATCTTTTTGTGCTTCATTAGATAACGGATTAATGTTTTGGGTTAGAAAAGCCATTTTTGCAACTTGCTCTAAAGTAAGTGCTAAATCAGCTGCATCTTTTGCATTTTTTAAACTCCAGCAAAAAGGACCATGCTCTTTAATCAAACAAGCTGGGGTTGCAGCATAATCAATTTTCTGGTTTTCAAAAATAGTTACTATTTTTTTACCAGTATTTTTTTCATACTCCCCACTAATCTCTTGTTTTGTCAAACTTGGTAAACAAGGAACGTTTCCAAAAAAGTTATCAGCATGTGTGGTACCATAGCATTTAATATCAACTCCAGCTTGGGCAAAACTAGTAGCATATGTACTGTGGGTGTGGACAATTGCTTGGACTTTATCAAAATATTTATAAATTATCGAATGGGTTGGGGTATCAGTTGACGGGTTATAATGGCCTTGGATAACATTGTTTTGTAAATCAACGACAACCATATCATCAGCTTTTAATGTTTGGTAAGACACACCACTTGGTTTGATAACATAATAGGTACGATCACGACTTATTTGGCTCACATTCCCCCAAGTGTGAATCACTAAATTGTATTTAACCAATAGCATATTTGCTTCATAGACTTGTTGCTTTAATGTTTCTAATTCTTGTCTATCGATTTTTACCATACTCTAATAATGCTTTCTCATACATTGTTTCAAAAAACTGTTTTGCATCCTTTAATTTTTGGATGTTTTCACTTTCAGTTTCATCCTTTTTATTTTCACTTCACATTTCAATCATATAAGGACCAAAATAATTGATTTTAAAGATTGCTAATAATGCACTAACAAAATCAACACTACCACTTCCAAATGGAACACATTTGAATTTATCTGGCAACGTGTCCTTAAAGTGAAAAGCAACAATTTTGTTTTTAGCTAATTCAATTTCCGATTCAAAATTTTCTTTTGCAAATTGAGTTAAATTCCCAATATCAGGATAAATTCCCAAAAAGGGAGAATCAAGATAATTAACCACATTTAAAATGCGCGTTAATGAACCCATAAAAAAGGTATCCATTGATTCAAAGGCAATACTTAAACTATAGTATTGGGCTAAGTTACACACTGTTTTCATATTTTCTAAAAAATAGTGTTTTGTTTCCTGATTTGATTCATTGTAATATTCATCATAACCTGCAAGTTGGATAATTCGAATCCCCAATTTTTTAGCAAAAACAAAAGCTTTATTAATTAGTTGTAACCCTTTTTTTTGGACTTCTTTATCAAGACTTCCAAGTGGGAGTTTCCGGTTAGCTGATAAACACATTGAATTAAAATACATTCCATATTTATTAGCGATTGCTCTTAATTGGTAAATTTGGTCATTATTTCAATCCAATCTTGCAATCCGAGAATCATTTTCATCAATACTAATTTCAATAAAATCAAATCCCGAATCTTTGGCAATTCTAAACTTAGTGTCCCAATCAAACTTAGCATTGATTGCCTTTTCATAAATCCCTAAAGTGTATTTTTTAGCTTCAGTATTTAGCAATTTCATCTTTTAATTCCTTAGCAGCAAGTTTAGGATCAGCAGCATCGCGGATTGATCTTCCTGCAATAAAAATATAGATCGGGATATCTTTAAAAAGCTTAATATCCTCTTTTTCAATACCACCAGTCACTGTTACTTTGAATCCATAAGCTGCCAGTTTTTTAATGGCTTCAATGTTTTTAGCATCCCATTTTTGTCCATCACTTTGAGCATCACGACTCCGGTGTCACACAACTTGGTTAACCCCCATTTTTCTCCAGTCTTCGACTTGGTCTCAACTAAAATGGGATGTCATTTCAATTTGGACATCTTTGTTATTATAGTTTTTCGCGTTCTCTAACACTTGCTTAATTGTTGAATTCTCAGCTGCACAAATGATTGTTGTAAAATCAGCTCCGCTTTCAAAAAACATTTTTGAAAACACTAAGCCAGCATCGGCAATTTTACCATCAGCTACCACAATTTTATTTTTGAAATTGTCTTTAATAACCTTAATTGCACTTTTACCCTCTGCTGCTAGCAAAATGGTACCAACCTCAACAACGTCAATATAATCTTCGACTTTTTTAGCAGCAGCGACTGCATCTGCAACTGATAAGTTGTCAAGAGCAATTTGAAGCATTGGTTTACTCATAAAACCTCCAATTTTAAATTTATTTTGGTAAATACTTTTTTAAATCAACTTGGGAAATAATATTTACAATTTCTTGCTTTGATTTTGCATTCTTAATTAGTTGAATGTTTTTTTCATCTTCAAAAACTGCAACAATTTGGGGAAGTGCAATTGCCACGTGAATTTCAGGTGAGTTGCTAGCTAACCCAATTAGGATCGAAACTGGACGGGGATCATTATCAAAATAAACAGGATTTTTAAGGGTTACTAAACTAAACCCATTCGCAAACACAAAACTAGGATCCCCTTGTGCATGGGGTATTGCAACCTCATCAGCAATAATAAAGTAAGGTCCATTTTGGTTAACGCTAGTTATGATCGCATCAACATATGAAGCACTTACAACTTTTTTAGCAATTAATGGTTTAATACACTCATTAATAGCTTGTTTCCAGTCATTAGCTTCTACTTGAATGACAATCGAATCATTTTCATTCAAGTTTTTAATTAAATCTAATTCTTGCATATTTTTTAGACTACTTTAGATAATCCTGCTTCAATTTCTTTTTCATCCATTAGGTTTTTTACCCCAACAATTTTCGCTTTCTTGTTTGGGTCAAAATTATCCATTAAGTGAGTACTACAAATGATAATATCAACTGAATTGACAAGACCTTTAGCCATTCCCATACTCATCGCTTCCACGCTTGCATCAAGGTTTAAAGCTTTACAAATCTTTTCCACTTTTAGCTTAATAATCATACTTGTACCCATTCCGTTACCACAAGCTGCTACTATCTTTAACATATTCTAATTCCTTTATAAAATTATTGATTAACACTTATTGCTTTATTCTTTTTAAAATGTTGCATCATTTTTTGACTAAATTTAGTTGGTTGGTGGTTTGGCATATTAGTATCCACAAATTGCACCATAACCAATAGTGCAACAACCTCAATTGGTAAAATAATGTATGCTGCAATTGGACTCATAGCTGCAAAAATTAATGGGAATCCAAAGAATAAGTTTCAGTCCACCATACCGTTGTATCCAGTGTTAATTGGTGAAATCGCTGATGCAATTACTGCTCCATTATTCATTGCATTAGTAAATGCATTTTGAACTTGTCCTAATGCAAATGAGATGATAATGATTTCAATAAAACCAAAGATCGCTGGCAACACAATTGCTGCTTTTCATCCCCCTTTAACATTCGCATATACTCCAATTGCCCCAGAGTTGAAGAATAATGTAATAAACAATGGTACTACAACCACGTTTGGACTTCCCGGAATTTGGCTTAGTCCTAATGTAATTCCAACTGCAATAAATTGTCCAATCACCCCAGATAAGAATCCATAAGTTACAGCATTTGGACTAAATCCATAAACTGCTGCAATATCCACTGCAACTACTGATCCTGGAATTACTTTTTCAGAAATTCCTTGGAATGCTTGTTGCAATTCGGTTACAAACATTCTCACTCCAGCAGATAGTGCTAAAATTGAAGCTACCACTAATAGTGCACCCATAAAGATTTGCACTACTCAAAAAGTTCCTAATGCACTTACAGCTCAATATGTTGAAGCACCTGCAACCACATCTGTAAATTTGTTACCAGGTTGACCAGCTGCTTGTAAGATGATTGCAAGGATCAAAAATAAAATTAAAATTAGTAAACTTTGAACAAAGATATTGTCTTCAAAAATACGGAATCGTTTACTCATTTTACGATTTTCTGCAGATACAATTTCTTGTCCTTTTTTAGTAAAAGAAAAGAATTTACCTAAACGATATGCTAATGAAATCCCCAATACTTGTTGGTGACCAATTGCAAAATTAGCATTTTCTGTAATTATGTTTGTTGGTTTAATAGTACTAGTTGTACCAACACTCCAGTAAGTTCCTAAAAAGATACCAGAAAATACAACAGTGGCAGCAGTCGCACTTGCACTCGCATCACTACCCCCATTTAACAATGGTGCAGTACTAAAGAATAAAAGGTAAACAAATGGTACTACAACAGCACTTTGTTGAAACATAATGTGACCTGTTGTCATCACAGCATGACAATTAGTCCATCTTCTTAAACCCACCATTACTAGGTTGAATGCAAACCCAATTAATAGTGCATAACTCACTCATGATACATAGTTATTATTTGAAAAACTTTGTAAGAAAGTCAATCCACTACTTCACCCAATATAAGGGTCTAATGAAACTACTTGTAATCCAAATACTGATTTAATACCAGTAAATATTGGTGAAACCACCCCAGATAAGAATGTACTTCCAATATTTAATAAAAGGACCCCAATTGCAGTTTTAATTGCCCCAATGAATGAGTCTACAAATCCTCTTTTAAGAACTAAGTATCCAACAAAACTTAAAACCCCCAATAAGATTGCAGGTACTCCTAAAAAGTTGTCAATTAAAACAACGTTAAAATACCAGCTAAGTGCATCAAGGGGTTGTGCAAAATTGCCAGCAACTGCACCATATGTTAAGTTTGCATTCTTTGTAAATGATGGTGCACCAGTTCCAGCAACGATTAAATATCCAATAACAAAAACAACAATGATTGATAAGATAACAACAATTGGTTTTCAGTGTCTTTTAAAAAATCCACCAATTGATCTATCAACAAATTTTTGCTCATCTTTGTTAGGACTAGCATCATTATTCATAAATCCTCCTATGATTTAATTATTTAACATTTAATTTGTTTCGCATATTTAATGCAAAACTATCAACTTTATCCATTTCAAAAGTTCTTGGAGCATCAAAAGTTAAAATCTCTTTTGGATTATTAACTAGCATATCAATAATTTGATCATTTGTAACCCCAATTCTTCTTAATAATGGGATAAAACGTTCAAATAGATATGGAAATCCAAAACACCATTTTCCTTTTTCAATTCCATAATTTTCTTGATACAAGATTCTTCCAGCATCCAGTGCTAATGTGATGTTTTTTGAATATCCTCTATCAACTAATCATTTAATGTTTTCAGCAAGTGTTGCATCACTATAGTATTTAACACGGTCTGGTCCATCAAAACATAGTGTCACATTCAATTCAGTAATAATCTTTTCATAATAGTATTTATCTGGATTTTTATTCAAGTGTGACAACTGAATTTTTCGTGGGTTTGCTCCAAAACTAATCATGTATTTTGCAGCTTCATAAGCCATTGTACCCAATTGGGTATGAACTAAAATTGGACATCCTGTTTCAATAGAAGTTCTTGCAGCTATTTCTAATGCTTTAAGTTCTAATCTATCAATTGCAGCATATCCTGTTCCCGCTTTTATCATCCCAGCTTTCGCAGTCCCTCTTTTAACAAAAGGACCATTGTAATTATAAATATCCATTCCCTCATTAACTTCAGCTACCATTAATTTAACAATTTCATCAACTGGTACTTCTGCTAATCAAGAACAGTATTTATCATAAAATGCAGCCTTGTGAAAGCCTGTACACATAATTAAATTAACTTTATTCTCCATTGCCTTAGCAATTTCTAAAGTCTTTAATACGTCCCTTCCCACATTTGGGGGGTCCATAATACAAATTGATCTTCCACCCAATTTGTAAAATGCTTCACATTCTTTAATTGCTGCGTCAACGCTAAGCATAATAAAGTCTTTGTGTTCATGAGATTCAGGACCACCATTTTTGATTAAGTGATCATGACAATCTGTAACACCTAATTTATTTGGGTCGATATCACCCAAAATAGTTCTAACGAATTTTTCCAATTAAATTCTCCTTTAAATTATAACTATGCTTTATTTTTAACATAAAAAGGAGGGGGGGGTTGAAAAAGATTTCAAAATGTGATATTTTAACAGTCACTTTTTGTAAAAAAGAAATTAAAAAATAAAAAAATGGGGATTCCCCATTTTTGATTAGTTAAATCGATTCTTATTCAATTGTAAGTGTTTTCGTCTTCTTTTTTCACGGTCCTGTTCTTCTTGAAGACGCACAGATAGTCGATTTGCAATTGCTTTTCTATCCTTTCTGTTTTGGATGTAACCGTATAGAAATACTGGAAGTAATAGGACAACAAATGGTACTACAATTGCAGCTGCAACTATTCCTCAATTAGTCCCTTTTGAAGTGTCTTTGGTAACCACAAATCCAGAATATGATTGGTTAGCAGTTGCTAATTGGGTATTTGAAGTAGGGTCTGTTACAGTGACAGTTACATCTAATGTACCTTTATAGTCATCATAATTTAGTGCAATTGAGGTTAAGTAATTGTCTGATGAATTGCTAATAGTAAACAATTGCAATAAATCACTATTATTAATTGAAATTTGTGAAGGACTCATTTCCCGTAAGTTCGTTAATGCCACACTATTTGAAGTGTCAGTGACATTAAATGCAATTGTTGGCTCTAGTGAAGGAGAAGTTTTTAATCCTGTGATGGTATCTGAATATACAGTTGATACTCCACTTTGGTTAATCACAGCACTTAAAGTTAGTGTTCCTTTGTCATCATCTGGCAGCATTGTGAAGTTGGTTACTGAATTTGGGTTTGAGGTCAATGCTGCATCAAAATCAGATGATAAATTTGCAAAATATTTTAGTCTTGCTAAATTCACACTATTTGCATTACTTGCAGTATTTGCATATTCTCCCGAAGTTGCATTATTGACTAAAGTTGAAGGTAATTGGTTAGTCAACGATTGTGAAGCATTTGTTTTTCAAACAATCATATTCGTTGATTGACTAGTTTTCGCAAATCCACCAATGTTGATTGAAAAAGTTTTAAGAGGTGTGATGTTAGTGCCATCAACATAGTTTTTAAGGGTTACATCAACTTTTAGTACACCTGTTAAGTTAGATGGTGTTAAATTAATGGTAGCTAAACCACTTTGCACTCAAGTTGCAAGGTTTGTATTTTTCTTTAATAAATCAGAACTTAATAAATCGGTTTGCGTTACAGAGCTTGGTGATACATTTGAATCTGCAGAATATGTACCAAAACTAAATCCTGAAGTTTGGTTAGCAGTTTTAATGTTAGTAGTACTTGTTCCGTTACTTTGTGTTTTAAACCCAGTGAAGGTCATATTTAAATCATTAGTATTAATTCCTGGAATG
>JABUSB010000009.1:0-1593 GCA_021444005.1 Malacoplasma sp.
TACTACTACTACTACTGAGGGTAATACTTCAGTTACTCCAAGTGGTGGTGGTAGTGCACAACAGATTGCAGTAGCTTACACTGCAGGTTGTTTTGGTACAACTGATTTGTATACAACTGATGGACAAGCAGTTAGTAGTAGTGGTACTTCTAATGTCCAAAAAATGGATTGACAGCTACAATTCATTCCAGGGAATGGGACAAAAACTTCAGATAGTATTGACAACTACTATGGTTACATCACAACAGGTTATGAAAATTCTGATAAGAAAGTTGATTATCAAGAAAACTTTATTTCATTACCTGCAACTGGTACTAAAAATGTACTAGCTGGAGAATTAGATCTAACAGGCTATGAATTTGGAATTACAGATGACCAAATTGCAAGTACTTATAAAGCATTAACAGAAAATGACACTACAATAAGTCCAAATTCTTTTGCATCTGACGCTACTAAAAATGCGCTAATTGCAAATTTATCACAAGCTTACACTTATACTGCAACTGACAATACTGACCCTACAAAAGCTGCAGTAAAAGCTGATAGCTGACAAGCAGTATCTGATGTTACTTGAGATTCTGCTAATCTTACAAATGATGAAGCAAATGGTACAATTTCAGGTAGCATTTCATATAGTTTAAAAAACTGGTGAAATGATGAAACAACTAAAGTTGTAAGAAACATTAACTTACAATTATCAAAAGCAACTGATTTTAGTACTGCAAATTTAGCTTCAAGTTTAACAGAAGGGACTGATAAAACGGTACAAGACTGATTACAAGCTAAATACTCATTTGATACTTTATTCCCAACAGTTCAAACTGGTGCTTCTGACCAATTAGTAAGCTTTGTAAAAGATATACTAACTACTGCTAATCTGGGAAGCAGTAGTGATAGCAATACACTTAGAAAAATTTTAATTAATTCTTTACCAAACTCTAGTACTACACCAACTGCAGGTGAAGAAGGTCAAAATGCTGGAGGAACTGAAGGTAATGAAAACACTGAATCAGTTCAACAATCTAGTGCTAAGTTACACTCAACTGGTGAATCAAGTACTGATATCAAAGTGGGAGATTATGTCACTGTAACACCAGGTGCTGATGCTAATTCCGCAACTACTGTTAAGCTAGACTTATCATCAGCTACTGGATTAACTTCAGCAGCTCCTGTTACTATGACTTTCCAAAACTTTACTGGATCAATAGATGCAAGTAGTCCAGAATATACTAGTTACGATTCTTGAAGCGGACACCCAGCACCTGCTGAAGAACAACAAGAAGGACAAACAGGCGACAACACATCACAAACCACAAATGATAATTCTTCATCTTCATTGAGTGGTGGTGCAATCGCTGGAATTATAATTGCAGTGCTTGTTGTAATTGCTTTAATTATTGGAATCTACTTTTTTGTTAAAAAACGTAAAAACATCCAATAATTAAAACCTTTAGTGAAAACTAATTTAAACTCTAAATTTTAAAAATATTTATTCATCCCAAACAAAAAACCTATTTTATTAAAGTTGTAAGCCTTTTAAAATAGGTTTTTTATATTTCTATTTTTGTAAAATTATTCGACAAAATGCCTTTT
>JABUSB010000009.1:1717-4338 GCA_021444005.1 Malacoplasma sp.
TTTAAATATTTTATGGAGTTTAAAATTTTTATGAAATTAAAAAAATTTAAATACTTACTTTCGATTGGTGCAACTGCACTTGCGATTGCACCAATTGCGAGTTTAGCAATTAATGCAACCAATAATGCAATTGTAAAAACGAATGTAGTAAATACTGCTGAAAGTAGTACAGGTTCTGAAACTGATGCTACAAGTGCTTTAATTGTACCCACTGAAATTAAAACAGGGGATGCAAACCTAGACCCAGCAACACTATCGCCTGCCCCTAATGATTTATATAATGATTACAATTATGAATCTGGGTATGTTGTAAAAAGCGGAATAAATACTAGTGATACTTCTAGTAACACTAGCCCCAACATTAGTTTTTACAACTGATTTAAGAAAAAAGTGTGATCACTTGATTTAACTTCAATTAATGGTTTAAGTGGTAAAACATTTAAAACTGTAAATGTTCGTGGTGCATTAACAAGTGATGGAACCTATGATACAAAATTATTTGTATATGGCAACTTTGCATCAACTCAATTTGAAGCCACAGCATCTTCTGCATCTACTACAGTAACTACACCAACACCAACTTCAGGTTCATTTGTATTTGAAGTTGATATGACAAATGGTGCATATATTGAAAATTCATTAGTCACAAATAACACTGGTACATCAGCAACTGATTCACAAGATACTACTACTACTTTAATTCCAGATGCTAATAATTTAACAGTAGTGGATGCAAACACAGTGATTGTGACAAGTATTTTTAAAAATACTGACCAAAATAATAAATCTGACTTTAGTTTTGGAGTTAGTCAAATTGAGTTTAATGAAGTGACTGATGACAGTACAAATACCCCTTCAGTTAGTTCTCAAAATGTAACATTTGGGGCAAATGCAGTAACAGATGGTAGTGAAACTATAACCGCAACGCTTGGACAAGTATTGGGTGTTATTAAAAAAGACAATGATTACTTGTTTGCATTTAGTGGAATGGGAGTAGATAATGGACAAGGTGCACAATCACCTGGTGCTGCAGTATACTTCTGAAACTTTAATAACACAAATAATAATAATGATGTTGATACTAATAAACTAAATTTAAGTTCTGATAAATTTACTGAAACTAAATCACTTGGAGGCACTAATATTGATAATAGAGATCTTGCATTTGATTCTGTTCCAGTTTCAACAGATTCTGTAAGTGATGTTAAATCAGGTGCTGGTAAGGACACAAAAGCTAATGGAGCAACTATACAAGATTATCAAAACTATTTGTTAAATAAAGCTAACAACTTTAGTGTTGTATATTCAGGAACAATTGAAAATCCTGAAATGTATATCTCATTTAATTGAGATTCAACAGATTTAACAGGGAATGCTGCATCAACTTTTAATAACAAAGTAATCGCAGCACAGTTTTCAACAACAACAACAACAACAACTGGTACTACTAATACTCCGATTTTAGGTACATATTCGGTTACTACTACTACTAATGGTACAAATGGGGTACAATCTGGATTAACTTATTTGGGAATCTCAAATTTAGTGAGTACTAGAATTAAACCTGATGGAAGTGAAACTATTGCACCACCATATGCTGTTGTAGTGGCATATGGTACTTCAAGATCTAATCAAAGAATTTGGTTTAATATGGCAAGTCTTGGATCTGAATTAACTAAAAATTCTAGCTCTTCTGATTCTAATGACAATCCAGTAAATTATGTTAGTACTAGCAAGTGATATTGTAGTGATGATATTTATATGGCAGGAATAACAACAAGTGGTACTGCTAACAATATTGACTGGTACCTGCAATTTATTCCAAACAATGGAGTGGGAGAAGGGGAAGCAACTGCTAAAACATTTTATGGTTATATCTCAACGGGAACTGAAACAAATAATGCAGTAGCATTACAAGAAAACTTTATCTCATTCCCAGGCAATAATACAAATGCTGCAGTAACAGATTTATCAGGTGCAACAACTAATACAACTGCCACTGTTGCTGCATTAAAAGGCTACCAATTTGGAATTACAGATGACCAATTACAAAGTACTTATAAAGCTGCAACAATAGATGACACTACAACTACAATCGATCCAAATTCAATTGCAACCGAAGCTACAAAAAATGCTATAATTGCTAACCTTTCACAAGTCTATTCTTATAATGTTTCAGAAGATGGAAACAAAACTGTAACTGGTTGAGCACAAGATACTACAACAACTGCTTCAATTGCAGATGCATCTGGATTAGTAGTAGATGCAGCAAACGGTACAATATCTGGTACATTAACTTATAAAGTTAAAAATTATTGAAATAATGGGACTACCCCAATTTCAATTACCATTCCAACATTGCAATTATCAAAACCAGCAGATTATAGTTTTGATTTAAGTGGCAACAATGCACTAGATGATTCAAATACTGACCCAAAATCAGTTGCGAAATGATTAGAAGCTAAGTATTCATTTGAAAAATTGTTTCCAAGCGATGCTGGTTCATCTACAACTGCATCTGCTGATTTAATCAGTTTCTTAAAAGATTTATTAACTAATGCTAATATGGGTGCTACACTTAAAGCAATTTTGATTAATTCATTATCACAAACAAGCACTAA